>JAIZWL010000001.1:1242497-1553122 GCA_021498125.1 Candidatus Thorarchaeota archaeon | reverse complement strand
GAAACCGAAGCCTTGTACGTTCGACTACCATACCGATACTCAAGCTCCCAGACAGGAACATGGATCAGATAGGTCTCGCCAACATCAATGTCGTCATTGCGCTCGTCGATCTTGTCAACCTCATCCATTATCAATGCGGTCTGTCTCTCGAAGGCTAGGTTCTTTGCGATCTCCCGCGCCTCATCTTCACCGACTTGGCTATGCAGGACCTTCCCATCGAACTCCTCAGCATGTGCATGACTGAAGTATTCCTTCGCACGTGTGGGGATCGGGAAGTTCTTGATATCCTCGTCAATATTCTCTATACCCGGTACACTGAGCTCGTAGCGTCTCTGGAATCGCCCGGACTCGGGTTTCCAGTAGAAATCAATTCGCTTGTATGCACCGCGATACTGTGGCCACTCGTCGTAGAAGTTCGCATCCTTGCCCATACCCTTGTAGGTAGTATCTGCATCGACACGACTGATCCAGAATGGATAGAAGACCAGTTTGGCCTTGACAAACTTGGCTGCAACCGGAAGGTCATGCGGAGCACCGAGCTGTTTGGAACACCAATCAAGTAGGGTTCTCTGGGCCTCTGACTGCGGGAAGTGAACTCGAATCATATAATGATCCTTGAACTTCTTGCCAGCCGTTGTCTGTGCTGTACCACAGTATGGACAGACCAGCAGAACATCTCCAGGACCCGCCTCGAAATCAGCATCACAAAACGCACATCTCACCATGATATCACCCCCGCTTCTCCCGCTGCGTCATAAGCAGCACTCTGAAGCCAAAGAACGCCATGATCACACCAATGATTGCAGCGACAGCACCACCAATGATACGGCTGGTTGAATCAATCAGACTCCCGAGGTAAGCCAGTTCGCCACCGACCCCACCGACAATGATACCGATGAGACCGATCAGGGCCCACATAATTCTCTGGCCCTTGGTGATAGGAATCTCTCCAAGAACAACCTTACCTGAGTGAGCATCGAGAGCGCACTTGTACAGATCACCATGGAACTTGTACCGGATAAGTGCAAAGGGCGCTTGGAGATAGGTCGTTCCTCGAACATCTGTTGTGGTCCTACAATCAAAGAGCTCTGTAAGAGCCGACTTGGCCTGCGCACGATGACGGTCAGCAACCCTACTGTGAACCGCCTTCTCGAATTCCTCCTGTCCGATCTCGGCATTTAGAATCGTTGGGTTCAAGTCCTTGATCTTTTCAAAATTATAGGGTTCTGTGTCTTTTAGATTAATAGTCTCAAGATATTCTTCAAGACCATAGATCCGTGCCCCTTTTCTCGCCAAGAGCCGCTCATCTGTGTCTGTATGAATCTCATCCTGAACAGGGACATATCCGGTCTCGTATTCCGTCACTGTACGGGTCTGAGTGTGACCTTCACTATCGGTATAGGTCTCAGTCCGTTGAACAGGAACCTGAACCGTCTTATAGCCTTTGTACCAAGAGTCTGCCTTGACCTTTGCAGTCCAGACCGGCACGTAGATCAGGGTGTGTTCAACCACTTCGGCATCACGAACGAGGGACTTATTCATGCCCTTGTTCTTCTCGAGGAATTTCTTGAAACCTTTAATTCGGTCATCCTCGTCCTTTGCTGCCTCCATGAGATGATCACTGATCGCCTTCCCTTCGATTGTGGAGGTCTGCCCGCAATAGGGGCAGGTGATGACCACATCGTCGGGGCCGGTTCGGATATTGCCATTGCAGACTGGACATTTGAACATGTCCACTGTCTGTGCATCCGATCCCATCGCAGAATTCACCTTTTAGTGTAAACATTTGCGAATCCCAAATGTACCTTATTATGACTTGCGGTGATATTATCCATCCCTTAGTACATGATCATTCTGCCAGAATCTATTGTCATAGGTCAGGTGTGCGACCACAAAAAAGCGAAGACTTTTGAGGGGTGAAAAAACACAGAGTTCCAACGGTCATTACATTTTACGAGGTTTTTGACTGTTCATTCATAGAAACGTCTGCCACCAATTTAGGTGAAAATAGTGAACAAGCACGTCATCATACCGTACCTATTTGTAGTAACAATGATCTTTGCACTGGCAATAACTCTAAGCGGTGTAGAAAAAACAGTCATCAGACAGGATACACAGCTCATGCCGGAAAATACTGACTCGGGCAGTGCATTGGCCTATACCACACATTCCCCCATTCTAATCACATCTAATGCGGGTTTCTCAGCACAAGGTTTTCCAGGCACGGGAACTGCGGGTGATCCGTATAGGTTAGAGAACCTCTCCATCTCAAGTAGCTCGCAGACTCGAATAGAGATCAGGACAACGACTGCCTACTTTGTCATCAGAAACTGTTACATCACAAATTCATCAGGATCTGACTATACATACTACGGCATAGATTTGCATGACAATGATCATGGGGCCGTTGAAGATTGTATCATCAAAGTTCAGAATGAGGGTATTTACCTCAGTAACAACAATGACACAAGGATAACAAATACCACCATAACTAGTCCAGTATTCGGGATCCATGCAGCAATCTCAAATGACCTCTACATCCACAATTGTTCTATTTCCGATGTTCAATATGCAGTCATCATCAGCAACGTTGATGATGTGCTCATAGATAACTCGACCTTTAGTACAACTGATTACATGGGAATTAAGGCAACTATATGCAATAATGTCACGGTTTCACGGAATCTATTTACTGGCACAGGAACACAAGGAATCTATATCCACACTTCAAATACGTGGAACATCACTTCGAACAAGATCACCTCAACAGTTTCAACAGGCATCTACATGAATACTGTAAACTCTTCATACGTGACAAACAATCTCATTGCTAACGCTTCATCCTATTGCATTTCAATCACACAAGCGTATAATATATCGATGGCCCATAATACGCTCTATGGGATAGCAACTGGGATCTTTGTGAAACTAAGCCATACTTTCTCAGTAGACATGACCACAATAACGGGATGCGAAGTTGAAGGTCTCTATGTTCAAAGCTCGTATGATTACTCGCTGACCAACAGTGTCTTCGAGTCCTGCGGCGTCTACCTAGACGATACGAATCTGGATCATTTGATACTCCAAGAGAACAATAACACAGTCAACGGGAAGAAACTGGGTTACTTTTTGAACAGGACCAATGTGCTGGTAGATGGTACCAAGTATGGACAGATCATTATCGTCAACAGCACGGGAACGAAAGTATTTGGTGGAACTTTTTACAATGCCTCAATGTTGGTGACACACTCAAACTTTACACGACTCACCTCATGCATATTCGAAAATTACCGCAATACCCTTCAGATATTATATTCGGCAAATGTGACGATGAATAATTGCACTATTAGCAACTCAGCCACCAGTGCGTTATACGTGAATTATTCCGACAATTGTACGATCATGAATAGTGTTATTCGCGATACACAATTCTATGGGGTATTCATACAATACTCGAAACGGATGTACTTCCTCAATAACACTGTAAGATCAATACCACAACATAGTGTGTACGCCGAATATTCGCCTGATTCCCGCTTCATCAACAACACGGTATCAAATAGCGATACATCAGGAATTACAGTGTTAGCCTCGAACAGAACTCTCATTGAAGGAAATTCGGCCATAGCAACAAAATATGGAATCTACTTGTACATATCAACTAATGTTAGCATAACTAACAACTTGGTCACAGAATGTTCCGATTATGGAATCATAACCAATGGTGCATTCGATGTGTCTGTGAGAAACAACATCGCAATTACAAATAGGTACGGTATCTATGTCACCAGTTCCAATAATGCGACTCTGACAAACAATGCGGTAATAAAGAACAACATTACCGGGATTGTAGTTTTGTCCACAAGTAATGCCACATTCGTGGAGAACGTGATCAGCAAGAATCCAATTAACGCACAGGATAACGGCACGAATAATGCATGGGATGACGGCGTGAGCAAGGGGAATTCATGGAGCGACTATAATGGGACTGGGAACTATTCGGTACCCGGAAGCGCAGGCTCAATCGATCACTATCCCAGTGGGGTCACAAGACCAGTACCGCCAGAAGTCGAGGGGCCAGCAACTGCATCAATCATTGAAGACTCGACAGGCAACACGATCCTGTGGAACGCCCGTTCATTTAGTCCGAGCCATTATATTATAAAAAGAAATAACACCGTTGTCACTTCAGAGAACTGGGATGGCTCTAATATCTCATACAGCACCGATGGATTGGAACTTGGAACGTACAACTTCTCGATCACAGTATATGACAGCTTTGGCTTTACGAACACGACCTTTGTCATTGCGACCGTTGCGGATCAGACCGCTCCCGTTGTGGACCATCCACAGGATGCCTTCATCGAGGCCGGAAGCACTGGCAATGAAGTGATCTGGGCAGCCTCAGACCATCATCCGGCGACCTACTCAATCTTCAGAGATGGAGCAAACATTGCAAGTGGCACATGGACGAATACGGAAACTGTGAGAGCCAGCGCGGATGGACTTGATCTGGGAACATACAATTTCACAGTTCTCATAAAAGACGAGTCTGGAAACCAAGCAGTTGATTCTGTGTTCATCACTGTACGAGATACGATTGCTCCAACTATCACAACTCCTGAAGATATTGTCTACGTCATTGGAACGCGGGGGCACGTGATCTACTGGAACATCACTGACTTGTATTCAGCGAACTACAAGATATTTCGTAATGGAACACTTGTCATGTCAGGCCAATGGGTTGACTCGGCAGAGATCAATGTGGACTATCTCATGGCAGGGACGTACAACTTTACCATCGTAGCCTACGACTCGTCAGGAAATATGGTATCTGATACTGTGATCGTCACCGTGAGCCCTGCACAATCTACCACTACCACTACAACGACCACTACCACTACAACGACCACTACCACTACAACGACCACTATTCCAGACGAACTGATGGTTCCTGCGTGGGTCCTTGGACTGGTCGTAGGAATAATGTCGGTAGTCATTGTCATCATTATTGTGATCATGAAACGGCAGTAGGAACATCCAGTTGCGGAGTCACTAGACTCCGCCTCACCACTTTTTTATTGCATCAATGCACTACTCTTTTTGACAACAAGCATATGAGACTGTGGAGGCAATACCAGTGTGCCCATTCGACAAGACAGAGTTAGACCCAGAGGAGGAGGACGATGAGTGGGAAGACGAGGAAGACTGGGAAGAAGAAGATTGGGGCGATGATTGGGATGACATTGATGATGACGATGACTGGTAAGAGGAGCCCATAGAAAAAGAAGAGGCCGCAGTGCGGCCACAATATATCTTTATTAAAATATTCCGCCCTTCATCGCGGTCTGGCATTCACAACTCGGGGTCTCAGGAATCTTGTCAATCATTGCAAAAGTCAACTTGCGAACACGCTCGATGTTACTGGCCATCGTCTTCAGGACGAGCTCATGCGTGACAACCTCGTCACCATGAACATCATAGTCCGTCGGCATGGAGATGTTGACGAAACAGATCCCCGCCTCACGTGCAAGAGCTGCCTCGGGATAGGCGGTCATTCCGATGACATCCCACCCCTGATTGTGATAGAACATGGACTCAGCACGGGTCGAGAACCGAGGACCGTTGATGCATACGTATGTTCCCTTGTCATGCGCCTTGAAACCGAGTTCCTGAGCGGTCTCAAAGGCGATCTTCCTCAACTCGGGACAGAACGGCTCTGCAAATGCAAGGTGCGCGATGGTTCCACCCTCAAAGAATGTGTCCTTTCGAGTGCCAAAGGTTCGATCAAAGATCTGGTCCGCAATGACAAACTCACCAAGCTTGATCTTCTCAGGCTGAAGACTCCCACAGGCTGCGGGACTGATGATACGTTTGACACCAAGAGCCTTCATTCCCCAGATATTAGCACGGTAATTGATCATATGCGGGGGAATCGTATGACTGCGCCCATGTCTTGCCAAAAATGCAAAAGAACGCCCTTTAACAGTGCCAACAATGAAATTATCAGAGGGAGCTCCATAGGGAGTGAACACTTTTACTTCGATTGGGTTCTCCACAAGGGTCGGGTCGTAATTGCCACTGCCTCCGAACATTCCAATCTCGATCGGTAAGAGCGATTCGAACTCAGACTTCTTGCTTCGGTCAATGACCACATAATCCAGTTTGGCCTCAAATGCCATTTTTGATACCACTCCTGTTTCTCTCTGACCGAAGGCTCTACCTTCTCACATTTATACATAGTGTCATTATTCAATCAATAATTTTTAGACGAGTAAAGTTATAGAAAAATGCTCGTAAAAAGAAGATAGTAAAAACAAAACAAGAGGCGTATCTGGACATGCCAGACCGCCAGTAATTGATTGACCATACTATCTATTTCTTGAGTTTCCACTTACCCTGTGGAGAATCCTTCAAGTGTCCAAGGAAGATCATATGATTACGAACCTTCTCAAGTTCGTCATCGGGTAAAACAACATTGTTGTATTCTCGAAGGTGCTTCTTGACATCACGGGTCTCCATGTCGGTCAATTTTTCACCCTTAAACACTTCAAGAACGAGATGTGCAAGATCTTCCATCCGATTCCATGGGAATATCTCCCAAGCCCAGGTCACCTCTACACCGAAGTAGTCAGGCTTGAACTTGGAGCCAACAATATGCATCAGGGTAGCAGACCGGACATCGGCGGGACCCTGCTCCTTCACATGTTCCACGGCCATGGTCAGGCTCTCACCCGTATCAGTGATGTCATCTATCACAAGAACCTTCTTCCCCTTGATATCAGCATTCAGAGGGCTGGTCAATCGTGCCTTACCATCTTTCGTGGCAGTGACACCCCAGTGATCCACCTTTACACTGTAAAGTTCTTTGACTCCCAGCAGGTCACATTGGATTCGTGCATGCACCCAACCACCACGGGCGATGCCAACAATCACATCAGGACGCCAATTAGATTCCTTGATCTTGAGCGCAGTCTGATTGGCGTACTTGTAGATATCATCAAAGTCAAGCAAATAGCAGAGGGGGCCTTTAAGATCCATCATGAGTCACCATCCATATGGCCGCGTGGCATTGTATGTTAAAAATCTGCGCCTCAGTGCGAAACCATGTCTGAAGAGAAGATAGCGCGATTCCCATAATAGAGAAGAGAAGAAAGAGGGAGAATAAGAAGAACATATGAACAGCACGAAGATACTATAAACAAATGAGATGTGTCGGGAGTAGCAGTGATCACAAGGAGATGCCTGCAATGGATGGTAAATGTGTCGCGGACTCGAGGACGACGATGACTCAGGTCGTATTTCCAAATGATGTCAATAACAATGGTACCTTGTACGGAGGACGCCTTCTGGATTGGATCGACACACTAGGGGGAATTGTGGCAAAACGCCACAGTAGAAGCACAATAGTGACGGCCTCGATCGACTCACTGAATTTTCTGAACCCCATCCGCCAACGGGATATTGTGATGCTAGAGGCGTGGATCAACTATGTGGGAACTGCATCAATGGAGATCGAGGTACGAGTGACCTCAGAGAATCCGATAACGGGCGAGACCCGAAAGACATGCAGGGCGTTTCTCACATATGTCTCAATTGGTCCAGATGGCAGACCAAAACGAGTACCGCCACTCATCCTAACAACGGAAGATGAAAAGACAAGATTTGAACAGGCAAAGAAGAGAAGGGAGGAGCGACTTCACATCAGGACTCTTGAACCAATAGAGTGGTAAGAGAAGGGCCATCTATCGATCAGTCTATGAAACGCGAATCTCAAGGCTCCTCACATCCCCAGGAATATACCGGATAGCAACTACAACCTTATCACCAGTCTTTAGAGGAATGGGCGGGTCAAAGGGAAGAAAGAGATCACGCCAGCCATCCTCCATAACGAGATGGATTGATTCCGAGAGGTCGGCCTCAAAGAGACCAACCAGACCATGTGCAATACCATCCGAGACCGTAGTAAATGAGATCTCAGATTCCACGATCTCGGGCGCATCGGGATTGGTAAAATCGTGAGTGACAAGTAGGACAGCATCTGCAAGATCCCTTGACTCACCCCGACCAACTGTCTGAGGGACTCGTGGAAAGCCAAGTCCCGAGACCTCAAAACGCGACCATAACGAAGGGCACTCTACAGGCACAATATAGACACGAGCAGATCTTGGAAGGATGATCCCATTTTCCTTGAGTATATGCTTTGCTGCATATCTGCACGCGGGGACCTGTTGCTCGACAAGCATCATAGAGGAGAGCATCTCGCAGATAACAACATCCGCAGGCTCATCGGGGATAAACTCCGAAAAGTGCGCCGTCACGAAATCGATTTGGGTAAGACCATTGCGCCTAGCTGCGTGCATGGCATAGTCAATCGACATCTTATTAATATCAACAGCAGTGACTCTTCGCGCTCCCGCCTGTGCGGCGAGCATAGCCAAGACTCCCGTACCAGTCCCGAGATCAACAACATAGGATTCGGGAGTGACAACCTGTCGTATCGCTTCTTGGAACTTGTGAAGCCGTAACCGGTGACTGAGTAGACTCACAGCATGGAGCAGCGAGAAAGGAGTCGCATATTTTCTGGAACTCATCATTTTTGCCATATCGTGACCTACTTATAATCAAGATGCTCCTCAACGATTGATAGTTCAGATACGTCGTTCGCAATAAACACCTAAAAATCCACGAGGTTCAGACTTTGCAGACAAAGGAATTCGATCGTGCTATTGAGGCTCTTGAAGATCAGCGCTTCAAAGAAGCCACGGTCATCCTTGAGGATCTTGTGGAGACCAATGGTAATGATCCAGAACTGCTCGTCTATCTTGGTCTCGCATATCTACAGAACGAGCAGCCCAGGAAGGCTATTGATGTCCTCCTCGTGGCGAATGAACAGATCGAGAACCATTGCGTGGTCGCGCAGTTTCTAGGGAGAGCCTACAAGGCGATTCGCGATTACGACTGCGCAGAAACATATCTGAAACAGGCCATCAGTGCAGATCCTGAACTGTATGAGGCATGGCTCGATCTTGCGGAAGTACTCTACTTCACTAAACAGTATGGTGAGGCTGCACGAATACTGGAAGAGGCTGTCGTCCGGTTCCCTGAAGATCCAGCACTGCACTCGCTCCGAGCGATGAGCTTCTATCGTCTTGGTGACTATACGGAAGCAGCACGGGCATGGGGGGCGGTCAGTGCCCTGCGACCGGAATCGATCGTTGCCCTTGCAAACTATGGATACTCACTCCTCTTTGTCGGAAGAATCGATGATGCCAAGAATGTGATCGACAAGGCCAAAGAGATGGCCCCGGACCATTACAGGACGATCATGCTTGAGGGCGAAATGGCATTTCAAATGAGAAACTACAAGACGGCACATAACGCTTTCACCAAGGCCTTACATCAATGCCCAACAAGCATCGAAGCACTCAGTAGACTTGCGGTGATCACATACCAATTACACGACGAGATTGCAGCTGAAGGATATCTGAACAGGGCAAAGAGACTTGTAGAAGAAGAGCCAACCTCATGGCAGCGACTTTGTAATGTGCACGTGCTTCTGAAGAAGTTTGATGATCTGCTTCACTGCTTGAACATGGTCATCGAAGAAGATACAACCTCAGCAGCAGCATGGATTGCACTTGCCATTGAAGAAACCCGGAGAGGTCATTCTGAAGAGGCAAAGGTCGCATGGGTCAAATCGATCAAGCTCAGAGGGTATATCAAGACCTATTGCCCACAGTGCAATCAACACATGAGAATCCCTGTAGTAAACACAGCAAAAGTGAATCTTGATATCCCTGTCTATTGCGTGTATTGTGATAGGGAACTCGCATTGCCCGAACATCTATCAACAGTATGAGATGATCTTAATGTTGAGTGATAGATTGTATCCCAAACGCCCAATATGCGGGGTGGGTGCATTTGTCATAGGGCCAAAAGGATTACTCATGGCCCGCCGCGACAAGGAACCCGGCAAAGGACTCTGGAGCGTTCCAGGTGGCGCTGTTGAACTTGGCGAGACTCAAGAGGAGGCTGCCAAGCGGGAGATCCTTGAAGAGACTGGCATTCATATAGAGATTCTCAGACTGTTGGGTACAGCAGACCTCATTGAGCGAGACCCCGATGGAAAGATCATGTTCCATTATGTTCTCAACCATTACATTGCTAGACCACTTGACACAGAAACCCATGCTGAAACACCTGAGGGGGAAGTTGCATGGTTCCCACTTGACAACCTACCAAAAGACGAGATCCCTGAACTATTGTGGGGGGCCATCCAGAGGTACATGAGCGACCTCAAGGCTGCTGCAAACAAGTTAGAACGATAGGTATTGACATGTAACATATCTTCCCAAGAGATAAATAGGTTGAATACATTCACACTCCAGATAGATAAAGGAGCTGAACCAATATGTTCCGCACAATAATGGCCCTTCTCGTTGCACTAATCACTGCAATTCTCATCGGCGCTTTCCAGATCTTAGGGTTAGGAGTCGCTGACATCCAGACACTCCTTCAGAGTGCCAGTCTCACTAATGCCCTTGCGTATCAGGGTGGACTCCTCTTTGCACAGTTGATGCTGCCATATTCGATGGCTTTGAGCGGCATCTACGGACCACTGGTCGCATTAGGCGTTGCTGGCTTTGTTGCCGGACTGATCTCAAAGAACGGTATCAGAATGCTCATTGTCTCAGTAATCACTCTAGTCCTCTTCTTTGTCGGATACGTTGCGCTGACGATGGGTGCTTCACTTCAAGTGGACATCATTGCAACAATTGCTAAGAACATCGTCATTGACCTTGGGGTAGCATTTGCATTGCTCTTTGTCCCGGGTATGATCGGTGCATCACTGACCGCTGAAGAATACTAATAATAATATAATGTGGGATCATTCCCACATACTCATTTTTTTACGTCGCCACGAAGCACTTGTGCAAATCTCATGGATACTAGTTCTAAAAACTCATCAAGATGCTCACTGAGAACAAAGGCTCCTGCGGCCATGGGGTGACCACCTGCTTCCACGACGAGCTTGCCATATTGCTCATTTAGAATATGAGCAACTTCAACAAAGGTCTCCTTCAGATTGATACCGCGCTTCACAAGGAATTTTTGTGCCCGGCCAGAGATCTTGACAAAGGGGGAGTCATCTGTCGTCCGAGTGGCAATTCCAAGGACTGGACGATTTGTAGGAACGATTCGTGAGCCCTGAGCCATTCCAATCACAATACCCACAATAGTATCCGGGGTCTCGGGATCGTTGACAAGGTACATACCCTCGATCTCGTCGTAACCGTTCTGTTCAAGCCTACGAAGGGCCTGAGCCAGATTCTGACGATGGACCTGTAGCAGAGTCCGAGCCTGAACGTAGGCCTCTTCTGCATTCATGCACACGAGCACTCCAATCTCAGGACGCGAGTTTCGACCACAAGCGTTTAGAAGAGTAGAGAATTCTTTGGCATTTCGCATCTCGCTTCTGAGAGGACGGTGCAGCAACTCCACAACATCACCAATGATGCCCTGAGCAACATGTGTGCTGTAACCAGCGTCAATGATCACATGAATGATTCCTTGAATTGCGCGTGACTTTTCATCAGGAGAGAGATCGGTCCAGACCCGCCACTCATCATATTCGTTTTTGAGCGGAATGTGCCGTGACTCGAAGAATTCGTAACAGGCATCACGTTCCCCGGTCAACCCGGGTAAGTACGGATCAGTGGCATATTCGAGTAGAAATGGCAAGGGTCGGGTGTTGATCCCAAAGAAGGTCAGGTCACGTTTTATCCTGACGATCGAATGTTCTTCTGCGACTGCAAGTATCGATTTGTTGACCCCGACAAAACCTCGACCATAGTATCTCTGGAGATCACCAGTTGCACCGACAATTGCCAATTCGCTGAGATCTACATTTCGCGGGTCGGTGGCCATGGCCAGGAGGAACGACACACCTGCGCCTGAGACCTCATACGAACCATCGATCCCGTGATTGTGCGGATTGATCTCGATGATGCGTTCACTGTGAGGCTCATCGGTACCCGGAGTATCATCTTGGGGGAGATGGTGGTCCAAGATGATAACATGTTGGATATACTCTTCAGTCTTAACAAGTTCCTCAATCGAGCGCTTTTGCCCGGTACCCAAGTCGCTGAAGATCAAAAGGTCAGGTCGGTTTTCACGCACCAAATCGCGAACTTCTTTGATGGTCTCAGAATTTAATTGATGAATATTTCTCCAGATAGGAGTAAGGCCCGATCGTTCAAGGAGCTGGAGAACAATGGCTAGTGCAGTTATTCCATCAGCATCAATATGAGAGATCGCAACGACACTCTTTGCGTCACGAACTATATCAGCAGCCTCTGTCAAATAGTCCTTCATCTTTTGGGGTATGGTCTCAAGGATATCCATTGTCCTCAGTTACGGGGACACAGGGGATAATATAAGTCGGCCGCTCTGTAGTGACGAGTTTAGCGAGGGATCACTCTGCACCACGAGCAACTCGGGAGAGAGCAAGAAAGATCACAAAGAAGGCACTTGCAACAGCAGCGAGAGCCTTTGCGGCTTTTTGCCACAGTGTCTTTGGGACTTCAATATCCCGCAGCTCGTTCGTGATTCGGCGGAGATAGACACGACGGTCTGTATAGAGAGCTTCTGAGTCGTCCCATTGTGCGGAATAATCGGACCAACTAACATAGAAGGGCGGCTCCGGGTTGGTTGCGATCCACCCCTCCCAGATCGTAAGAAGGTCGTTCTTATGTGGTGAAGGGATTCCTGCAATCACCTTCCGAATCCGTGTATCAATCTCTGTGTCAATCATTTTTTTTTCGCACCTTTGTCCCGACATTTACATATTTCGTAAAGGGATTCAATGCTATTAAAGATATATACAACGTCCATTTTCGACGCTTTTTCGTCAGATTGTTTCAAAAAAAAGGAAGAGGGGAAATCCCCTCGATTATCTTGCCTGAGCCAGCTCTTTCTGCCAGCCCTTAAGGTCACTGCGCAGCTTGGCAATATCGGTAGGATTGATCGGGTCAACACGACCGTACGTCTTGAGAATCCGAACCCACCGCTGCATCTTAACAATGAGATTACTGCTCCCTCCACGTTCTTCGAAGAGCTCAGCGGTCTCACGGATTTTATCGGCAAGATCACTAGCGATCATCCCATCACGAATTTGAGAATCGAGGGTGTCAAGTAGTGAACTGAGAGAAGACACTTTGGCCTTTTCCTCAACAGAGGATGTGGCATGTCCTGCAGAAGCAGGGGCCGCAGTTCTTGCAGGCATTGTTTTTACCAGCGAGATCAACTCGTCGATCTTCTCACTATTTGCCGCCACTGAGAGTGCAAGGTCAGAGATCTGTTCATCCATTCCCACTGTTCGCGTCAACACTTCAATCATCTTGTTGAGCATCTCGGTCATGCGAGTGAGCGCTCCATTGATCTCGGTGAGCTTCGCACGGACATATGTGTCATCCTCAGCCATGTTAATCATACTCCTAAATCTGTCACGAATCGTGTTACTCTCACATCGCACATGGCAAAGGCATCACATAAAGTTTCTGTGGCCGTTCTGTCCACAACTGAAGACTATTATATACTCAAACATTGCACCCCAAACAGTAGAGTAACCACCGTAGAGGAGGCAGCTTAACTGTACGTCGTCAACTATCACGAACGCGAAGAGGTGGTCGTTAATTTACCAGGTAGTGAGAAGACCACTATGCGATGGCTAATTGGTAAGAACACCGGCGCAAGAACGTATGCAATGCGGATTTTCGAGATAGCACCAGGGGGAAAGGTCCCACTTCATCATCATCCTGAAGAACACGAGATCTTCGTCCTGCAGGGCCAGATCACATTATTGGGTGAACATGGTACGAAGATAGGCAAGAAGGATGATGTCATTTTCATTCCGCCAAACGAGCCTCACGGGTATGATAACACCGAGGGAAAAGAACCCTTCAGATTCATTTGCGTCATACCGCTTCTTGAAAAGGAATAGGCAATGCCCAATGTTTCAAGGAGTGAGATGAGTGAATCTTAGGGATAAGAAGCTCTGGTTGTTTGATGTCGATAATACACTTATCCAAGACATAGAGCACCCTGTAGTATTTGATGACGCCAAAGTACTAGTCGACGCATTACAAGAGGGAGGAAAGACCCTTGGAGTGCTGACAAACACGGGACGACTCTCCTCACGGCAGATCTATACTGCTCTAAAACGTGCGGGATTTGCGTTCGACCTTGAAAAGATCTTCAGTGCAGGAGCTGGCGCTGCGGCGTACATACACAACAGACAGCCTAACGCAAGATGCTTTGTCATCAGTGAGGGCGGTGCACGAGACGATTTCATAGAGAGAGGGCTGGAGGTCGTCAACAATCCACCAGTGGACTATGTTGCAGTGGGCGCGGATAGAGGTATGACATTTCAAGAACTTAATTTTGCAGCCAAGATGCTTCTTGATGGAGCAAAACTAGTATGCATCAGCGGAAGCAGACAATATCCGGGAATCTATCTTGGAGTGGAAGATGTCTACATCGGAGAGCTATCAATTGTACGAGCCCTCGAGGATGCAACTGGCGTGAAGGCTGTAATCGTTGGAAAGCCCCTCCCGGAGATCTGCATAGAGAGCGTAAAGGCACTCGGTTTCACTCCGGAAGAGTCGGTCATTGTAGGGGATAATCCTAATTCGGACATTGCAGGAGGCAATGCCGCAGGACTCACAACAATACTGGTTCGCAGACGTGACAATATTATCCCCTTTGAATCGGGAGACCTCGACACCACTCCTACACTTGCGGTGGACAGTCTTGAGGAAGTCATCGATCTGCTGTAGAAGACAGTGACAACATCTAAACGTCAAAGGCTCGATACTTGTGATGAAGACACAATGCCATCAGATCTACCAAGAGACCTCATCCGATTTGAAGTGGACCGTGAGGGTCTGTCCATTGGTGCCATTCGGCTGAGCGATCTGCAAGTAGGAAGATCAAGACCTGAATTTGAAGAGTATGAGAGGACTATCTTCAACAAGATACGTTCACGATGGACGTTAGAAGATCTGGCAACAGATACGGTCTTTCGATCCTACCGTGACCTCTACTGGACATTTGGCATGGATCCCACCAAGCAGAGGGTCTCAAGTGAGGCACTGGTCAGACGCATTCTCAATGGGAACAACCTGTGGAGAATCAGTGACGTTGTGGATGTGATCAATCTGGCCTCCGCATACCACGCAATACCGATAGGTCTCATTGATGAAGACACCATTGATGGAACACTGGTTGTGAGAACCGCAAAACGCGGAGAGATATTCCGGCGCATCGGTGGAAAAGAGCTCACCTGTCGTGGACGAGAGATCGTCCTGGCGGACCAGTCAAAGATCGTCTGCTTTGGCTATGCCACTCATGACTCCGATCATACCAAAGTGAGCCCTCGGTCAAAGAGAGTGCTTGTCCTGTTGTACGGTTCTCCAGAGGTCTCGGCCAGCAAGATGAGTTCTGCAATGGACACAACGGCCTCGATGATCTCACAATGGCTGACCTGTGAGATAGGCCGACCGAGACGGTATGTGCCGTCCCGGTGACCAGATTAGTTTAGAACTCCAAGAGCGGCTCACCAAGAACAATGCGTTCGAGAAGACTGTTCTTTGATGCCTTTTTGATGATCTCTCCGAAACGCTTCTTCAGACGCTGATCATCAACGTACTCGGGTTTCTTAATGCCCATTGATTTGATGACTTGACTGAGCACATATTCAAAGTCAAAGATAATGCATGGGATCATCTTCCCACGCTTTGTCGGACACTTGTCCTTCTTTGCAAGCCCGAGCTTGATGGCCTCACGGGTCTCTTTGAGATAGAAGGCGAGGGACTTCTCATAGTTCAGGGAACCACGTTTTGCGAGTTCTTTCAGGAAGGGTAGACCAAATCGGGTCTTGGCGATTTTCTCGATCTTGGCAACAAAAGCGTTCACAATGTCATTATAGGAAACCTTCTGCGCTTGACCACGGGTCTCAAAGACTGGCTCATCATCCTTAGCCGTCTTGAATTTCTGTTTCAGCGCTGCAAGTTCTGCCTCGCGTTGCCGCCGTTTCTCTGCTTCGGCCTTGCGCTTTGCCTCCTCAGCCTTACGTTTCTCTTCCTCTTTCTTCTTTCGTTCCAATTCTTTACGACGCTGTTCTTCCTGTTTCTTACGCTCTGCTGCCTTACGACGCTCTTCCTCCAGTCGTCGCTTTTCCATCTCTTTGAGGATCTTCTCCTGCTGCTTGACGAGAGCCTCCATGTGCTTCTTCACATCGCGTTCTGTCAGCGTGATATGTTTGGTCAGCAACCATCGTACACCAAGACGATTAACGCGCGGCTTCAGGTCAGCCGATGAAAAGATGAATGAGGCGGTCTGTTGCCCGGGAAGGGCATTGATGATCTCTTCGGCCTCCTTCTCACCAGCAATCGGTTCAAGAATACGCTCCAAGACCTTGAGCGACTGCTCACTACTGATACGACCAGAGGCGATCGTGTTGAACTGCTCGAACGCCTTGTAGTCGATGTCTTTGGGGCTCTGAGTTGCAATCAGACACTCAATACCGTACTTACGCGCCTGACGGAAGAGAAGAAGGAAGATCTCTTTTGGTCCGGGAGCCTTCATGCCTGCGGGGATAAAGGGTGCAGCCTCATCCATAAAGAGAATCATTCGGGGCTTCTCAGTAAAGCCCTGACGAAGCATCCATGAATACAATTGATTAAGAACAATGGCGATGAAGAAGTGTTTCTCTTCCTCGCTACGTAGCGTCTTGAGAAAGATGACATTGAGCGGGGTCTTGCCACCAACGGGACGAGTGAGTTCGTCAAAATCGATCTGTCCCTCCTCTTTGAAGAGGAGCTGCGAAGAACCCACAGTCAGACTGCGAATTGCAGATGCAAGCTTTTCCCGCTCTGATAACTTCATGAACGGCTCAAGGTCAACACCCACCTCTTCAGGTGAGGCCACCAACAAGTTGGCCAGATCCATGAGGTGTTTGACATCGATGCCCTTTTCCCATGTCACACGGAGTAACTCGTACAAAGCAGCAAAGGACTTGCTCTCCCAAGAACGCGAGAGGCCTGCGACCTTAGCAAGTACTTTTACAAGCGTGCGAGCAGAATTGTCCAAGAGCCGGATCATATCATCGGGGTCGGCCTTCTTGTCAGGGAGCTTCAGAGGATTAATCGAGATTGCCAAGCCCTTGCTACTTGCGGGCGTATAGACACGGACCTGAACTTTTTCCATGTACTCCTTAAGCCGGGCGGGATCAACGCCTTTCTCTTTGAGCTTCTTGGGATCCCCCGGAATCATCAGTGAAGCAATATCACCCTGGGGATCAAAAGCAATTATGGGAATTCCTTGAAGAGCTGCCTCTTCCAGTATCACCTTACTTAACACGGTCTTCCCAGAACCGGTTGATCCAAACACGCCACCATGTCGTCGTAGTAGATCAGTACTAATCTCGAACTTTTCATTAGTCCGTTTTCCATCCTTACCCAATTTGTAGCCAAGCCACAATTTTCCATCAGCCATTGCAACCACCGTTCACTAACCTTGTCTGATACCGATAACGATCTTAGTCAATACTCAACGAAGAATAGTTGAGAACTGAGCCCTTATTTCGTTTATTGGTGGGACTTGAAAAAGAAAAGCATGGCCGGAGAGGAGAAAATCCTCCCCAACCTGAGATACTATTACTCACCAACTGGCTCGTACTTGTGACCAAGTGCGAGGACAATGATAACGACCAGAGCAACTGCAAAGATGCCCAGTGCACCAGCGGCCCACTCATAAGAAGCAGAGAGATCCCATACGGCCTTGAGACCGACCAATAGGGCGGCCATGATACCACCCAAGACAAGGGATACGAGCATGAATCTGGCGGTCATCTCCTTGACCTGTCCCATCTGACCTTCCTCAGTAATAGTGCGAGAGAAGTAAGTGAAGATGAACAAGAATACGTATGCGATGACGATCATAGAGGCGATATTGAAGAGAATCTCTTGGAATACCGCACCCTCGTCCAGAGCACCAAAGATGAGCACAGTAGCGATGGCCATCAGGTACACAAACATATTACTAATTAATTTATCTTCAGGGTGCACAAAGCCCGTGATCTCTGTGAACGTGTTTATCACGCTCATAATGACGACAACGGCAAGCAGGACCACTCCACCTAACCACATGTAGTAGGGGTACGATGTGCCGGTGACACTGAGTCCTGAGAGAATCCACTTCATTATAAGTGAGAAGCCTAGCAGTGCCAGACCGATGCCTGATAATACATTACTGATCGTAGTGAGTCGAACCATATTTCCATCTCCCAAAAGGGGTTGTACCAATCATTAACGCACCTACATATTAATCATTGCTGATTATTTCAGGGGACGAAGATTCATGGACCTCGGGCATGAAATAGGTTCCAATGATGGCTATCAGGATGAATAATGCAACTAGACCACCGAGACCCCAGAGCCCCCAAGTAGTATAGGCAAAGGCACCTGTTCCGGGACCAATGATCATTCCAGTACCGAAGAAGATGCTATAGACACCCATCGTGCTCCCACGCGATTCCTCACTGGATACGTCGGTCAGGTAGGCCATAGCAGCAGGCGGAAATGCACCGGCTAAGAAGCCCAAGAGTGGCAGAACGGGCCAGATCGCCCATAGGGCAGCAAAGTCAGAGGCATAGGCCACCAAGAGAAATGAGAGGACCCCAAATCCTAGCAGACCAGCTACAATGAAGGGACGTCGCTTCATAAAGTGGTCAGAGAGATGGCCCATGATTACAATCCCTGCAACGAGCGAGACACCCAACATCCCGAATAGGATAATGAGATCTGTTGCAGTGAAAGTGAAGTGTTCCTCGAGGATATTCTCGGCATTGGCAATTAAAAGTCCGTACAGAGAGATAATGGGGACGTAGACTGGAAGCATCATCTGAATCCTTTTGTCCTTAGCAACATGGCTAAGCAACTGTCTAATGGAGTACTCGTGATGTGCCATGGTTGCGGTCTCGCGGATGGTAAAGAACGCGATTATAGCGCTGATAAAACAGGCACCTGCCCCAGCCATTAAGATAAGAGTAGGCATAATACCAAACTGGAGAAGGATAATGCCAAGACCATAACCACCGGCCAGACCCATTAGGGTTGAGAGATCAAAGTAACCCATTAATCTGGCACGATTATTCTCAGAGGAGGAGTCCGCAATCATAGAGAGGGTACTTGTCACCTCGGCTGCGGCACCCATTCCGAAGATCCCAGAAAAGATGAAAATGATCGAAACAATTGGCGAGAGCGCGAAGAGCAAGGCCGCACCACCAGTCAAGAACAGACTCATAATAAAAATCGGCCTTCGACCAATCTTGTCACTATAGGAACCAAAGATCGAAACAGTTGCCAGTTCAACTACTGGATAAATCATCAGGACAATGGCAACCGTCCAGTCCGAGAGACCACCAAGGTAGTTGTTACTCTGAATACTAGCAATCGTCATGTAGAAAGAGGCCCTCATGATCATGTTGACCAAATAGAGAGCCATTAGCGTAAGAAAGTGACCTGAAGCTCTGAGACCCATCAATTTCAGCTCCAATGAATTGTAAGGTGACAAAGACATCAGCGTTATAAGTTGTTCTAAGTACTCATAAGATATGCCCGGAATCAGAGTCCCGGATGGTGCCGGAAGCATTGAACTTGTCTATGTGCTTCTTTATCGACTCCGCACTCTTAGTGAGGAAGAGAAACGTACATGGTTCAATGAATGGGCCGAGATCAAGGCAAACCTCCCGCACGGTCTCAATATCATCGTGGAGGGCTTTGGAGCATTTGGCACATCCTACACTGGATTCACCGTCTATGAGGGGACCATAGAAGCATTCAGGAAGCACTTTGAGACCCTTGAACAAAAGAGTGCACATTTCGTAGAAAAGACTGAAACGATCATTGGTACAAAGGGATTCAACCTTCCTCTGACGGGAATTGACGAGATCATGAAACATCGCCCAGTTGATTGATCCCTTGCCGCTGTCAACCACTTTTTTATCAGAAAACTCCCGGGATAGACTCGCATAATCCATGGATGTGAATCAATGTCCAAGGTATCAAAAAAGACCATTGCCATCCTCATTATTGCATCAATGATAGGTCTCATCCTGTACAATGTGGCGCCTCCCGAGATCACGGCAGGAAAGTATACTGTGGACATTGAGATTGAATCATCCGGAATATCTCTTACACGCTCATTCAACGTCACCTTTGTTGAGTCTGGTGAGACATCTACATCTACTGTGACGATCAACGGTACTTCGACAAATGTCACCATTGAACTGACCGATACCGTCGTCATTGCCCCAGATAATGCATTCACCATCAAGATCTTGGCCACAGGCGAGCCATTGGAGGCGGATGAGATCCATGGCGTCTTCCATGGGGCGTCAACGGGAGATGTCAGCTTACGTCCCACACGTCAGATCGGCCAGACGTTCACAATTGCATATCAGCCGCTGGTCAAGTCAAAAGGTGCGGCCCTGCTCCTTGGAACCGTTGCAGTGCTATGGTTCACAGAGGGGATCAGTCTTGTTGCGACCTCGATCATGATACCAATTCTGATCGTGCTATTAGCGATACAGGGCCCGCGGACCGCCCTCGCTCCATTCTTTGATCCTGTCGTCGCGCTCATCCTTGGCGGCTTTCTCATTGGCAGGGCATTGAGCAAATACGATCTCGATAAACGAATGGCACTGCTCATCCTGTCAAAAGGCGCAGGATCAGGTCCAAAGCTCATCTTGACGGTCATGGCGGCATCTGCATTCCTCTCAATGTGGATCAGTAACACCGCATCCGCAGCTATCATGATTCCAATCTCGCTCGCCGTCATCTCACGTATTCATACAGATGAGGTCAGAGAGAAGTACGGAAAGGCCCTCGTACTTGGTGTGGCCTATGCGGCAACGCTGGGTGGTGTTGCAACCCTTGTCGGTTCCACGCCCAACCCTCTTGCTGCATCGTACATAAGCACGTTCTTGGGCGAACAGTTCTCGTTCATGAGATGGCTTCCCTTTGGTCTCCCAGTCGTCCTCATCATGCTTCCAATCATCTGGCAATGGCTCATGTTCAGATTTCACATCCCAAAAGATGTTGAAGAGATCAAGGAGCTAAAACGCATTTCCGAGAAGGAATACCATCGTCTCGGACCAATAACCACTCAGCAGAAACTTGTCCTTCTGATCTTCGTGAGCGTAGTAGGACTCTGGCTCACTGAGAAGCTCCCCGACTTCATCGTTGCAGTAATTGGTTGGCCAGGTCATGGCATCTCAAGCTCAATCGTGGCTTTGATAGGAGGCTTCGCCTTGATGGTGTTCGGACTGATTGATGAGAATGACATATCTCACGAGATTAGCTGGTCATCATTATTGATCTTAGGCAGTGGCATCGCCCTCGGGGGCGCTATGATCGACACAGGTCTCTCCACGTTCATAGCTCATCAAATGTCGGCACTCCGTGCACTACCGGGAATTCTGGTCATCATCATAATAGGAGTCGTTGCAGTCTTGGTGACCATGGTGGCTTCAAACACTGGAGCCGCAGTCATATTGATCCCTATCGCAATCCCCCTCGCCTCAGAACTGGGAATCGATCCCCTGCTCATAACAATGGTGATTGCTATTGCGGTCTCGATGGACTATGCACTCCCAACTGGGACACCCCCATCGACTATCGCCTACAGTACCGGAAAGATAGAGATGCGTGAGATGGTGACGGCGGGTCTCGTCGTAGACATGATCGCCATCCTTGTCGTCACAATTGTAGTCGTCTATCTATGGGTGCTGATGGGGCTGGTTGTCATCTATAATTGATGGCATCAAATATTGAAGTGAGTCTGTACTGTTCAAGAAGAAGCAGAGAGGCTGATCGCCTATAGGAGCTGACATTAGTTTGACATTAGGAACTATAGATAGATATGTCGCAATCCGCTTGGCAGATGCAACTCCTGTCAAATTCCTAAGAACATAGAATAGCTCCAGTACGAAAACACATGATAATTGTCAAATCTAGTCTGCCTGTCTTAGTCAATCCAACTAGCTTCTCTGTGGTTGATATTAGAAGAGGATCTTTCTTTTTCTAGTAGGCAAGTAACATGCCATTGTCATGAGCATGCTATTTTTCTGTCCGTTCCCATTTCATGGCAATCTCATATGAGACCTCTTCTTCAGCAGATTGCAACAATTCGGAAATTGGCTCTTCAAGTTCGAGTTCAGGTTTGTCATCAGGTATGGAAATTAATATATGATAATTTCCGCGCTTAACCAAAAAGAAATTTTTCCCTTCCAGTTTTGCCTTCTTTGGAATGCGTATTCGCCGTTGGGCATCCATGCGCACTCGAATCATTATTGGCACCACAAGTAACATTCTTCTCTAGACATATAATCTATTGGATACTCTTCCGCTCTGAAAAAGTCAATGAAGTGATACAAAGTAGTACAGGATGTGACATATCAGAAGCAACAAGATGTAAACATTTATACAAGTTGTAAACATAATAGTCAGGGTTATCGGCTTGACTGTAGCATCAGTAAGACTTACGAAGGAAGAGCAAGAATTTCTTGAGCGATTGGTGGCTGAAGGTGTATTTTCATCTATAAGTGAGGCACTCAAGGCGGGAGTTAGAGAGTTGATGCAAGAAGAAAAGATCAAGTCATTGCGATGGAAGACTTTTGATGAGACTCGTACTTATTTTGCTAAAAAGAAGACCCACAAGCGAGGCTTAGAGGATGACCACAATGAGGAAGATAGCAATATACCTTGAAGCCTCTGCCCTTTGGGATCTTATGTATGGAGAACCGGGCAAAAACCTTGTCGAATATTGTTTGATTGAAAATAACGAGGTATCATGTCGGACTTCCGCATGGACACGACTAGAGTTGGCACGAGCAGTACAAAAGAGGATAAATCAGAAAGAGATCACAAAGAAGGAGGGTAAAGACCTTCTTGAATTCATTGAAGTCAAATGGCAACAACTAATGTACAAGAACCAATTAGTGGAATTACAGATCACAAATGAAGTACTTGATTTGGCAAGGCAATTTATATCAAAATATAACTTGTACGCCTCAGATGCACTCCACCTAGCCTCAGCAATAGACCAGAGATGTAGTGCAATTATCGTGGACGATTTCCATTTTAAGCGATTGAAGAATCGCATGAGCGCTCATAAACTGGCAATTTGGTCAACAACAATGAGAATCGATACATTTCAGAAAAAATTCAAGCAGTTGACTTGATATGTTGCTATTCCTAATGCCACTGTCTAAATCGCATATCACAAGTTTATCATATTTTGACACTGCTCATCTATGCCTGAGAACATATCAAAGAATACAGATGAAGAGCTGGAAAGAAGGACACGCAAAAATGGAGGATCATCCTGTCACGCCCACAAGTCACATCAAGTTAAAGTGCGTTTTATGTATGAATCATCAAGAGAGGAGAAAGATTAAGTGTGTCTAAGAACCATGATGATCAGGAAAAGGATACACATTACGACTTGTCTAATGAACAAGCAATAGATTATTCCGGATGTGAGAAGGGAAATTATCATCTCGGATTATTCATAGATGCATGGCTCACAGTATGTATTTTCATAGATACTGTCTTCTTGTATATTGTGAATATTGCCTTTGAAGGGCATATCATTCCTACAACAAATGATGAATTGGTAACAAAAGCAGGAATACCTTATTTCGTGATTTTAGTCGCAATACTTGTGTTCTGTTATATGACATATAAAATAATCTCACCAGTAAATACTGTAACATTTTGCCCACCGATTTTCTTGAAAATTTTATTGAAACATATGTCCATTGATGATTCCCGGTTTGCAGAAATTTACAGGAACATCAATTTGACAATGCTCAAAGCTGTATCCACTCAAAAGTTCATAGTAATTACAAATATTATTATTTCTATCCTAACATTATTCCTGACAAACAATTGGGCAAACTCCACCAATAACGCAGCTATTAATATAAATAAGATAATGGGACCAATTTTGATGGCGCCCATAATTATAATACTATTTAGTTATACCCTACAAAGAGAATTTGGAAAATATAAAAAAATGAGCGACCAGGTAATCAAGGCCGATGCTCGAAAGCTTGTTGAAACAATTGAAAGAGAACCCGGTAGGCAGCAACCTGAATCAAATCCGGAAGACGATCTTCAGAAGAAAAACAAGACCAATAGGTTCATCGAAGACATTAATAACACTCTACAAACTATCAACACCAATCAACTACCGACTGCTATGGCAATTATTCGGATTTTTGCATTACTGAGTATACTCTTGTGGTTCCTTATCATACTTGTTTCAAGTAAATGATTTTGAAGCTCATCATACAACAGCAGAACAGGTTCAAGAACATATTCATGTGAGAATAATAAAAACACCAATTAATGATCCAAGAGATAACAGTGGTACAACAATAACATGTGCGAAGAGCTTAAATCAGGGACCGAGGTGCAGAGAGAGCGAGGCGTCAAATAATGGACTGGCTAGCAAAGATCATTGAAGGAAAGGCTGACGAATTCGTTCATGCAAAGATACTCAAATACGGCAAAGGGGTGCACCCCGGACCACGTGCATTTCTGACCCTGTCTTCAAAGAAGGTGGGTTTCAAGGCCGACCTTGACTTCGAGAAGGTCTTTATCCGGGCCTATGCAAATAGTGTTCCAGAAGGCCAACAGAAGATCGCAGGCGTCATCACAACATATCAGGACAGACGCGACGAGTTCAGCAAGATAGCCATGCCATTGGAGTGGAGAGTAGCAAAGGGCAAGGGCGCCACGACCTACAAGGCGAAGATCAAAGAGGTAGTTCCATCAGAACATTTGAAGGAACTCTTAGAACATGATGATCCAACGACCTTTTTCCTGCTAACACTCAGCCCACAGGACGGCTCAAAACCGTGGAAGATCACTACAAAGACATCGTTCCCGAAATCGCCAGCCGGAGGTGACGAGGGCGACTCTGAGAAGGACCCCGTATTTTCAAAGGGCGCTCTGGGCCGAACTCCTGAGGTCTGGGACTTTCTCCTCAAAGAGGTCCTCCTCGATGTTGCAGATAAGATACCGGACAAGACCAAGAAGATCAAGATCCATCAGGACATCATCATCGAAGAGATAGAGATTCCAGATGATCCGGGTCTCTCATTCGCCGAGAAACGCAGGCTTGCAAAGAAGACTGGCAAGCTTATACGCCGAGTAGATATCGATGGGACCACGTACACTTCCGAGTTTCCGTTCACGGCCTGAGAAACAACTGACCGTGACCTTTAAATCCACATCAAAATAAAAATGGCAAAGTACACAGTAAATAGGTGGCACAGATATGCTCCAGATAGATATTCTAACTTTCTTTCTCCCTCTATCAATCGTCTTTATAGCCTTTGGAGTGTTTGCATTCGGCTGGCTAGCTGTTCATGTGGAGCACAGCCGCCACTTTTCAAAGACTAAGGTCGCTCTTGCGGGGATCATTGGTGCAGTCTTTTTCGGTCTTGGACTTCAATTCTTGATGCTCTGGATGGGCGTGTAAGAGAATCATCATCATCATAGATGAGTCTGTTATTCAGCAGCGGCGGTCCAACTGTAATAAACAGGATATACCACAATATCATTCATAACGGAAAAGAAGTTTCTCTTTCATGTGAGGATAATATCCTCTAGGTAGAGGAGAACAAGTTGCTTCCTGAATCAGAACTCAAACGAATGGCAGGGGAAAGTCAACGTGGATTGGTCAGCGAGTTTCAGGAAAAATATACAAACCTTCGAACACGAGCATTCCGAGTCCCAATCGATCATGCAAGAAGAATTGCTGAGGAGTACGATTGCCCGCTACAAGTTGCAATCATAGCGTATCTCATAGACATGGACAACATTCTGAATCTGCGAAATGCGATCGACCTCATTGCATTTGAGCTTCAGAGAAGAGCCTCAGTGAGAGAGGAGATACCGAACATTCCAGGTAACATCTTGGAGTTCGCAATCAATGAGGGAAAATGGATCGAATACATCTATGGAAAGTTTTCACGTGAGATGGAGATTAAGACCAGGAATATTGCGAATCTCGAGAGCGCCCTTAACACGGAGAATGCCACTGCTGAACAAGCACTCATCGTGCTTCGAGAACGATCAAGGGTTGCTGGTGGCATAATCGCACCGCTGGTCCAAGAATGGTTAAAGGATCATCCGAAGTCCACATCAAAGGATGCACTCGTTGCCTTCGGCCCTGCTCTCACAAAGTGGCCACGTGCAACATTTCTAGGGCGCCTTCCTGTATTACGCCGACGCAATCAGGCTCTCTTTAGACTCCTTCTGAAGGTGCTGGGTACAGCCTCCGACTCCACAACAGTGGACTCGATAATGGTCTCTGTCAGATCAGTGATTGAAGATCTGTCACAGGACCTATCAAAGCTAAGCCCCTTGGCTGTAGGGCATCTGCTTCTGCATATGGTGCCCAAACCACTAGGACGTGGCGACAAATCACGATACATTGAGTTTGGTGCTGCATCCACACGGGGCAGTAAGGCAGAACCTGATATGACATCACCTTATGATTTCTTGGAACGAGATATATATCTGGCAAAACGTCGTCCTGATGAGGAACGGGAGAGGTATCTTGTCCAACGAATCTCCAGAGTACTTCACGTTCTTGAGTACCAAGAGATCTCACTTGAGGATGCCATTGCCCAGACACTAAACGAAGTCGCCACGAGATTCAAGGTGGACTCATCACCCATAGGGGAGTATACCGAGAGCGTTGTAGACGAACTCCGTCTGGCACCAATAGACCAACGCGAGATCCAGGCAGCAAAATTCGTATTCAAGTTCATTAATGACAACATCTACAACAGGTGACCAACATCATGATGCGCAGTAATCCGATGTACTGGTTAATTGACATCGAGACCTATGATTTCGATATTGGTGTGCTCAAGGGGACAGAACTGAGAGGAACCATCATGATCCTCTCCAGTCAACTGTGGTCACTGATTCGAGGAGATACTGTGTTTTCCATGCTAATTGGGCCGGGAATCTTCAAAGGGACCGCACAAGTAAAAGGGAGAGTCGTGGATGTCATCGAGTTTGTCGGGGGCCTGATGTTTGATCCAAGCAAACTCCGACTTGACGAGCCGCTTCCTGAAGTTGATATAGTTCACCCTGAAGTGATCGACCCACTCGAGTCGGGACGTGAGGAGGAGATTGTCACAATCATCCGTAAAATCATCGTTGAACATGGCAACATCCTTCCCGGCCAAATCATCATGAAGCAGCATACTGAGGCATCCGTCCCGATGACTGCACACGCAATCGATCTTGCAAAGAAGATCAAGGTCACGCATGTATCAGGAGTGCAACGCGCCAAGTTCATTCTGGCTGGAACCAACGGCCCCATGTATAAACGGCTAGTCACACATTATCACAAGAGAGGCTTTCTCAATCCCGAACGTGTGAAAATAATGACGATTCCCTTCCGACGATTCTCCAAATTTAGTGATGATGAAGCAATGAAGGATTGGATGATTGTTGAGAAAGCAGGTATGGAGACACAACTCGGTCAAGAAGCGTACCGTGCAGAATTTGAAGAGGTCATGAAGGCAATCAAACAGAATGAGGAGAAATATATCTTCGAACTCTGAAACCTATATCCAGACCAGACCACAAAGGTCTTTGCTTGCTAATCAGGCACCAAGATGAGGATATCCACGTTGGAAGTAGCCGATGCGAGAATTCAGAAGCTATTATCAAAGCCGTTCACTATGGTCTTTCGAAAGACCAGACAAGAACTATCTTGCAGAATCGAGGTCTACTCTGCTGTCCTCAAAGACCGCCAACGCGCACAACTTGCGGGCCTGATAGAATTTGGAGAGAAACAGAACGGGTTGCTCGAGATACGACGATCGTGGTTCGTTAAGTTCAACAAGCCCGTCTATTATCAGCCAAAAGAGTTTCACGAAATCCTCAGAAAAGCCAAGGGGATCATCATCCCAAAAGAGGCATCACCACCATTTTTGAAAAAGCTCCTGAACTTTCTTGAACGGATCCAGACAACGAAACCGAACATCGTGTCAGTCTGTATGCATTGCCTTAGAGAAGACAGACTGACTGTCTTGACAAGGAAGAATGCCGTAAAGGTTTCAGCAACAGAAGTTGTCTGTATGACCTGTGCACTCGCAGATCTAAAGTCGGAATTGAAGAGTATCGGCGTGAAGATGTCACGGGGTATGCTCAGGCAACTTGAGTTCCAAGTGGCACGTACCAAGTCCGTTCCTCGTGTGATCGAGATGCTCATGCCGGGTTTCGACCCCACGAGAGACCCTGACCTTACACTCGTAGATACGATCGACGCCATTGAGGTTGGCGTGAAAAAGAAAGTGGCAGACCTTCCACTTCCCGATGACTTCAAGAAGATCCTGAAGAAGAACGGGTATGTCGATTTGCTCCCGGTTCAGAACCTTGCCATCAGCGAGGGGCTTCTTGAGGGAAAGAGCCTCCTCATCGTCTCATCGACCTCTTCGGGAAAGACGCTCATCGGGGAACTTGCCGGAATTCCCAGAGCGATGAAGGGCAAAAAGATGCTCTATCTCTCCCCGCTGGTTGCTCTCACGAACGAGAAATACGAACTCTGGCGAAAACGGTACAGAGAACTGGGTCTCAGAACCGGGATCAAGGTGGGCATGTCAAGACTGGATGTGGGAAAAGAAGGACGACCGATCATTGATACAGATGTATCCAAGTCAGATATCATCTGCGCCACATACGAGGCATTGGACCTGATCTTTCGCTCACGCGAAACCAAACAGCTTGGAGAGATCGGAACGGTCATTGTTGACGAGATCCAGAACCTTGCTGATCCGGAGCGGGGTCCAGAACTCGATGGCCTGCTCGTAAGACTGAGACATCATGCACCGCGTGCACAGATCCTTGCTCTATCGGCAACCGTTGGAACACCCGAACAGCTCGCTAAAGAACTACGACTCAAACTTGTCAATTACACAGGTCGCCCCGTACCCTTAGAGCGTCACTTGGTCTTTGCTAGAAATGATGAAGACAAGTGGGGCATTATTCGAAAACTGGTGGTCAGCGAATTCCGTCACATCAGTAGTAGTGGCAATCGCGGACAGACGATCATCTTCACCTTCTCACGACGAAGAGCGCACGCACTGAGCGATTGGCTCCGTGACCGGAGGGTCTCAGCCACCGTCTATCATGGAGGACTCTCGTACTACAGACGAAGACGGGTGGAACACGCATTTACAAAACAACGCTATGCGTGCGTAGTCACGACTGCTGCACTCGGCGCGGGTGTCGATCTTCCTGCATCTCAGGTCATCTTTGAATCACTGGCTATGGGCGCAAACTGGCTCTCGATAGCCGAATTCGAACAGATGCTTGGTCGTGCCGGAAGATTAGGAAAACATGATCGTGGAAAGGTCTATGTTGTTGTTGAACCAGATAGAAAGTATCACAGCGGCCAAGACAGGACAGAGGATGCAATTGCAGCAGAACTCCTTAATGGCGTTGTTGAGGATGTTGAGCCATTTGCTGATCTTGAGACCTCAGCCGAACAGGCACTCGCATCCATCAGTGCCACGGGAGTGAGAAAGCTTGAGGATGTGGCAAGAGTCTACCGAAAACATCTCTCAATGTCAGTACCACCATCAGATGCATTGAAACATCTTGTCCGCCACCACATGGTGCGAGTACAAAATGGGATCAATGTCACTGCGCTCGGAAAGGCAACAACACTCTCATTCTTGAAACCCACCGAGGGCCTTGAGGTCTACAAACTCACAGACAAGATGGATGTGCTCGACATCGCCATCAAGCTGGAACCCTTCGAGAATGTATACTTGAGCAGTAAACTCCAAGGCGAGGTTGATTCTGCATTCAAGACGCACATGCCTACTCGACTCTTTTCGGGCGTCTTCTCAGACATAAGCGATCTCTCACAAAAGCGAGGCGGGGCCGCCCGTCTACCAAGTTGGGTCTTTGATGTCTTTGCAAAATGGGCAAGTACGTTCTTCAACTGTGGCTGCCCACTCTATCCGGAATGCGACCACGGAAAGATACGGCTCGGACGTTGGTTGGTCGAACATAGAAAGGCGGGATTGAATCCCACTGGACTGGCAAAGAAGCTGCACGATGAGTTTCATCTCTGGGCGTATCCGGGTGACATATACTCGTGGCTCGACTCATTAATTCATAATTTAAAAGCCGTACAGAGAATTGCAGCAGTGGCCGGAAAGGTCGATCTGGGAGTTGAGATCGAGGGGCAGATCGCAATGATCGAAAAGCCCCTCAAAGAAGAGACAGGTACAGAGAAATCGGCGAAAGAGGAATGATCAGCGCGAGATGGCGTGGCTGGTGGGATCATCAAATTCGAACCTGACGCGCAGATTGTTGATCGCATTGACATCAAGGGAATCGATATTGAGATCGACCCACAGATGAAGATCGCGCCGGATACGTTCTCTGGGGGATATCTCAGTAGAGACCCCAAGAGGATCTTCGGACACCAGCTCAAACTTTGTGCCGCCACATTTGCATGCGCCTTCAAGGACCATATCAATATCACTTGTAGTCTCGCCACAGTTTCGACATCGGAATATCATGTTACTCTCCAACAATACCCGTTATCTAGATGACTATAGTATTTGGTAATCTTTCGGTAATACTCGGATGGTATCGAAGATTATGTATCACCTACAACTATCTTAATAGAGCCAAAGAGATAGAGTCTTATGTGCGAGTCAGCTCGGACTAAGATGAGATGAGTGGGGTCGATACGATGGGAAAGACCTGTGCAATCTGTAGAGAAAAACCAAAATTGCGATGCGACCACTGCAGAAACGAATTTTGTACCGCCCATGCCATCAAGTGTCCATCCTGTGGGACCATCACGTGTATCAGGGATCTCGGGAGATCAACAAACTGTCCCGTTTGCAAAAAACCACTCAACATATGCCCAGAATGTCTGGTGAATGGCGTGATCGTGCGGACTATTGGAGCCAATCCAGCCATCTGTCCTGAGTGTGGCTGGTCCGCATGATTTCAGAAGGGAAACAGAAAGAAGAGAGAGAAGAGGATTATTCCAATTAAAAGAGCGAGGACCCAGCCTTTCCAGCCATAGCCCCAGACTATTGGTATCGGTCCAAGAAGGATAAAGCCCTTACTCTCATGTTCAACAACATCAACATCACCGTGCGACTGAGCAAAGTGAAGCCACAGTCCATAGACCACAAGTATGATCCCGATAACCATTAACATCAGTGAAAGTGCTGGATAGAAAGTGTTTACCTGCATCATCATCTATGACTGTCACCTACTCATTACATTCATCAGTGCTCATTTTGATATCGAATACCATTCGTTCATAACCACCAACCTGTTGGCCTTCGACAGCCCAAAGCACAACGATGTCCTCAGAGATCTCATAGTCCAGCAAGCTCTCAATCTCGACAATAGTTGTACCTATAGGGAATCGCCAGATGATATCGAAATCGTAGGGGGCCTCTTCTTCTTCAAGCCAGGTCTCAATCTTGTTCCGGCCAGTCAGAAGATTCCCAACAAAATCGATTACAAAGATAACTCCAATAACACTTGTGGTACCTTTGGGGATGATATCGGTATGCCTCACAACAGACCGAACTCGTTGGCCATTGATCTCAACACGCTCCTTATCCAAAAAATATTGCATGTTGTCCCACAGCTTTGAGACCTCGGTCTCGTAGAGCGAGTCATCTGCAAGTACATGAGGATAGTACCCGGCGGGATCATCATACTCGTAGATCAACCGCTCGTGAATCTCGCCAGTCCGTGAGACCGAGAAAAAAGAACTGGCATGAACAGGAGTGACGAGCTCTGATGCAATGCTCTCGTGAACCATTGTTCTCACCTACTCCAGCGGAATTGCAGCAAGCCCCTCTTTAGACAGTCCATCCGCCATGACGCGCCCGTTCTCCGTAAAGCAGTACGTAATCACAGGGCTGACCGCTTTTGCAAACTTGATGAGCCCGGGATAGTCTGTATGGGCACTCAGGGGAAGACCACCCTTTCCATATTGTGATAATGTCCACCCAGAGAGATTAAAGTCCTCCGTGGTCGCCTCGATCTGTTTGGCCAAGTGCGACCCCATCAGCTTTGCAAGATTATAGAACATATGTCGATTGGAGGAGGAAACCACCACACAACCGGCCTCGAAGAGATGCTTGGCCTCTTGCGAATCGAGCGGCGTGAATTCGAGACCTGAACCATGACGATTATAGACCTGCGAGACTCGATCTATACTCTTGTTTCCTGTAACCACGTCAAATCCTTCACGCTGCAGAAGCGCGATTGCCTCTTGCGCCTTGCCGAGTGAGTAGGCATGAAAACGGGGAGTCTTGCCCTCGTCTAGGGTCTGCTTTGCAGTCGTTACGATATCACCATACACTCGTTCACGGCTTGGAAACACCCAGCGTGGTTCACCATAGGTGGAGTCCATGATCAGGACATCCGCATCAACAGGATGCGCTCGCGAGTGAACTAGACTGTCTTCTGTATTAAAGTCACCAGTATAGAGCACTCGCTGATTGTCTGCAAGCTCGATGAGAAACATTGACGAACCGAGGACATGTCCGGCATTCAGTACGGTGATGATCAGATCACCATAGAAGATGCTGGAGCCGGTCTCGACAATCGTGACTTTACTGTGGACACGACCCCCACGTGCGGTGAATGTATCTATAGTTCCCTTAGTTGCAATGATCTCACTCGCGTGCTGGATGGATCGTGTATGATCAGCATGAGAATGAGAGAGCAGTGTGGGTCCATTAGGAACGCTTGTATCAAAACCAATCTGCATGTCACCGTACTCGAGAACGAAACCTCCTCTACTTGCTCGGACATTTACAACAGACATGGTTGTTTAAGAGAACTGTACCTGTAAGAAAAGGCTTTCCGAGGAGGAACTATGACATCACATCAGTTCTAGAACTAGGACGCACTCGTAGTCGTGACAAGAGGTGGGCGATGTTATAGGCGAGATCTAAATGAAAATTTACAGGTCCCTTGCCAATACCATTACAATATTGATGGGATGTCAAATATATCGAACATGATAGATAGAGCAATGCCCATAACGCCTAGCACGACCGCCAAAAACACTGAAAGACCGAGTCCCATACGATTAGCATTCTTGATGAATTGTTCAGCCCGTGCTTGAGGCCAATTCTTAGTCTTTAGCATTGCCTCTCCAACAATCGTGGCGTATTCTTTCTTGTAATGCCCAAGATGAAATGTTGCGAACAGATAGCTTCCCAGAAGGACCACTATACTTAGAATACGCAGTAGGAATGGAACCAATGGAAAAGTAATGATAAGAGCTGCAAATCCCGCACATACCAAGACTGCCAATATCATATCATATCGGTGTGGATTACGGACAAAAGGATTCTCGTGGTTTTTAAGATCAGGCTCTAGAAGTGTCCATACTATTTGATCACGAAGGTCTTGCAGACCCCAACCGCCATGTAGTAGCAATTTTTCACCGTTCTTTTCCAGACGAGGTCTTTTCATCGGAATTGCAAAATCTATTTCCACTTTTGAGGGAGGGTCTTTTCCTAACGCATACGCAATGCGTTCAACTTCAGCATGAATCTGTTTTTCGGACACTTCAGAACTCATTTTGAATCCCACATTATTATAAATAAAACAGTTATAGATGAGTCGTGAATCAAATCTCATACGAACATTATACTTCAATCCTAAATGTAGAAGGATTAAGTTATTATTTCTTCGAATATGATAACACGAGAATAGTATGCGATGTTTTGTAAATAACCATCGTGCGGCCTAGATTAATTCAAGACTGGTCAAGTATCAATCGTGAAAATCAGTCAACACCCGTAAAGGAGTAAGAGCATGACCTATACACTAGAGAAGCTTCCGGTATAGACTGATTTCCTGACTGAGAGGCTTAGTGGTCAACAAGTCTAACAGAGTACGTTTTCGTTCACGCAGAGTGAGGTGGATCTCACTAATTCCCAACTCTTGAGCCAATTCGATAACGGCCGCTGCTACAAATGTGTCCTCGACTCGATCCGAGTCCCACACAAGTGGTCCGATCAACAAAGTCTTCTCCCAAATAGAATAACCAATGACAAGACACAGTTCATCATCGATAGTTATGCTTCTCACAGAGCCTTTACGGAGACCTACAGCAAGTGAGAGCCAGACGCATGAACTATCAAGCCCGGTGAGATGACGCTGCTCCCAGACAAAATCACGAATCACTTCAGGATCAATTGAGTTGTCCCACTCGATACTCTTGTCATGTGTTGCTAAGGGTGACTGAATTATACCATATACGATTTTTTCGACAGACGAGAAATCTAATTCTTCGAGGGTCGGACGAACCCAAGCAGGCAACAAGAAAGAGTACGGGAAAGGAGGAACCGGCCCGGGAAGACTGACCCCTTCAGGAATCACAAGCGCATCAATATCACGGATTGCAGCGGTCCTGAAGAAGGGGAGCGATGACTTGATCAGACTACGGATCAATCGGTCTCGAAAGTCAGGGGAGAGCGTGACTGAGGCAATCATCATCCCCAAACGTTTACGGTCTCTGAAGAGTGCAACCCCGCCGACCGGTGCGTCTTCGATCGTAGTCACGTAAAAGAGAACATCATCTAGTAGTGCAAAGGCCTCAATGTCTTTGCGCAGTGCCTGAGAGACTTCCACACCGGCGGTCGCACACATCTCAAACCACTTGTCAAGCTCTGGTGGCATCAGCCGACTGTTGTAGATCATACCCTTAGTCATGAACGTGCCTCCTTGAAATAGGGAATCAGTTCCCGGCCGATCATCTTGATCGCTTCCCGTCTATCCGGACCAATAGGCGAGCCTACAATAAAATGTGTGACTCCAGTTTTAAGCAAATCCTCGATTCGCTCAATGCAATAATCACGGTCTCCAACTATTGCAAAGGACTCGATCATCTCTTCAGTGACAGCCTGAGATGCCCCGTCAAAATCGCCGTTCTCAAGAAGTCTAGCAATCTGCTCGCGTTGCTCGATGGTAAGGCCATGTCGCTCAATCACTTCGTCTGGAGACCCGGCGACGATAAATGCAACGACCATTCGTGTGTCGCCAGAGAGAGCCTCTTCACGAGTAGGAGCAATACTGAACGCAGTATAAGCTCCAATATCAAGATCGGATATATCACGACCCGTCCCCTTCAATCCCGTCCTGATCGACTTGAGTGCCGCATCAAAATCACGAGGGTGACTCGCATTAATGAGAATTCCATCAACGTAGGGTGCGACTCGTCGTAGCATTGTCGGCCCCTGCGCCCCGGCATAGATGGGAATATGCGGGGCGGTCTTCACAACCTTACCATCCTTATAGACTGCCTTACCAGACTCGTCAAGTAACGGTCGCCTTGGCACAGAGGATAATTTTGCCCGACGAAACTGGAAGACTTTCCCATCCAAGGTCAGACGCTTTCCCTGAATGAGTGCACGCATTGACTGAATACTCTCGATCACCGTTGTCACAGGACGATGCCATTTGAGCCCCAATGTCTCAAGGGTCACTCGATCGCCAGCACCCATCCCTACTACCGCACGACCATGCGAGATCTCGTTGAGAGTGACCACTGCCGCTGCCGAGAGGGCAGGACTGGTATGGTACGGATTGGTCACGCCCGGACCTATCTTCACATGTGACGTATTGAGAGCGATTGCTGTGAGCGTACACCATAGGTTCCGGTTATTGTAGTGATCAGTTATCCAGACGTGATCGAACCCCACCTGCTCAGCAAGTCGTGCACACTCAACTATCTCCTTTACTGGTCGATCGGGTACAAACTCAATGCCCAAGAGAACCATCAGATTAACACCAACGTTAAGAAATACTGAACGACCATCAAATAAATCTGTCATTGCACAATAAATTAATAAATCTTTACTCGGGTGACCGTCAAGTAAACATACAATCACGATAACGGATTCAGATGATTTTAAGACATAGTATTGTTAAATGTCATTTATAAATTGGAGAGAGTCCTAATTTGTCTTGATAAAATGTCAACCAGCCTTTGTTTATAGCAAGCTGAACCAATACCGTTAGTTTTCCTAGCGATAGAGAGGATAACACCTCACATTGGTCTTTAACCATCTTAGCAAGACCATAACGCCCTTTCACTCTGAGATCACTATGTGCCTTTAAAAAATCTTCAAAGGCGACCCATTCTTCGTTGGAGAATGGATCGTTATCACTATCATTTGGATCCCAATAGTCAAATTTTCCAGATTTGGGGAAAATAAGTTGGAATGAGTGACTTGTTTCGATGATTATTCCACGTTGATCTTTAGCCACATCGAGTAGATGCCTTAAACTTCCATATGATGACTTGGAAACAATCCAACCATCACCAAGTTCTCTCATACGTCCTAAGACAGCCTTGCTCGTAGGAATCACTTCATCTTGCCTCAGTGATTCAAGTGCCTGCTCGAGCAAATCTAAATCTGTATCATCAAGACTGGAGGGTTTCTCACGTTCTGCTTTGTGAATCAACGAAACATAATGCTGAAGACCATCTTGCCTAACTTTGACTATTCCATATTCTTGAGCTTCTAACACATAGTCTTTCAAACGCTTTATCCCTAGATAACGTAACGGATCATCCATCAATGATCTAAGTGCAATACCAATCCATGCCAATTCGGGTTCACGAGTGCCCTGTGATTCAGCTTGATGCAAAACCGTTATCAAAGGACTATAACGATCAGGATCTACTTCCTCGTGAACATCTTCTTCATCAATATCGGAATTTTCCAAGGAATCTTGAGCTGTCGTAGAAGCCCAAACTTTTTCGTAGGCTGCATAGTACTCTTCTATAGAATCGAACTTCGTGGTTTGTTTCCAAGTGGGATATTTTGCATCAAGTCGTATTTCGATTTCGCTTAAATCTTTTGCAGGAGTCATGCCATCTTGTTCCATTTCTTCAAGAATAGACCTTAAAAATTCAAAACGCATTCTTTGGCCTTCGAACCCTGTTTTTGAAGCACTACCACTCCGACCCATAATGTCATTCCATTCAAGAATTACATCGGCTTGCTCTATTAGCATTCGATTCGCTCCAACTGGGGGTATAACTAATATAATCTCATATTGATGTTGCCTTAGTCTTGCCAAAGGGTATGCATAATCAATATCGCCAGAGATAAGCACTATCTTTTGTGGGTGTGCATTATTCATCGCAAAAAGATACATGTCTGTAATAATCATGTGATCCACAACATCTTTCTCCGAAAGGTGTGGTGCATCTATCAAGTGTACACCAGAATGTTGAAGCTCTTGCTTCAATTCATGTGGAAAATCCTTCATCTGAGCGTAAGCAGATATTTGCTTAATTGGCCCTAAACCTGTAAGATATTTACGTAGTTTTTCTTCGACAAGCGAACCACGTATATTCTTAGGTGGAGCACAATTTTCGATATCCCAAAATACGGCTACTGATGTCATTAGTAAATACCCTCGTATACCAATAATTTGCTCGAGGCAAGTTGAATTCGAGTCCTGCCACTAATAAAACAATAATCTACAATCAACAAATAAATCTTCTTAGGCCAGAGAATAAAAAGTCGTAATGCTACTACAGAGTATGTTAAACATTTACAAAGATAGTTAATGCCCGGTGCAAGAACTTGCAGGGTTGCCAACAGCCGCTGAAGACTTGGACATTCATGAACACGAGAATAGGAGTTTAACTACTTCCGACAATATCTCACGAATGACCTCTTCTATGATGGTGAGGTAGTTAGTGCCTACTGCCGTTGGTGGGCGAACTCTGAACCTACCGACATAAAATGTCCAACTTACAATCAATGGTAAAGGCGAAACAGCAAATAACGATTCAGGCGAGAGGAACGAGGGCTCGCTAAAGTCGAGCGAAGGGATTATAGCATATGAAGACAGATTTAGATAGCGGTAGCAATGAAGTCGCTAATTCTCACACGGGATGGACTCCAACTTGGGGACACACCAATGCCATCACTCATGCCGGGCGAGACCCGAATTGAGATCCGTGCTGTAGGGCTATGTAAATCGGATCTAGCAATCTGGCAGGGTGAAATGAATGCCGATCTCCCACTCATCTTGGGCCATGAGATCTCAGGGTTTGTACATGAGAGCACAGACCCCTCCCTCAAACCAGGGACCCCGGTGACCACAGAGATCTTTCGTTTTTGTGAACGCTGCTACTACTGCCGACATGGAATGCGTCAACACTGTGTCAATAGAGAAATATTAGGAATGACAACGGACGGTGGCCTGGCCGAATATATCAGCGTATCCACAGATATGATCCATGTCCTGCCAGAAGGTGTTGATGCAATTGAAGGGACATTCACAGAACCCTTAGCATCAGCGATTGCCACAGTACAGGCCGCACCTGCTACAAAAGACGAGGTTGTTGCAATAATTGGCTCGGGACGGTTAGGGCTTCTCACTGCACAGGTATATGATGCGGCCGGAGCCGAGGTCTATCTTATTGGTAAGAATCACTGGAAGCTTGGACTGGCAAGACAGCTCGGATTACGTCACGTGATTGATAACACCCAAGCAGACTGGAAACGAAAGATCCTAGACAACACAGAAGGCGCAGGCCCAAGACTGGTTGTAGATGTCACAGGATCAAAAGAGGGGTTGGACACAGCCTTGGATATCGTGAGAGAAGGAGGTACTGTAGCCCTGAAGAGCTTGGTCGGAGTCAATGGAGGAATCTCACCAGCGATGATCGTAAACCGAGGTCTCAAAATTGTAGGGAGCCTTGGTGGCCCCTTCAACACTGCACTGGACATGCTTGCAAAGGGACGCATCGAAGTCAAGCGACTTGTGACGAAACAATTTGTTATTGACGAGGGGATTGCCGCTTTCGAGTATGCAACAAAACCAAATGCCATAAAAGTAATTATTAATATCTGATGCGACCCGACCGGGTCAAAATGTCTAAAGAGGAATCTCGCACGATTAGCATGATCACTATTTCAGATAGTGAGAAGGTTCGTGCAGATTTAACACGAGGAACATATAATGCTACAGATTGATGCTGACTTTCATATTCATTCACCTCACTCGATCGGTGTCAGCAAGGACATGACAATTCCAAATATCGCAGCAGGGGCAAGACGGAAGGGGGTCATGCTGGTGGGAACTGGAGATGCAACACAACCGGATTGGCTGAATCATCTTCGGACCACCCTTGAACCCACAGATGAAGGTCTCAAGTATGAGGATGTCTACTTCATCATCACCGTAGAGATAGAAGATGAGGATGCGATCCACCATGTCGTGCTATTGCCTGATTTTGAGGCTGTGGAACAACTGAGAGAATTTCTGAGACCTCATTCCCCAAATCTGGATCATGAGTGGGGCGGTCGGCCCCGTGCAAATGTAAATGGGGGGATGCTTGCAGGTCTGGTCAGGGACGCGGGAGGTCTCATCGGCCCGGCCCATGCGTTCACACCATATCGTTCAATATTCCGCGAAGGAAAATACGACTCACTCGCAGCCTGCTATGGTCAAGAGGTGCAGCATATCCATTTCATCGAGCTGGGACTCTCAGCAGACACGGAGATCGCGGATCATATTCCAGAACTTCGAAACCGTACATTCATCACATCAAGCGACGCGCATTCGCCGACACCAAATAAGCTTGGACGAGAATTTGTCAGACTTGAGGTCGAACAGCCAACATATGATGAGATAGCAAAGGCCCTCAAACGGGAGGGGGGACGAGGCGCGACGCTCAATGTTGGATTGGATCCACGCCTTGGCAAATACTATCTCTCATTCTGTAGCTCTTGCCGCCGCACTCTGATTCTCGAAGAGGGAGATGGTCCACCAAGTTTCGATGAGATGAATGTGTACTTCCGTGTGGGGTCTCCTGAGGAACAGGCAGAGTTGCTCAGCGATATCCACGAGAGAAGGATCAAGTGCCCAGCCTGTGGAAAGAGATTGCGACTCGGTGTACGCGATAGAGCAAAGATGATCGGAGAGGTGAAGAGCAAGTCACCACCACACCGACCACCATATCTTCACATGCCACCACTTACTGAACTGATCCGAGTCTCATTAGGTGTGAAATCGACAACATCTAAACGTGTCAGAAGCTTGTACGACCAGCTTATCTCAAGTGTTGGCACCGAGACCTACATCTTGACAGAGGCTGATGAACGACCAATTGCAAATGTTAACAAGAGAATAAGTGAAGTCATTCTCAGTTACCGCTCAGGAGAGGTCGGATACATTCCGGGCGGTGGAGGCCGGTATGGCCAAGTGGTCGCTCCATGGAGTGAAAAAACATGACTGTTGTAAAAGGGATCATTAGAGAAGTTGGGAGAAGCACCACTACACGTGTTGGGACGCATAGATGGTATGGAACAACAACAATTGTTGTCCAGGATGAGGAGACAGGTCAGACGTACAGTGTCAAGCTCTCAGCAAAGGTCATGGATCGGTGCAGGTTCCTGCCTCGTGTGGGCATGCCTGTCATCGTTCATGGTTTCGTTGAAGAGGCAGAGTATGGACTCTCGGATTTTGTGGTCTCACGGGTGTCTGATGTGAAACATGCAGGTGCAGGCGTAAAGAGAGTCGTTGACCTAAAGGATAAAGACTGAAACAAACGACCTACTGCCGTTTTCCTGCGGGACGGATCAAATAACCGGGCAAGAGGATCCACTCGGACTTGCACTTGGGACAACGTGATGGACGTTTTGCAGACTTGGGAGTGAATACGTAACCACACTTCCCACAAGAGGCGGGACGGATCAGCACTCGCTTCCCCTCGCGTTTTGCAGATTTTGCAATATGTTCAATGTCTTCGAAGACAACGTTACGGTTCTCAAGACCAAGAACTTCTGCAATATCCTGTGCTGTGAGCGGGTGATCCGATTCTTCTAATAGCTGGGCGATTCGTTCTCTACGAGTTTGCATCGGTGTCTTGATAACATCTGCACAGATATACTTTCAGCACGTACCAAATATTCCGCACGTGCTAACTGTTTTTACTGGAGTCCCAAGTTGAGTCCGCACGTGCTGAATTGGAATGCTTTCAAACCTCTCAAGTTTCGGTGCTCCCTCCATGATGCCTATATACGTTCAAGTAGATATATGAGACAAAGAATATGGATTAGCAACATACCAGAAAAGAGTGTGCCTTGATGCCACAGATGCGACTTGCCGATCATCAAAAGTCTCAGCCGTCATTTGACGAGAGAGTATGCAGTAAGTGCATGGGCCATAGGGCCCTGTGTGGGATTCGTCCCTGCCCACTGGTCATGCGTGCACTCTCGTTGAGCAAGATCGACAGCGCAGTCAGTGGGATGAGCCTTGAGGGATCGTCCCCACCATCAGTCTTTGTGGGGAGTTTTGGATATCCAAAGGTGCTGGCTGGTCCGCTGGTCCCACCGATCCGCGGAGAACGAGCAGCACTCATGGAACAACCGAATCTCTGGCTCGACTTCTCAATGGATGAGATCTTGGCACTCCGATTCCGTCTGGTTCGGACTAAACAACTTCTCCCTGTTGACGCAGCGGTCGATCCGCCACGTGTTCTTGCTGAGACCCAGACAATGGCATTATCTGAAGCGCCTACTGATTCCGAGGCACTCCTTCTCAAGCGACCCGAGTTCACCAGTGTGTTCTCGGAACGAACTCTGCCAGTGGGGCCTTCAGCACCGCTCAAGTCGTTCACCCTTGAGGATAATCCAAAGGTCCCTAAACCTGTTGACAAGGTGACTTCTGACACGGACCTGAAGGCAGTAAGTGCAGTGACCACTCTATTTGACGAGGGGATCTCTCAGGAACATCTGACACGACTCTTCTCAATAGGTCTCCTTGGAACAGGAAAGAGACGCCGTCTGGTCCCGACAGAATGGAGCATCACAGCAGTTGATGATATTGTGTCCAAGAGGTTGCATAGACAGGTACTTCGCCACAGATCAATCAACGATTTTCTCGTCTTCTCCGACCACGCACTTGGAAATACCGTCACTATCCTGATGATGCCAGGCGCATGGCAATTCGAAGTCTTGGAATGCTGGTTGAGCGGGCCACGACCTTCGGTCATCTCGGATCACGAGTATGCAAAGGGCAGATCGACCTATGCCTCAAATGTAGTCGGAGCATACTATGCGGTTCGCCTTCCTGTTCTCAAGTATCTGGATGATATCCGACGACAGGCCGGGGCGCTGGTCTTTCTCGAAGTAAATCCGCGAGAATGGGTACCACTCGGTGTCTGGCGCTTTAGAGAGATTGCCAAACGTGCATTCTCACGGGAACCAACAAAGGTCACGACTCTTGAGGAGGCCCTTGAGATGGCTGGTGCCACTCTCATCAACACAATTGATCGCTACTTGGAAGCATCAGATACCATAGTACAATACAGGACACAGACCCGGCTAGATGACTTTTTCTGAGAACATTAGAGAACCAGGCAAATAGCACATATAAAATTCTATTAATTAGCGCGCGATAATATCTCCCGAACATGTATATCTGAGACGGGTATCGTTTCCATGAATAAGATCTGAAAATTCTCTTGCACATTGTGAACAAAAATTGCATACAAGAACCAATAGTAGTATGAAGAACGGAGTAGTAATCAATGAATATCTCAGCAAAATTATTTTTTCGGGCGGGCGTGATTTTACTATTTATTATCGTATTTATTCAATTAGTAATAATTGGACTCCAGAGCGCTCCTAGTGACCAGACACTACTTGTCAATGTTATATTTATTTTCCTTACTGTCATAGAAATGCCAACGATCAACATGATTGTTCTGGGATACTATACTGAGAGGTACAATGAGGAAGGAAGTATTCGTGAACCGAGATCGGAGCTGGGCACAGGGCTGGTCATTATAGGTCTTGCAGGCATAATTCTATTAATAATATTCTGGAACTCCGTTATCGATCTGGTGACGCCAAAGACTCTTGTTAACATGGCCATAGGACATTATTTGTTTGGAATATTTTATGCAGGAGTCACGATTCTTGGATTTAGGAAAGGACTCAAGCTAAGGCTTGAACCGACAAGTCCTGTAGAGTAGACAATCCGAGTCGATCAAGTAACACCTGATGAAAGGAGGCGCACAATTCAAAGCCTCGTTGCAAATTCAGAATGTCGTGTATTTTAAGTATCCACGCGAAGACAAGATGGTCAGAGGATGTAGATGACACTATACGAACGAGCGTGCCATGTAGCAGGAAAGATGCCCATCTTTTCTCGTGCAGGAAGACACCAGCATAGTCATGATCTGGAACGTGCCACAAGGTTTCTGGCACCGCTCATTCGAATCACTCCGCAAGAGGTAGTTGCGGGAAGCTACCTCTACTCAATTCTCACATTGATCACAGTCTTTGGTGTTGGGCAGTTCTTGGGACTCTCATTATTGGCGGTCGTGCCACTTGCCGTCATCAATGCATTGTTCGTCTATTTTGCCTTTTCCACATACCCGGTAAATCGTATGAATTCATACAAGTTGAGTCTCTCTGAAGAAGCGGATATCATCTTCGAACAGTTCTTGCTCATCTTTCAGTCGGGAGGCACCATCTTCGACGCCATTGAGATGGTCGCGGAATCCGATCACCCGTATCTCTCACAGGCATTCAAAGAGATGATAGCAAAGATCATGGAGGGCATATCTCCCGAGACCCTGCTCTCAGAGTTTGCGCGAAACCAACCCTCTGATGACCTTCGAAGATACATCACCGCAGTCCTCTCAGCAATGGAACAAAAGACAGATCTCTTAGAGGCCTTGTCGGGAGAATCGTATGAGGCAGATATGGTACTGCGTTCCAAGAATCTCGAACTCGAGAGCAGGTTACTCATCGTTGCTGCGCTGGTAACCTACACGCCGATCATGTTCACCCTTGCAGCATCACTTGCGGGGTTTGCCACAAATCCTCTTGTCATGCTGTTGATCCCAATACTTGTCGGGCTGAACGCCATCTTGCGAACAAGATTCTCTCGCGCCTTTGCAGCGTACTTTGATAGACCACAGAATGAAGGGATCACTAGACCCACGCAAAAAGAGATCCTTCGAGAGTATGATGAGTTCCTCAACCTTCTGATGCTTGTGAGTGAGCGGCTAAGAACAGGCGATACATTAGAGGTTGCATTGGCGCAGAGTAGAGATGATGCCTCGCCAGAAGTGAGACCGATCGTAGACAGGTTTCTTGAGTTGATATATGAGCAACAGATGTCACTTCAAGAGGCGATCGAGGAGGCAGCCTCACTCGCACTGGGCCAACGTGTAGCGTATCTGTTCCGCCTCATGGGGCGAATGTGTGAGGCCTCGGCCACAGACGCCGGAATCCGGTTAGGTAGGATCGTCACACGGTTGATCAAGAGGACAGCGGTTGCAAAGGAGAGAGAGTCGATCATTGCTGCACAACGGCTGAAGGTGTACCTGCTTGGTCTCACAAGTGCGATCGTACTGGGACTATTATCTGCCCTTGCACCGTTCCTCTTTGTGGCCTCACTCTTCAAAGGAGGAGGCACGACCTTTGGAACCATATCGATGTGGGATCTCGCGCCTCTACTAATTACGTTACTGGCTTTGACTATATCAACAGGCTATCAGAGCACATTGATGATAAATGGCTCCAGACCGCGACTAATGGGTCTCATCAGTGGCACCTTATACTGGTTGTCGTTTGTATTTGCAGGTTCGATGATGGGACTTCTCTCATAGGCCACAGCGAACATAGGTTTTTTAGTACGAGTGACTATGACTCTCATTGTTGCTCCGAGGTGTGAATAATGCTACAACTAGGAGTGTTTGACCTTAGTCTTGACGAAATCATGGCCTTCTTCCAAGACCCGGTGGTCGTTGGATGGGTGCTTATCGGATCGGGTATCCTTGCCGCAATCTGGCTTTTCGAGAACATCACAGATCCAATTCCCTTGCTGGGAACCATCTTTGACATTCTCGTAAAAATCGGTTCCTTTCTGGGATTCTTTGTGGGCGCACTGGATATCCTTGTAGGATACGTCGTGTACGTGACAAATCCCAATGGAGTCATTGTGGCTGGAGTTCTTGTTGTCGTTGGATTCTCGTTGGTGATGCGATTACTATCAAAGATGCCTATCGCGGCTGTGTTTGCACTGGCTGTTGCCATCTTTGCAACTTTCACAATCTACGGCCTGCTGGCACCGTACGCAGCATACCCGTACATTGGCCCATACATCACTCAGATCATTTCACTGAAGTGGATGGCGGTCATTGGCTTCATCATTTTCGCAGTGGTCTACAACGTCGGAGGTCTACTGATAAAAATAATTCAGTTCATTGGGAAGATCTTCTCATGGACTCCGATCAGCATCATCATCGGACTTGCTGCAATTGGCGTGGGAATAGTAGTCATCTTTGCGCCAACTATGCTGGGTCTTGTCATCCCATGGCCAGCACCGTGAATTTCTAAGTAAATAAATTAGAGGGGCTTGCCCCTCAACTCTTTCTTTTTCTATAGATCAGGTAGGCACAGTGAGAGTCACAGGTCGGATCTCTCTAAAAAACAAGAACTGAATATCACTCTCTTTATAGAACATAGCAGCATCTTCCATCGCAGTCTTGGCTGCAAAAATGCCTGAGAACCATTGACTGACGTAAAACTCACGTTCGGGTATTTCATCTTGCATCTTAAGACGCTGAAAATCATCTGGAATATTGAACCCGAGAGGAACAAGCAATGCGACTCTAAAGGCACGATCATGTGTTCGCATCTCGAGCCAAAGTTCACAATAGCCCAAATCAAGACCTCAGTTGTTCAGTTGATTAAGTGGCTGAGAATTCACTTTAGAATGTTTCTTTGCTAGCCTATCGAATCAGTCCCTAATACAATATTGGACCCACGAAAGCACACCTTACTAAGAGCACTGGATGTGAAACAATGACACAGTTGAAGAATCAAAGGGGTAAAATATTATAATTAACACTTGGCGGAAGGGAATTCCGAAGATTGAAATAGTAGGAACACATGATACCTGTTCATTCTCAGTAGTGGTAAATAACGAATATTAACCAACACTGCAGAAAGAGGAAGTGCACCATTCAGGAGGAGAACCTGCAAATGGCTCGAAAACAGTCTGAGCAAGATACTACAGATGAGGACAAAAAACGAATCATCAGCGTCACAATGAGCCAATCATTGGTTTCACGAATTGATGATCTTGTACAAGACAGAATTGGACGGTCACGTGCCCAGTTGATCGAGGATGCGGTCAGATGGTTTATCGACCTGACTGTATACAAATGGAGCGAGCGCGGAATATACATCGATTCGAGTCGAGTTGTGTTGGAGAGCGAGACTCTCTCGTCATTGTATTTTTCAAAACTCACCCCTGCTGATCAGTATGAACTAGGTGTGACTGCTGGAGCGCAGACACCAGTAGCAGATGTGGTAAGACTATTCTATGAGAAAGACCCACAAGATCCTAAGAATTACCAACTCGTCCTTCGAATTCTTCAGGATCAGGGGTGGGGCGCAATCAGTCTTCATGAGAACCTTATTGTCGTCGGCAGCCCATTCTATCCGGCACCGTTCGTTAGAGGATATTTAGAATCTTTATTGAAGGTCAAACTAGAAAGAGTTACGACCAGCACAAAAGATACAGTGGCTCTCAGAATCAAATAGTAATGAGATCGGAGAGCCCACTACCATTGTTTTCCGACTTCTAATATCTCGAACTCGCTCTCGTAGAGCCCAGGTATGCTCTCAAGGATCTTTCGGATATGCGGCTCCTTCTCAACAATATTGTCAGTAGCAAAGTATACTTCATAGATACAGCGGTTCTGTTCATAGCAGAATCCCGTAGTATAGAGAACAGTGAGGTCAAGCTCTTTAAACAGATGCGTCATTGTCTGCATCAGTGCGGGGTTGACCTTCTCAACTTCTAAACGTACACGTGCACCACCCGATCGTTTCATCGGAATGAATCGAATCTCGCCTGTTCGCTCAAAATAGATCACTATGGCCGCTTGAACATCGGTCGACACACTGCTCTTATAAAATTCCTCAGGGATCCTTATCGTACGCTCTGCCATAACATCAACGATCATTCCCTTTGTTAACCCGGCCATCCCTTATCGCCTCGGATCTAGTCGTGAAATATCTCTGCATCAGTCTATTTGTATCTTCGTACTATGTGTAAACCGAAATAATAACCTTCGGCAATGACAAAATCCAACGAGACCTACACTGCTGACTCGACAAAAGAGACCTAAGCGAACCTATATATGTCATAAGTTACATTTTGAAACTATCCAATAAACGGTGGAAGTGTAACACTCGGATGTGATCATATATGCAAAGTGTATGGATAATCCTTGCAGGTTCAACCCATGTATTTACAGCGGTACTGGTCATGATATTCGCAGTACTGATGTTCGGAGAGAGTATGTGGGGTGGCTCTGCAAAGCGATTCAAAATGTACAGTATCGGATTAATTGTCTTTAGTGCTCTGACCTATGTAATAGCTGGCTGGTGGTACGTAGTATACTATGGGGCGGACAAAGCAATAATCACGGCTGGAGAAGTGGCATGGGCTCACACGCTCATAATGGAAACGAAAGAACATATTTTTATTTCCGGGTTCTGGTTTGCGATAGCTTTGGGAATCATTGGATATTTTGTCACTGATGAACAATTGAACGATCCAAACTTCAGGAAGACAATAGCCCTTCTTTCAGCAATGTTAGTAATTGGAGTCATGCTCATAGAAGGCATGGGCGGAATTATCATTGCGGGACTAAAAATCGGATTTGGTGGTGCGTAGATAATGGACGATGAAACGGCTAAAGCCACACAAATTTCTGCACTATTTTCATTAATGCTTGTATCGATAGCCAATACGATCATAACAATTGGAAAAGAATCAAGTGAGGAGTTCAAAGGGGTCTTTATAGCAATAACAGGCCACCACTGGACAGGCCATGGAATTGTAGTATTAATACTATTTTTCGCGTTTATGGCTCTAGGGTATGTGTTGGTGAAACGTGGAACCCTTAGACAAGACATTGATCTCTACAAGCTTGCATTGACAACAATAATAGTAATGGCAATTGCAGATTTTGCGATCTTCCTATATCTATTTATTTAATATTGGTAGTCTAGATACATGTAATGTTGTACGTTGCATGTATCGATCTCCTCTTTTTCCAGTCCACAATCGTGTCAATCAAGTAGACACTAGAATTTGCTACGGATCTGTCCGACTACTCACCGATTCTATCTATCACCATATGCGACTGACATTTTTCGGGGACTACTACTTGACAATCTTTATATGTTCACTAAAGAGCGAACATATTCGCGCTGTACAGGTGTTTTGACATGGTGGATCTACCAAGCATAGTTATCAAGACTAGGCAGCTCTTGAGACTCCGGGGTTATAAGGCCGACGAACTGTTCGAGTATGAGGAACGGTGGGTGCTATTCCCTGAGAGAGTCAAAGATGATGTCGTCACAAAATCCGTTGTGTGGATCTTCAAAGAGCCACGTGTTGTCGGAGTGGCCTTAGTAAAAGACATTGCCCGGAATATGGAGGAAGTTCAAGCTCCAGAGGGTATGCTCATCGGAGGCAGCAGATTCACGCCCGCTGCGAAGAAACAGGCACGAGAGAGCCATGTCGAATTGATCCAGGGTAACTATTCGTCTTTTGACCTCTTCGATCACGAACTGGTCCCCAAGCATAGGATTGCCACTAAAGATGAGATTCAGATAGTCCTCAATCACTACGGGATAGACAAGACACAACTCCCACGGATTCTTAGAAGTGATCCCGCTGCTCGTGTGCTCGGAGCCAAACCCGGCCAAGTCGTCAGAATCGAGCGCGATAGCCGGACCGCTGGTAAGACCTACTATTATAGGCTCGTCGTCGAAGGCTCCTAGTGAATCATCTAGATGATCACAACGCCCATCCACATACCCACCAAGAACATGATGAGTGCAGTCAGAAGTGGTACTGTGGTATTGTCCGTGCCCTTTGGACTCACAAGTTCGATCAGAGTTGCAGATACTGCTCCGATAAGGGCAAGGACCAACATTTGAGGCAACAGCATAGTAGAACCTGACAGAAATGCTCCATAGTGCACCACACCAAAATACCAGAATGCAGCAAAGGCCCCAATGAATCCAAAGACAAATAGGGCCATAGAACCATGGAAACTCCTCTTTGAACCATTAATCGTGCGTGTGTGATTTTTCCCGTACAAAATCCCAATGGGTGCAGAGAAACCATCACCGAACATCATGATGTGGATTGCTGCCGCTCCGATGAAATAGAGCCGTTCATACCCGCTGAATGTGAAGATGCCCGTAAGAATTGTTAATGAAACCGCATACCAGAATGGCCCTCGGACACTTCCCTGCTCCAAGTCTTCGGGTCGTGCCATCGCCTCAAAATAGTGACTGAAGCGATCAGAACCCGCAATCAAAAGAAATCCAACAAACGTGGCCGCCAATACCGTTGCCATCCAAGGATGAGGATAATACGGAACAGTCCAGATCGCACCGCCCGCAAAGAGGTGAATCACCTTTCTCGTAAAGTCGGGGCTATAGTTCATCTTTCGGCGAAGTAAATCACCAATTGTCAAGACCATGAGCACGTAGAAGAGGCCTATTGTAAAAACAACAAGATCACCAAGTTCAATGACCAGTTCAATCTGCACCAATTTCACACTCGAAAATGGAACGAGAAAACCAACGGATATATCTGTCGGAGATAGATGCTGACCACCATTGATCAGGATTGATGGTCGACTACATCTACCCCGGATACATGAGCCAGATCGTGGATTGCAGATTGGACGAGCTTCTTCAACTGTTCAAAATCGTCCCCTCGTGCTGAGACCCAGACCCTGAGAACATTGGTCGTCCCATAACGTTTGGGCATTGACTTGATATAGACACCGGGGTGTTTCTTCATCACCTCGTCTATAAATGGAGCGAAAACGCTCTCGTCATGGATCTTAAACTCAACTACTTCTTCATAATACGTTCCAGCAAGATTTGATCGTATCCATGGAACAACTTCCTGCTCGAAGATGTGCTTGAGCTCGGAAGGCACACCGGGTAAACATATGATCACCGTACCGTCCAACTCTAAACGTATGCCTGGAGCACCCCCCACGCGATTATCAAGTGGAATAGCTCCATAAGGAATCGTGGCCATCTTTTTTCTTGCCGGGAACATATCCGGAGAATCTACGACGCCTTGTTCGTAAAAGTGCAAATATTGCCTGCGCACTATTTCAAGGGCAGTGGGGTCTTCAATCAGATTTAACGAGTATTTTGTTGCAATGGCTGTAAGAGTCATATCATCATGGGTCGGACCAAGACCACCTGATGTTAGAACCAAGTCGCACATTCCCGTAAGAAAATCCAAGCCCGCCCCAATTTCGGCAGGATCATCACGCACAACGGCCACACGCACGAGTTGCAGTCCCAAGACAACAAGTTGCTGTGCCAGCCAATTAGAATTTGTATCCAAGATGATCCCATCAAGAACCTCGTTTCCAATTACTAGAATTCCAACTGTGCGAATATCTCGTGTAATATCTATTCACCACCAAAATATAATTCCCGCTTCAACGATAAAACAACATCTTTTAGAACCTGAAGCCTCTCCTTTGCCATTCGTTTGGCGGGCGGAGTAATCATGCTTCCTGCAATTTTTTCTGCAAGCGGGAGAAACTCTTCCAGCTTGCTATGAAGATCCACCAGTCCCATCCCGGGTTTAAGCTGAAGCCCATTGATAACATAATGGATAAACCCAATCACCCCCAGTTTTACAAGTTTGTCAGCTTCCCATAATACCTGAGCCTCGACAGTATCAAGAGGCGTATCACGTACAAGACCAACATGGGAGCGGATCGCATATGTGACACGCTCAATCATTTTTGAATCAATACCTTCATCAGTCAAAATCTGTGTGGCAATTTTTGCACCCTCAACGCCATGATCATCAGGCCCACCAAGACCGGGTTTGGCAACATCATGCAACCAAGCAGCAATTAATACAACATCCATGTCCGCACCTGCTTCTTTGGCCAGATAACAGGCAGTTGCAACAACACTTGCAACATGATCCCTGCGATAATTGTAAATTGGAGGCCCATCTGTGTTAACAATCCGTTGCCAGTCCTGATTCGCAACTAATGAGGTCTCACGTAAGATCCTTTCTTTTAGCCGAGTAATGAGAGGGTTGTTCATTATTGAAAGTAACTCAGGCAATTAAAAATAAACATGTCGGCGATGATAAGCGGAACTAGAAAACTATTCCAGCAGATCCCATGTGAGAGGCGTGCCTCGTTTAATTTCTTTTTTCGCTGTTCGCCCAAGCACATCCTTCAGAAATTTTGGGGGAAGACCGTATCCGGGCCGAATCGAACGAACATTGTCAGGAGTTAATTTTTCACCAGCAGCAATATCCTTCACTATAAATAGCGAACGCGCAAACTCTCGGCTCTTCTTCTTCTTACTGGTCAAAGAATAATCAACTACACCCAGAGCCTCCTCGACCTCACGTACACTTGTAACCATGGATTTGAATTCATCAGGCTCCAATGAGAATGCTGCATCGGGCCCTCCCATATCTCGATCCAAGATTATATGCTTCTCAATCATACATGCCCCAAGTGCCACTGATGCAATAGGAACGGAAACCCCTTTAGTATGATCGGATAGGCCCACAAGACAATCATAGCGGCTCCTCATGTCCGGCATAGTTCGCAGATTTACTTCCTGTAGTGGGGTGGGATAGGCAGAGGTGCATTTTAAAATAATTATGTCGTTGTTGTGTTGTCGTCTACATGCTTGGACTGCCGCTTCAATATCTTCAGTCGTAGCAATCCCCGTCGAGATAATAACAGGTTTACCTTTAGAAGCAACATACTCGATCAGAGGAATATCAGTGATTTCAAAAGAAGCGATCTTATAGGCCGGGATATTTATTTTTTCTAGGAAATCTACGGCAGTAGAATCAAAAGGTGACGAAAAACATACAAGCCCCTGCTCCTCTGCATATTTCTTCAGTTTTGGCTGCCATTCCCAAGGCGTATATGCTTCGCTATAGAGATCATAGAGAGTGCGCCCGTCCCATATGGTCCCCTGTTTTATTTTGAAATAATCGTTGTCGGAATCGAGTGTGATAGTATCGGGCGTATAGGTCTGCAACTTGATTGCATTAGCTCCCGATTTTGCAGCGGCATCAATGAGCTTCACAGCAAGATCATAATCTTGTAAATGATTGGCAGAGATCTCAGCAACAATGAAGACGGGTTGGTTATCGCCAACTGCAATATTATCAATCAGTATAGTCTTCATTTAGTCACCAACTAATCCAACTATAAACATCATATATAGATTCTTGGAGAAACAGAATAGCATGAAGCCAATTTATTCGATAGACAAACTCATTAACGTTTGCAAATACAAAATTTATTGAAAAACAATGACTCAAAATATTGTGTGCATTGTCCAAGCACGGATGAACTCATCCCGCCTCCCAAAAAAATCTCTCAAAAAAATAGGTAGTTGGTCGATCGTTGAACTCGTCTTAAAACGGGCGAGTCAAGCTCACCTAGTCAATAAAGTCATCTTAGCCACATCCACCAATCCGTCAGACGACCCATTAGCAGAATATGTGAGGGATCTTGGTTTTGCGGTATTTCGCGGGTCAGAAGATGATGTTCTCTCAAGATTCTTCGAGGCCGCAAAATCTCAGCAGGCGGATGTTGTTGTGCGAGTCACTGGCGACTGCCCGGTCATCTCTCCGAAACTCATCGATTACGCGGTTGTATCATTTCTCGAAAGAGACGTGGATTATCTCACTATTTCCATAGGAGAAAATAAGGAGTGTGCATATCCGAGGGGATTTGATGTCGAAGTGGCTAAGTTTGAGTCCTTGGCAATAGCAGCTTCAGAGGCCACCGAAAAATATGAACGAGAACATGTGATGCCATATTTGTACACGCATCAAGAGAATTTCACCACAGAGTATCTCTTCCCGGAGCCTCCGGATTGCAGACCAAGATATCGACTATGCGTTGACACTGAAACTGATTACAGACTAATTTTAGCCATCTATGATCATTTCAAAGAAGACCTAATTAATGCGGATCATCGCAAAATAATAGAGTTTTTAGACGCCCATCCAGAAATTGCTACAATCAACAGTGGTGTCAAACAGAAGCATTTCAAAGAAGTAGACACAAGAATGACATAGCAAAGTTCAAATTACGGCCATTGTTGTGTTTGGTGGAATAGTACATAACCAGAGAGTGAGTACCTTTTGATTGATTTTGATAAAAAAATTGCTGAACTCGTGCATGATAGGGTAATCCTGATTACAGGGGGCACTGGTTTCCTTGGGAAGAGCCTCGTGAAAAGATTTCTAAGGTACTCCCCTCAGTCCATCAGAGTCTTCAGTAGAGATGAAGTCAAACATTTTCATTTTAATGTCGAATTTGGTGAAAACCCATACATTCGAAATCTGATAGGCGATGTGCGGGACTATCCACGGTTGGAACGCGCAACAAAAGGTGTGGACATAATAATTCATGCAGCCGCATTGAAAAGAATCGACATGATTGAATACAATGTGGCCGAATCGATCAAGACCAATATTATTGGAACCTTGAATGTGGCAAATGCCGCTGTTGCCAATAATGTGCGCCATGCCCTGTTTATCTCTACAGACAAAGCATGCGCCCCATTGAACTCGTATGGTGCATGCAAACTTCTTGGAGAACGCATCTTTACAGAAACCAATTATAGTAAAGGAAAATCAAGGACGCTCTTAAGCTGTGTACGTTATGGAAATGTACTTGCCAGCACCGGCTCGATCATTCCAATTTTCAAGGAAAAAATCGAGAGAGGAGAACCGATCCCGCTAACCCATCCGGACATGACACGGTTTATCATATCAGCAGATCAGGCTGTTGATTTGATCATGAAAGCACTTGCCTATAGTGTAGGCGGCGAGGTCATTGTACCATTCATTCCGTCAACACGCATCATTGACTTGATTGATGTACTAAAGGACTTGCTTCATGCAGATAATCCCATTGATATTATAGGGATACGCCCCGGTGAAAAGATTCACGAGCTTCTCATCAATGAATATGAGATGCCTTTAACATATAAATATAAAGATATTTTTGCGATTACATCACTCATAAGAAAATATCAAGACGAAATTGAACAACCCATCTATATGCAAAAGGGCCAACACATGGCAAATGGGGAACTAAAAGAATACTCATCAAAGGATCACGTGCTTTCAAAAGAAGATCTTAAAAAGTATTTAGAAAAATTAAACCTACTCTAAGGAAGTGGGAGAATGAGAATTCCATATGGAAAACAATGGATCTCCGAGGAGGACAAACAACGAGTTATGGAAGTCTTGGATTCGGACTTCCTGACGACTGGCCCTTTTATCGACACCTTTGAAAAAGAGTTTGCCAAATATGTCGGCGCGAAATATGCTATTGCGGTCACAAGTGGAACAGCAGCGCTTCATCTTGCTGCAAAAGCTCTGGGAGTCGCCCCTAATACTGAAGTGATAACCACACCCATGTCGTTCGCGGCAACATCAAATTGCGTTCTCTATAACTCAGGATCCCCTGTATTTTCAGATATAACTGAACGCGGTCTACTTGACCCCGAACAGATTCCCCAACATATTACAGAGCGAACCGTAGGTATCATTCCCGTGCATTATATGGGATTGCCAGTCGAACGCACCGAGATTTCTAAAATCGCTCATGAGAATGATCTATTTGTCATTGAGGATGCAAGTCATGCGATAGGTGCAAAATATAGAGATTCGAAAATAGGGGACAATCGTTATTCAGACCTTACCGCCTTCAGTCTACATCCAGTGAAACATATCACAACAGGCGAAGGGGGTGTCATCACTACCAATGACAAAGAGATGAATGAACTTCTCCGAAGTCTTAGATCTCATGGAATCACAAAGGATCAGAGAAAGTTCCAAACACAACATACTGAACCATGGTATCAAGAGATGCATCAGCTCGGCTATAATTATCGGCTGACTGACATTCAGGCCGCCCTCGGTCTGTCGCAACTATCACGAATTGATCAATTCATCAAAAAGAGACGAGAGATAGCAGGAACATACAATGACTTTTTCGAAAAATACAGCGACAAGGTCGAGATTATTCAAGAGAGAAATTACGAGTTTCATGCATATCATCTCTATGTGATCAAAGTGGAAAATGCAAAAATGCGATTAGAATTATTTAATTTCTTGAAAAACAGAGGAATATTCTGCCAAGTTCACTATATTCCCATTTATTGGCATCCATATTATAGGTCGTCGGGCTATAAGGACGAATTCTTGCCACAGACAGAGGCATTTTATGAGAGGATCATATCATTGCCGATGTTCCCCAAACTCACCGATGAAGAGATTCAGTATGTTCTCGAATCACTTCAACTTTTCTTGAAATAGCCATGTACCGTTCATACGACAAATAAGGTTCATAAACAAGCGAAAGTCAAAAGACCAGTTCGTAAAGATAAGCATCCGCATCGGGGATCTTCTCTTTTCGAACAAAGCCTAATGATCCAAATAAGCGCTGTGACGGAATATTACCTTCAGCAATTCTGGCTGTTGCTCGGAGATATCCCTGAGATTTCAAATAAAGAAGAACTAGCTTCAGAGAACGTTTCCCAACTCCGTGTCCCATAAGTGTCACTTCACCAATGAAAATACCGATCTCAGGTGCGGGACTTGAAAGGTGAGACACATTCACGCTCCCAACCTTACGTTTACGTATGCCATCGTCTACGGATATTATCCAATCAAGTCGATCTTTTCGGGTAGTCCAGAACTTGTAATGCTCGTCCCAATGTAACGGAGAACTCTGTGCATGGAAGTAGCGATACACATCAGGATGCGATCTCCAAGCTAGAAGCAGCTCAAGATCTTCATCTTTAACAGAATCCAAGAAAACGTATCCATCATTCAAACTTGGCGCTTCCAATTCACTCGCTCCTAAAAGTCCCGTATTGATAGTTGTTTCCCATACCTATCAAATAATTGTTTTCGACCTTTCTGAACAAGATCCTTTTTTGAGGTCAGACTAGTATCCATTCTGTAGTAGGTGTATAATGGCTCGGGAATATGATATCCTCGTGCTGTGGGGAGTATTTTCATCAAAAAATCGTACTCAGGGAAGACCAAGGTCTCATCATAATACCCGTGCAGCCGTATAAGTTTCATTGAATGCATAATGCCTGCCGCGAGTGTATGGAAGAGATTATCCTTGACGGAAACAATCTTCTTAATCCCATTTATGACTTCATAGTAGTCGCAATATACAAAGTCAATAGATGGATCCCTGAGAAGTGCATTATACTGTTTCTCTAGAATACGCGGCTCAAAACAATCATCTGAGTCAAGTAATATAAAATAGGGAGTGGTCGCTTTCTTAAGAGCACTATTTAGAACTTGAACCGCACCCCGGTGATCGCACAGAAGAACATCGATATTCTTGTATCTCTGAACGATATCCAGTGTCTGATCAGATGAGCCATCGTCAACCACCAGTATTCTATAGAGGTCTGGGGACAGTGTTTGATTTATAGCACTATCAAGAGCGCGTTGTATCGTATTCTGACTATTATAGGTTCGAATTATGACGGTTATCGCGGGTTTCAGGATTGAAACACATCCCCATTGTTCATAGATTGAATATCTAGTGAATACACCAGCCTATTAACGTTCTATGCTCTAGGAATCTGTGGAATGTCAGAGAGGCGTTTTCAGAACCCATTCGCCATCGCGCTGCTCGAAAATGTCCCGATTCCAGAACTTTTCCACAATATCCCAGAACTCTTTCTCGGTATAACCCAGAAAGTCGATATAATCTTGTAGTGCCCGCTGATCAAGGATTGAATCACCCTCACGAATAAGACGCCTTGCTTCTTCAAGTGTAAGACGCCCCTCTCGTACTCGTCTACTAGCTATATCGGAAACTCGTTGAAAACCGAATTTCGGATATTTCATCCAAAGATGCACCATATAGGCGACCGAGTCTATTTGTTCAAAGTTCTCTATGTAACCCTCACGAATCCATTCATGAGTCAGATCTCTGAACCCATATCTCTTAGCAACAGAACGATTACGAACACTGCTCCAAGGGATAAAGTAGCTCATGTATATGACTATAGGAAGATCCTTGTTCTTATCTAGTTGAATAGAACTGACCTCAGGACTGGTCAGACCATGCTTCACCCACCAGTCACGGTCTTTCTCTAAGGCATCAGACATGGCCTGTACTACGGGGGTGGCATCATAGAAATTGGTCTCGGTTGAACCATATTCAAAAGCAGAGTTCTCCCCGAAAACAACAAGAGGAATATCAAATTTCTGAGCTACAAGTGTAGGGATTGTATATATTGCATATTCGACAAATTTCAGACATTCCCCTGTTTCTTCAAAAGCAATTCGTGTTGCTCTTCTGAACAGATCATGATTAATGGTATACAGATAATGGTTCAGTTTGAAGGTTTCGATTAAATTCCGAAGGTTGTGAACTCCGGCATTTGTATGCGTAAAACTATCCGTAACTGTAACAAGAAGCGGATGCATATCCATCTCTTTAACCAAAGTGTGTGCAAGAAAATACGAGTCCTTGCCACCACTGACCGGCAGAATACAGTCGTAACTTCCATCATCACTGCGGTACTTGTCGCACAGCTCTCGCAGTTCCTGTTTTCGCTTATCCCAATCAACAGTAGAACGCAAGTCATAGTTACGACATGCTTGGCATACACCATCTTTGAAAATTGATCCCGGACGTGTGTTAGGCATTGTGCATCGCTTACAGCGTTCCATGAAGAATCAACCTCAATTATGCGGAGTACCCAATACTGGCAAGTTTATAAGATTGTTGTTTATTGGCCGAGTTCACCGTCATAGCGCAAAAATCGTGGTTGCTACAATGAAAAAAACTGAACAGGAAAAATTTTGGGAGGGCAATTTTGGGGACGAATACACCATCCGGAACGTTGGGGACTGGGATGCGTTTTACAAAAGTCAGTGGGGAGTAACTCGAACCTCATTGAATGAAGAATTTCTGACGGGAATCCCCCACGACGCAAGAATTCTTGAAATAGGTTGCAACCGTGGAAATCAACTTCAGGTCCTTGAAAAACAAGGCTTTACAAATCTCTGGGGCATCGAGATCAATAAAAAAGCAATCGAAATTGCGCGTGAGAATAAAAAATTTAATATCGTAGAAGGTTCCATCTATGATATCCCATTCAAGGAGGGGTTCTTTAATCTTGCATTCACTAGTGGAGTCCTTATTCATATTCCCCCAGAGAATTTGCAAAACGCAATAAAAGAGATCTATCGTGTTTCCCGAAAATACATTTGGTGTTTCGAGTATTTTGCCGATGAGTGCACGGAGATAGAATATCGGGGACATAAGAATCGACTCTGGAAAAATAATTTCCTTCGAGTATTCCAAGAAACCTTCCCCGATCTAATTCTGGTCAAGAAACGAATGGTCAAATATCTCCACAATGAGAATGTTGACATAATGTTCCTTCTGGAAAAGCAAGCACCGTAAGTTGATACACACGCATCCCGTATATAATATATTAGCGTCGGACATAGACAATCTTTTTCTAGGGCTCTTGGCGAAAACTTGAACAACTACTTTGACTCGAAAGGATTAGAAAATAAAAAGACAGAACAGGGTTTAAGAAAAAAACAACAATAGACCTAACAAGCATCAGCACCAAGAATTGGAAAGGGATATGAATCCATGACGGATATAGACAAGATGTCTGAAGAATTTCTAAAGTTTGAGAAAGACATGAGTCTTTTCTCGAAAAGGATAACCGGGATTTTCTTTTGGGAGAGAATACGATTCAGAGTCTATACCTATATTTATAATAACATCGCGGGAGAAACCACTACCTCATTTGCTACAAAGCATTCGCACAAGAATCTCATACTGTTCTATATTCGTGCATTTGTAAATATATTTAAAAATCCGTTCCTCTGCAGAAAGAAAGACATCCTCTTCGTGAACAGTCCAAGACGGCTGATGTTTGAAGATGGTTACTGGTGGGACATATACGTTGATCCAATACTTGCAAAGATTAGTCGATCCTATGTATTACTTGAACCGGATTTTAGGCTTCAGCACCGGGCACCTGCAAAGACAAAAAACATGCGATACATGGATTTTCTCGTTTTACTTACAGAAATCAAGAAGCGACTTGGACTATGCAAGCTGAGATTTAGTCCTGCCGAAAGAAAATTGATTAGACAAATTGAAGTCACAATCTATGACCGATTCGGAGTCAAAATGAATCTCAGAGATCTAATATACAATGTGCTTCTCAAAAGAAAGACCATACTCCCACTCTATAATATAATGCTGAAACGAATAAAACCGAAAGCCATAGTTTGTATAGTCGGTTATGGCAAAGAGGACTTAATAGAGGCCGCAAACGAACTCGCGATTCCAGTTGTGGAATTACAACATGGAGTCATTTATCCCATGCATCTCGGATATTCATTCGAGGGAGAACATGCCACAAAAAGGACATTTCCGAATTACCTTCTCCTATTTGGGGATTATTGGTGTGATTCAGCCAAGTTCCCACTACCAAAAGATCGGATAATTAGTGTAGGATACCCCTATATGGAGATTCAAATGCAAAAGTATGCCCACTTAATAAAAAAGAAACAAATATTATTTATCTCACAGTGGGGAATAGGAAATTCAATCCCACAATTCGCAGTACATTTTTCCAAAATAATTAATGGGGAATATAATATAATATACAAACTCCATCCTGGTGAATGGCACAATTGGAGAGAACGCTATCCGGAACTGCTTGATTCCGACATAGAAATTATCGAGGGCCGTGGGACAATATTATACAAATTATTTGCAGAGTCAATAATCCAAATTGGAGTTTCATCCACAGCACTCTTTGAAGGCCTTGCATTTGGTCTGAGAACATTTTTAATCGATGCACCAAGTGTGGGATTCCTTAGCAAATTAGAAACATCAGGATATGCAAAGAGGGTATCGGCCCCTGAAGAATTACTAGAATATCTTCACGAACACAAGGAGAGTAAATTATTCGATACAGAATACTTCTTCCGTCATAATGCAGTAAGAAATATAATAGCATTTTTGGACCGACTAATCTCTGTGAGTAAGTGACATTCAACGACCAAGTTTACTTCTTCATGTCATTTTTAAACGGATGCTCCTTGATAAATTCATCTCGAAGTTGGACTGCAAAATCCAGATCCTTATTCCTCTCTGGTCGAAGATTCTGCAGCTTTGCATAATAGGCTCGCGCATCCCGTATATACTTGGTATCAACATCATACTTTTTTGCTAGTGCCTCAGCGGTCTCTAAAAGAGATGCATAGAGTGGAAACCAAAAGATGTGATCCTTTGGACTCGGGACATACTGGTATGGATTTCGTTCCATACTAACCTCTTGCGATGGTGCCCACATAATGAAAACACGATCATAGATATAGCCAAGAATCATAAAAAATATTAATAGCACCGCTGAAAATGCAAATGGCCCTAATGTACCCATGTTCGCGAATATAGGCACATACTTGAAGAAAGAGATAGCAAGTAATAGAATCCCATAGAACAACCCCCAAATCCCTCGAATCTGTACAATCCGCCATTGCTGTTTCATAAGCCACTTTCTAAGTTTCAATGTAATCGCCTCAATCAAAAAGCTTCAGCCAAAAAGCACCCCTAGCGAGTTTCTAAGATCCCTTGCCTTTTGCATATCTTTCGTATGCCCAACATCTAGAGCCGCATATTGTTGGAGATACGTTAGTATTTTGTCAATGCTGGATGTATCCAATCCTTCTTTTAGAAATACCTTCCGAAAGGTATTGAAAAGTGCAATATATACTGGAAATAACATGATATGGAGATAAGGCTCTGGTAGATACTGATAGGGATTTCTTTCGAACTTAACAATCATATCTGGAGACCAAATACGCAAGCGCCGATCATAAATCCATCCAAGTGTTACCAAGAGCAGAAAGAGGGGTAGAGAAATAAAGAGTAGTCCTAATACGAGATACTCGAAGGAAAGCGCATCATCTACAGTGAGATTTGCAGAGGGTACAAGCAGAATTACATAGGATACCCCAAATACTAAGACATCCTGCACAAGACCCGTTGATGATTGTATCCATGTCAACCTAAGAAGGTTAATCTGAAAACTAAGTTTGATCCTAGCACGCAAACTGATTGGTTTTTCATGGGGCTCGATATCACCAGTAAATGGATGCGCTGTGATATATTCTTTTGCGGCTGGAAGAGCTGAATTGATATCATGTTTCGAAAGGCCCCGCTTAAAGTACGAGTTCAGATATACGATACAATCTTGAATTGCATCAGTGGACAAATTCATCTTTTTTAAGACGTCACGCATAACCATTAGAAAGCCATAAAATACAGGATAATCAAAGGCATACCCTTTGTAATTAGAAACGTACTGATAGGGGCTTCTTTCAGTAGTTGCTTGCACTTGTTGACTCCACATCTTTGCCTTTTCGTCATAGAGCCAGCCTATGCCCATAAAGAGAAGCGTCAGCAAAGATCCAAGAGTCAAAGCCCCAATAAGACCCATATCCGCAAGTATTGGAATATAGAGATAATACCTACTCCCCAGTACAAACATTCCTAACATTAGACTAAGTAAAGATCTGATTGTGCCAATTCGCCAATACTGCTTCATGAACCATTTCTTTGCCACGTCTGTCGCACATCTCCACGGACAAAAGACAGAGAAAAGAATTCTGTTAATTAAGGTATCCGTAATATCCGGCTCTGTGTGAAAAGTCACCTCCCATCACACTCCAGGAAGTTGAGCCGCTCGATGTTGTGCAGGAGCACCTTCAGCAGGACCTCGCGTCGTTGTTCGCGGAATCCTCGTGAGGTCAGGCCGCCTCCGAACCTCACCTTCATCATACCAAAGACGGTCTCGACCAGACTCCGCTGCCCGTAGGCGTGTCTGGCCTTCCAGCCCTCGGGGTCTCTTCGGTACTCCCTGATCAGCTCCTTATAGCCACGATACCCACGCGACCGGCCCGTCAGGCCCCTCTTGGGTTCGATGGCGGGATAGGCACCCCGGTCATGGATGTACTGGACGTTCGCCCTTTCGGGAGAGGTAGGCCTTGTCCCCGTAGACCCGTTCGAGTTGTGGGGCCACGACCTGATCAAGGAGGGCGACCATGTGTCTGGCATCGCCCCCGGGTCGGGACCGGACCCGTGCTGCAAGGACCAGGAGGGTGTCGGTGTCCACGACGGCGTGGAGTGCAGTAAATCGCCGTCTCAGCGTCTTTTTGAACCGCAGCGACAACCACTCCCCTCCTGTGGAGTGGGAGAAGCCAGTGGAATATAGTCCACGGCGACGGTCCGTGGAGGCGGTCGCGCTCTGCCAAGGAGACGATACATGCGATGGAGGAGGCGAGTGTCCAGTCGTCGGAGTGCCTGTTGCAGAATGGAATAGGAGGGGGGCCGTGCCAGCCCGAGGCGCTCAAGGACCTGAGGCATGAGCGAGAGGTGGGCGACAAAGGCCCTGTAGCTGAGGCCGGAATCGATAAAACTTGAGGCCCAAGAGGACAAAGAGGGCGGGGAGGGGGCAGTCCGGCAGGCGACCGAAGGAGGAGGACCGTTTGGGGAGCATAGTACTAAGGTTGATACGTGCATCAAGCAAGAACTGAGAATGACGAGCCTTGGTGGCATCGTATGATGAGTAGTAGTGCATGAATCATAGGAGGCTGCCAAGCTGGTCACATAGTCTTGTATTACCTCATTGACTTTTCACACAGAGCCAAATTATGCCATAGATTTTTAAAGTCCGGACTCGGAACGGCGATGAGATTGTGACTAAAATTGTGATCAATTAGGTGAAAACACTAGTTATTCAACCTAAGGTACAATATACAATCATACATATGAGAAACGAATCCGCTATACGATTTGGAACACGACACCAATACATATCCCTAGGAGGTGGAGAAATGGTCAGAGTCATGGCACTCACTGAATATTTCAACGAGGAGGAAAACATACCAGGTCTTGTGGAAAACATAATGGCCCAGAGCCTCACTCCCGAGTACTGGATTCTGATCGATGATGGCTCTACAGACAACTCAACACAAGTGTTCGTAGACCTCCTCGAAAAATACGACGTGCCATATTCAATCACCTATGGCGAGAAAAAGCAAAACCCTAGCCCGAACTTGAAAGGTCGAGCTTTTAGAAGAGTGCAAGAACTCAACTCGGACTGGCTTGACAAGAATCAGTTCGACTTCCTCATTAAACTCGATGCCGACACAAGACTCCCAGAGGGCTACATTGAACGTGCAGTAGACCTCCTTCAGAAAGATCCGCGAATCGGCTGTTTCTCCGGACAGGTGCTTGGTGAATATCTCGGAAAAATGCCATGTGGAACCGGAAAACTTGTACGTTGGGAAGTCATCAAGCTGACTAGAGGGCAATACTGGGATCTCGATCCTGACACCCTATGGAACATCAAGGCACACCTTCATGGGTTCAAGGTCTTGGTCGGAAACGAGTCCTTCACCATGAAGACTACTCGACCGACATTACTTCTTAGTCGTAGAGGCGCCTTCTTAATGGGACAACGAACAGCATATATCAGAACCAACACGTTACTTGTATTCAAGTCATTAATTAAAAAAATCTTCGATAGAGCATACCCATTACAATTTCTCAAGGGGTACCTTAGCGAATGGCTAAGACCATGGAATCGATGGCGTTCTAACGATCCTGATATAAAATACTTTTACAGCCTGAAGTATCGTTGGGATTTACGACACGGCCGAAGAGAGAAATTGTAATAATTAATTGTACTTCAAGAAAATAGAGAAAAAAAACAGAGGTAGCATTCCATATTTGTCTTCAGAAAACAGGTAAATCGAACCAGTATAGAATTTCAAAACTCATGGATTCGGTCTTCGGTCACATTTTGATAGTACTGAATTCTTGATTCAGACGACCTACACACGACCCCCATATAAAAATAAATAGTACATTATTAAAAAACAGGACATAGATAAATTAGACCGCAACCCGAAGAAGTATTTTAAAAATAAGTGTGGCCAATACTATAAAATAAAATGACAGTTATTCATAATACAACCCTCTACTTGGATAAATATCAGAGAATACGCATTCGACAATTAAAACTCACTCCTGCGTTAGAGTTAAGTTACGAACCATTAGAAAACCCAACAGAGATCGTCACTATTAATGGATGGTACAAAAATGGTCAGAGTCATGGCACTCACTGAATATTTCAACGAGGAGGAAAACATACCAGGTCTTGTGGAAAACATAATGGCCCAGAGCCTCACTCCCGAGTACTGGATTCTGATCGATGATGGCTCTACAGACAACTCAACACAAGTGTTCGTAGACCTCCTCGAAAAATACGACGTGCCATATTCAATCACCTATGGCGAGAAAAAGCAAAACCCTAGCCCGAACTTGAAAGGTCGAGCTTTTAGAAGAGTGCAAGAACTCAACTCGGACTGGCTTGACAAGAATCAGTTCGACTTCCTCATTAAACTCGATGCCGACACAAGACTCCCAGAGGGCTACATTGAACGTGCAGTAGACCTCCTTCAGAAAGATCCGCGAATCGGCTGTTTCTCCGGACAGGTGCTTGGTGAATATCTCGGAAAAATGCCATGTGGAACCGGAAAACTTGTACGTTGGGAAGTCATCAAGCTGACTAGAGGGCAATACTGGGATCTCGATCCTGACGCCTTATGGAACATTAAGGCACACCTTCATGGGTTCAAGGTCTTGGTCGGAAACGAGTCCTTCACCATGAAGACTACTCGACCGACACGTCTTCTTAGTGGAAGAGGGGCATACTTAATGGGACAACGTATGGCCTACGTCAGATGTAACACTATTCTCGTGATAACCAGATTAATTAGACGACTTCTCAATCGATCGTATCCGTTACAATTTCTCAAAGGATACCTCAAAGAATGGCTGAAACCACATAATCGATGGCGCTCTGATGATCCGGATATAAAATATTTCTACAGCCTAAGATATCGTTGGGACTTAAAGCGTGGAATACGAATACGCACATAATTATAAATATCATAAGAAATCTATAGGAATGATATAAAAATCGGAAACCATGCAACACAATACGTGAAAACAAAGGATAGTTGATGAACAAATGGTCAGAATACTTGCCCTCACTGAGTATTTCAATGAGGAAAAGAACATACCAGGTCTTGTGGAGAACATAATGGCCCAGAGCCTCACTCCCAAATACTGGATTCTGATCGATGACGGTTCCTCTGACAACTCAACACAAGTGTTTGTAGACCTCCTTAAAAAGCATCACATATCCTATTCCATAACATATGGCGATAAAAAACAAACTCCAAACCCCAACTTGCAAGGTCGAGCTTTTAGAAGAGTGCGAGAACTCAACTCGGACTGGCTTGACAAGAATCAGTTCGACTTCCTCATCAAGATCGATGCCGACACAAGACTCCCAGAGGACTACATTGAACGCGCAGTAGACCTCCTTCAGAAAGATCCGCAAATCGGCTGTTTCTCCGGACAGGTGCTTGGAGATCGCCGGAGGAGAATGCCCTCAGGAACTGGAAGACTAGTCCGGTGGGGCGTAGTGAAATTGACCAGAAACAGGTATTGGGATCTTGATCCTGATACTCTATGGGACATCAAGGCAATTCTACATGGGTATAGAATAATGGTAGGGGATGAATCATTTACCATAAAGACAATTCGACCCACTGCAGTTCATAGCCCAAGGGGCGCATATCTAATGGGGCAACGAATGGCCTATGTCAGGTGTAACACGCTTTTAGTAGTAGCACGGTCAATCAAACGCGTCGTTAAGCGAGACTGCCCGTTGCAATTTCTCAAAGGATACCTCAGCGAATGGCTAAAAATGGGAAACCCATGGCGCTCCAATGACCCAGATGTCCGATATTTCTATGGACTATCATATTTTATAAAATACGGCCTGAAAACATGAATAAATGGAGAGACTGATTGTGAAAATAACACGCATTGACTGGATATACATCATAATCACAATTGTAGCAACACTATTGATTTCGCTGGCGGGTTCTATAATTATAGGATTTCCAATCCTCAGACCCGATAGTAATCATTACCTCGTAGTAATTGATATACTGAGAGGAAATCTGTCGCCAAGTAACGCAGTACCACCGTTCTGTTACAGGCCACTCATGCCAATAATCGTATCATTAGTCCCTGGTGATTCAATCATTGTATGGACTACAATAACTCTTGTACTGAATTCACTAATTGCTCCAGTGACATACTTTCTAATCCGAGAATTTGATGTGGACAGCTTTGGGGCATTTGTTGGAACTGGACTGACCACCGTCAATTGGATATCAGCAGCCTATGGAATATGTGTACTAACAGATGTTCCTGCAATGCTTAGCCTAGCGGTCGCACTCCTTCTGATAAAACGTGGTGAAAGAGCCTCATTGATCATCCCGGTCATAGTAATCGGAACCCTCTGTAAAGAGGTGGCAATATTGGCTGCTGTGGCGTGGTTGTTCCGAGCAATCCTCCAGAGAAATCGACGAGGCTTCATAGAGGGAAGCATTGCAATGGCACTATCGGCCGCGGCATATCTAGCAGTAAGAGGTATTTGGTCCTTAATTGGCGTTCAACCAGATTGGTACTGGCAATGGAATAATTTGTACAATTTTGTGGTCATTCCGGAAGTAGTGATCAAGACATTCTGGCTTGGCTTCATGTTCTGGCTTCCAGCCATAATCGTTGCCGTGATTGTACTATGGAAGGATTACCAAGCCATGCGTCCAAAGTTCGAGTGGATCTTGTATCTCTCCCCATTTTTGTTGCTGTTATTTGCTGGACTCTTTATGGCTTATTTCAGTCTGAGATTTGTGTGGCCTCTATATTTCGCGTTGGCCCCAGCAGCAGGCTATGCAGCAGAATGGACATGGAATCATATTATCAGTACAATCAGGACACATTCGTGGTTCAAAATCAAGTTCAATACACGGGAATCGGAAGACGTTCTATCACGCGAAAATTGAGCGGGAAAAATATCAAATAAGTAAAGGTTAGTTTAAACTTGGACTTGAATAAACCATTGCCCTATTTGGAGAGCATTCTCATTTGAGTTAAAGCCACGCTATAGATATCACAAACACAGATATGCCAAACATGGAACACTACTATAGCAGACCAGCCTTCTGTGCAAACTTCCTGTATCCCTTCATCACCAATTTGACGATATTGAGCCGAAGATTGAACTTGATCCACTCATCATCAGTGGGTTCTTTGAAGAAACGACCGAATTGTGCGGCATACTCGTCCTCACTATCAAATTGCACAAGCCGCTCAACGGCAGCTGGTGAGAACATCAGTTCCACATCAGGGTTCTCAGCGCGAACCGGAATCACATCGATCTGTTTCTTTCCGGTCACAAGAATATGAAACCGATCACCGTCAATATCGTAATCGATGACTGCGCCCTTCTTGAGACCGTCAAAGATCTTCGGATGTCTTCTCAGGTACTCCATGAATTGCTCTTTTAGTGGGTTCGACACTTCACTCGTTTCTCCATGCTCGCTCACATATTGTAGCACAAAAGTTGGAAGGTCAATAATCTTCATATCACTTCCAGCATATTTGGCTCCATCTTCAAGCCCTCTGTGACAGAAAGGACAGGCTGTAACAAGAATCTTTGCACCAGTATCCTCAGCCTCAGCAATACGATTCGCCGCGACGGCATCGGCAAGATCCCCAAAGCTGCTCTTCACACCACCGCCAGAACCACAGCAATGGGCATAGCGCCGGTTGGTCAACATCTCTACGAGTTCAAGCCCCTCAACGGACTGGAGAACCCGACGTGGCGCCTCGTACACTCCTGCATGCCGACCAAGATGACAGGGATCATGATAGGTGACCTTTACACCCGTGGGGGCCTTAAAGCCCACCCGTCCCTCTTGGACCATCTGGTCAATGTACTCGGTTATGTGCATGACCTCGAAGGGATACTTGTACCCCTCTTTAGGAACATCAATCTTCCATGTCCTGAAACATCCAGCACAAGCTGTCACAACGGTCTTTGCACCAGTCTTTTTAATCGCCTCAATATTATGTTCCGTCAGTTCACCAAAGGGCTCGGTATGACCCAGACGCAGGAGAACGGATCCACAGCACTTCTCATCGGACATGACTGTAAAATCAACTCCGATCTTGTCGAGTAGCTCGACGGTCGTGCGCGCGATCTCTTTCTCACGGTACGCGCTAGTACAACCAACAAAATACACTACCTCTGCGGTCTCCGGCCAGTCCCGTTCCCCAAAGAGTTCCAAGCGTTTCTCTGCAGGCTCCTTGTAGGGGTTTCCATGTTGGACAATCGACTCCTCAATCGCATCATGCTTGGGCACAGTGATCCCGGCAGCGACCACATCACGCCGAAGTGCCTCCACCATCTCAGGAAGACGGATCCCGTCGGCATTGGCCGTACAGGTCTCTTGGCAACTCTTGCAGGTGGTACATGTATAGAGCCAGTCTACAAAATCCTCGGTGACCTCAAGATTCCCGTCGAGAAGATCGTTCATGACCATGATACGACCACGTGCGTCATACACCTCAAACCCAAGCACATTCTTCACTGCACAAGGGAGATACACATCTCTGTGTGAGGCAACCGTCTTGTCAGCCAACGAACAGTCGCCACATCTAGCGCACAGCCAGAGCTCATCTTGGTATTGCCTGAGATTTGTCAGTTCCATTTAGTGCACCTCCTCAAACACATGTGGATTGAGAATATTATCAGGATCCAGCGCCTTCTTTATCGTGCGATGGACTTGAAGGAATACGGGATCGGTCCGTCTCATCACACGGTCTTCCCAGAGCAATCCACTCCAATAGGGACAGGCACCAGTGTCTATTATGGCGTCAAGCATCTCATTCCAGATCTTGAGGACCTCGTCCATGCGCTCTTTCGCAGGCGTGAAGATCGTAAACCAGCCTGTCGCATAGGTCCGGTCTGAACCAAGCACGCTGGCAATCCACTTGACGCCATTTTTCGGCATGTTGTATTTCTTGAAGATCGCCCACAACTTTTCCATGATGATAGGAATTGTTGGGATCGGCCGGAGATGACAGGTGTTAAGCCAGAACCCATTATTGAATAATGGCTGAACAAGATTGAACATCTCACCCCAATGCATCTGTGAGGCAAAGTTCCCAAGATCCTTTCCCCCATGTTTGAATGCGATCTCTCGGATGAGTTCCATCTTGCGTTGAGCCAGTGCCTCATCGGTCTCTTGAACGATCGCTGCAAAGAGCGAGTGGATCTCAGGATGACTGTCCAAGAAGCCGGGGAAGAATGTGTCAGTGGACTGCCGATCAGCAAGGAGATTAAGCTCCTCCGTCAGCCCGTACTTTTGAACCTCAAGAAATGCAGCAGTAGAGTCTTTGAGCGTCTTAAATCCAAAATCGCCATACGTGAAAATCTCGGCCTTCGGATAGATTTTCAGAGTCAATTTGGTCTTTACACCAAGTGTTCCGTAATCGCCCATGAAGAGGCCTGTCAGATCATTGTAAGCAGAATATCGGGCAAAGAGCTGGGCTGTGCGATTCCAACCAGTGCCTGTCCGCAAGACCTCGCCATTGGCCAATACTACTTCTACCGAGACCACACTCTCGGCAGTAGGTCCAAACTTTGAAGCCGCATAGCCAATACTATTACTACTTGCAGAACCTCCGACAGTACCCGCATTGCCACCGTAAGGCCCTCGAAAGCCCAGCTTGTATCCGTGCTCGTCAAGTCGGTGGATCAACTCGGCCCATCTCATACCCGCCTCCACGGTCACGGTCATGACATCTTCGTTCAGATAAACGATCTTGTCCATCTTGGTCATGTCAAGCATGACTGCTTCCTTCACACGTGGAAGACATGCACCACAGATACCATTACGGCCACCAGCAGTAATGAGTGGGGTCTTTGTGGAGGCACAGAGCCGGACTACCGCCTGCACCTCTTCCACAGTCGTGGGTAAGACAACTATGCCGGGGCGCTCTGCTGTCAGATGAGAAGCATCTTTACTGTACGCTGAGATGATCAGTTGATTATCACTGACACGGTCGTCACCGACGATTCCTGCAATGTCAGAATAGAGCGGGTGAACGTTCGCTGGCTTGATCACTTTCATTTTTGGACCTCAACCGTCACCTTCACTACGCACTATAAGTAGTAAACGGATGCAAGTCGTCATGCGTTGAAGTCCACTACTTGTAATGACGAAGTGCAAGATAGTAAAAAATTGCAACTTGAAGAACAGAGTTCAATCCTGTGATACCTAACGCTTCAATAAAATATGAAAAAGCACTTACTTTATCTATAGCAGTATGAGAGTCAGAGTGAGGAATGGCATTGAGCAGACGAATCGCAGTTGTTCTTGGACGAGGTGGCCATACCGCACAGACCTTTGCCCTAGTCGACTTGTTGGGCCCGCAGTTCGAGTATCTGTACCTCATTGGTGCACTTGATCGACTAACACCTCGAAAGGTCCGCATCCCCGGAAGGACGCTTCCAGTGCTCCCCCCGCGCCTCCTTCCACAGGACTCCAAGATCATGGCGGTCATCAGAACCCTCGTGACACTCATGCTCTCGTTCATTTACTTCATTCTCTTTCGCCCCGCCGTGGTCATCAGCTGCGGTACAGGTCTGACCGTTCCAATATTCTATACGGCCCGTGTGCTTGGTATCAAGACCGTGTTTGTTGAGAGTATGTCCAGAGTGACAGAGATGTCCATGACGGGAAGAATCCTCTTAGGCAAGACTAATCTGTTCGTGGTCCAGTGGCCCCAACTTGCAGCCAAGACACCGGGAGCGATCTATGGAGGGCAGCTCCTATGATATTCGTCACTGTCGGTACTGCTCATTTTGATCCGCTCATCATTGAGATGGATCGCCTTGTCGGAGACGGCACCATCACCGAACCTGTCATTGCTCAAATCGGACGCGGCTCCTACATTCCAAAGCACATTCGGTATTTTCGGTTTATCCGTTCCCTCGAGGCTGCCTACAAGAAAGCAGACATCATCGTGAGCACTGGCGGGGCGGGCACTACAATGGAGTGCGTCAAGCGAGGTCTCAGATTGGTTGTCGTCGAGAACAAGTCGCTAATGGAAGGCCATCAGGCACAGCTCATTGGAGAGATGGCTCGGCGTGGTCACCTGATCTGGTGCAAAGAGGTCTCATCTATTGCGACATGCATTGAAGAGGCACGCACTCATTCATTCACACCCTTTGTCAGTGATCCCCCTCGAATCCATGAGATGATCAAAGACCTCATCAGTAATACATACGTAATTGACCGTTGACTGTAGTAAGGTGGACGTTCTTGGACAGTTTGACCAGAGTCCGCTCACCAGCGGCAGTGGACAACAACAACAACCTCCATGTGATGTTGAAGGTCATTCGTGAGGTGGAATGGGAGTATGTAAGCTCATATCCACGATGCCCACGAATGTCTACTTTCTCTGTGGCTATTGATCATTCTCCCAATCATGGCGAATCGTATAAATTACTAAATTATTCGGCTTTTTACACTGATCAGTTGATTCCTTTGATTATATGTTGGAAAAAGAGGGATGCGTGAACTTGCGTCTGACCACTAATAGCACTGAGCTTGTTTTGTGAGAGGCTCTTGACTTGATATTTAGGCATATGCCATGAATGAGCGATTTGATTATTAGTGTTCTACCCCCATCATATTTAGTGACGTTCGTGTTTTCATCTGTCAAGTATCTTCGGATACTTGCTAACCTGGCGGGGTTTTATTGCCAAACTCTATGAAGAATGGATAGACTAAAGAAATGGGGATGCTTGCTTAGATGAAGAGCAAAACAACCAGAACGATTCCACGATATTTGTTTTCGGGGCCAAAAGAAAAACGCATCAAGCGTATTCACATGGGGGTTGGGCTGGTGGCAATGCCAGTTCAACTGTTCCTTTTTTCATTTGATTTCATCCAGTGGTTTCATACTACTGGTTTGTCTTTTCCGGTATTTCTTATAATTATAGGGTCGCAAACAGCTACGCCAAACTTGGACATATTTGGACATTGTTTGTAGGAGTTTAAATACTCCCGGTCACAGGTCACATATGACCTTCACCATGATGGTGAGGTTGTAGTAGCCCACTGCCGTTGGTGGGCGGACTATGGACCTACTGTCCAAGAAAGTCCAACTTACAATCAACGGTATGCGTATGGATCTTTACCATGCAGCAAGTCGAATGAAGAATTTCTGTACCATGTTCTTGAACCACGAGTCGGTAGTATTACCGAACACGATCGAACACGTTATCTTCAGTATATGAAGAGTGGGCGACGTATGTTTTTGGCAACAGGGTACCTGTCAGCTATAATCTTTCAGTTGTTATGGTCTTTTGTTGCCATCAAAACGAGCAGTGCAGGACAAGTGGGTCTGTTCATGATATTTCCGGCATATATGATGTTGATGCTTGTGAATCTATTTCTGAGTTTTACCATTATAGGACGAACTCGATATCGGGATATTAAATACTTGATAGATGCCGAACGTGACTGGTCACGAGAATGGGAGCGTCAGAGTACGACCGTTGAAACTATTACCTGAATACTGTGATTTTACGTTAGTATAATCGCCAATGGAATTAAAACTAATATCAATCCATAATTGATTGAACTTGTGATTTTTCAAGTACACAAGTATGTGCCCTATGTGCCCAGACATATTTGGCGCCAAATTAAATCTCGAAAAAAGCGCCAAAATTCCGGCCCGAAGACCCTTCTAATATTTCCATGTATGTCTGGATATTACGTGGGGTAGTATCAGCATAATCTCTCAATTTGATGCGCTGTTTATAAGCATAAAAGTTCCAGTGGAAGGTAAGGTAAGTTATCCCAACAGGAAAACTAACTGCGAGTTGAAGTATCTTGAGCAAGAAGGCAACCACTACCAAGAAATCTTCCAAACGATCTAAACTTGTGAGGGTTTCAGGTCTAGGAATCTCAGTGAAGCTCTACCGCCAGGAGGGAGTGACCAAATCCGCCACGCAGGTCGCTGCTGCTTTACGGGCTGTTCCATACAAACCGAAAAAGAAGAACGACATAGCTGCCGGATTCGTTGATGTCAAAGCGACTGGCAAGAGAATCAATGCGACCTTTGTTGCAGGATTCAGGGTTCGAGTCTTGACCTACGATGCTGATGGCAATCTCACACCAGTTCACTATGTGAGTGTTGACAGAGGCCACGTGTTCATCAAGCTCGACAAGGGCACAATTGAGGTTCGTGGTTCCGAACGCATCGCGCGCAAGTTCTGCCGGATGTACGAGGAACTGACGGGCGCCAACATCACTCCACTAAACCTTAACGGCGGTACTGAGAAGTTGTACTCTCACGCAAAGAGCGTAGATGCTGTACTCCTCTCTGGGATCGAAAAGGGCAACCTGAGCCAGATGGAATTCAGAGGCCATGGCATCCAGACAGAGGCGGAGATCGGGCTCTACAAGCGGAAGTACAAGGGCGAGATCACCAGATTTCGTGGAACATTCTCATATCCTAGCAAGGCGTTCTTGACGACCATCATAAACGCAGAGGCGGGATCACTGATGGTCTACAAGAGCGGCGATGGTATCCTGGAGAAGGATCTCACATGGATCGTCGAGTTGATGGAAGACGCTGCACTAGAGTAAAAGCCTCACGCCCGAGCGGGGTCACTGCGACCCCCTCGGCCATCTCTTTTTTTTCATGTCCTCAATGATGAGCTCAATCATCAGATGCTAGCCACTTTTTGGGATCGCCCTTGTAGCCAATAACGGTACGTGTATTATCTACATACCAACGGGTCTTCTCTCTAAACTCGGGCCAGAATTCGAAAAAGAGTTGTGGATTCTCGGACTCGATGATAAGAAAACCATTCCATTCGGTGCCCCATGCATGGCGATAGTCACCGATAATGGTTAGTTCCTTCGGCCACGACTCGGCTCTAAAGGTCTCCCAGAACTTTTTGGACCGTTGGGCCTCCTCTTTATCCATAAGTTTGAACCGATAGAACACGACAAATCCGTAAGTCATTTCCTGCACCTGACCTGGGGATGGGGGCGTCGAATTAAAAAGATTGGTGTGGAAGTAAAATACGAGGATTGATGAGTACCGACGAAAAACATATCGTGCGAAGAGAACTTCAGCACGGGAAGATCGCCTATAAATTCCAGTGGAATGTCACAAATCACGAACGGCTCGGCAAGACCACGGGAGACCTTGCAGCACTATGGGCACACCTCAACACGATCGTTGAGGGAAAGATTCCTTCAGAACCCTTTACTTCACCGTTCTATCGACGGGCATCATCACTTCGACTCAAAAAGATGTCAAATGCAACGAAGATCGGGCTGCGAAATAGATTCTTACGCAAGGGTCTCATAAGTGAGAATGTGAACGACGATCTTGTCAAGAAGATACGAGAGTATCACAGATTACGCGGCGACAAGTCATACTCATCCGACCACTCGATCCTGACAGAGTTTCTCAACCATGATCCTCAGACCCTCGCAATTGAAGTTCCGGTCTGGTCAGAACAGGAGGGACTCTCGGGGCACATTGATCTCGTGAGGTTCGTCAACGGAACGATCGAGATCGCAGACTATAAACCGGGACCAATGGAACGCACAAAATCACGATTTTTGAATGCAGTACCGCAGATTGCCGCATACGGGGAGATGATGGCACATCATCTGGCAGCGACGCTGAGGAGCGCGATCGAGGCGCCATTACTTCCGAAGATCCAATGCAGTATCTTTGACACACACTCGTGCTGGCATTTTGGCGCAGAGATGTTCGTCAACCTGCGAGCGGCAAATCTGCTTGATGAGTGAGTTCAATGGGAATTGCCGTTCTGGAGGATCGTCCATGTGACATCTTCCTCGATGTCAACGGGAACCTGAGCTGCTCTACTGTATTTGAACTGGATAGTCGGCCGTTCCGACACGAGACCCTGCCGTATCCGAGAAAAGTAGCTCTCTGTCAATACACCAAACCGACCCAGAGCCGGATCGACAGGGACCCATCCTTTTCCATCTAGAAACACTTCACACCACGCATGAGGCTCGGGAGTAGGACCGCCCTGAAAATAGTGTCCCACAACTCGGCGCGAAGGGATCTGTACGGCTCGGGTCAGAGCAATAAAGAGGTCCGCGTGCTCGTCACAGTCACCCTCGCGTTCCCGCACCGCACGAGCTGCGCCCCGTCGCTCCTCAAGGTAGGTCTTGAGCTTCACGCTCTCACGGACAACTTTCATGGCTTCACGGGCATAGGACTCATCACTGTGGCTTCGTTCGGCAACCTTCTCAGACAAGCGCTGGATCATCGAGTCTTCGGTCTCCCAGTATTTCTGCATCTTACAATATGTGCCAATTATACTACGTTTGATGGGTTCGGGAGTGTCAACGGTCTCCATCAACCAGTCACGAGTCGTCGTGTCAATTCTGAGAATGACGGTGGGAGAGAAGCTCTCACCAGGACTGAGATCGGGAACCTTGATGACAGCCACCATATTGCGTTCCGCCTTTTCTACAACACGCGCGGGGGGAAAGACATCGATCGAACTCACAAATTGGTTCGCCATATCGGTAAGAAGAAACCAGACCATCTTCCCGTCTTTGATCCGAGAAGAACCTCGATTATGGATGTTGGCCTGCATTTCAATCTTAAGTCTCAAGGGGCTCACCATTTATGAGTCGGTGAAGTCGAAGATTTTTCAAACGGTTTTATTGTTTTGGATGATATACTAAATTAGCAAACCGTGGAAAAAAAGCAATCCGCATAGATTTATGAGGCCGCAAGCAATGGGTAGTTTGTGCCTCTTCGGTACATAGCGGAGGTCTCCAAATGGCAGGAGAAGAGAAGGACAGTAGCCCAACTGGTGACGAGAAGAGTGTAGTTGACGAGCTCCTTGAAGAGCTTGGCGTAGACGAGGAGATGCGAAAAAAGCTGGTTGAGTCAGGGCGTGCCACTGAGGATATCATGAAGGTGGAACCTGCTGAGCAAGTGCGTCGCCGGTTAGAGATGGAAAAGAGTATAGAGCGAGTACGGGACAGCCTCATCCAGATCGAGAGAGCGATCTCAGCAGTTGATGAGGCCACGGATGCGATCGAACGTAATCTGGTGCCCGTCGTACTTACGTTTCTCGTCAATCTAAAGGGCAATCTTGTGTCATTACGCACTACGATTGTTGGTCGTAGTAAGAGAAAGGCTAAGACGAACTTACAGGAGAGTTATGTGAAGACAGTAGTAGCACCGATCATCGAAGAGGAGTTCACACCGATAGAGGAAACCCTCACTTCAGGAATGGCCACACCCATCCTCGAACGAGTACGGGAGATAGGAAGCCAACTCAAGGATTCGATTCGGTTGGCAATGGAAGAACTGGCTGCAATCAAAGCCAGTCTTGATGATTATATACAGAAGAGTTCTACAGAACTGGAATTTTTGACACAAGAATTGAGCATGAAGCCACGGTTCGAGCTACCTCCGGATGTACAAGAAAAGATGAGAGCCATGGAGCGCCGAATTGAGGAGTTGACCCGTGATCTTCGCTTGACACAACAAGTTCTTGAAAATCGAGAGGACGAGATCGAGGGGCTCAAAGCAGAGCTTTCCACTTCGCAGACACTTGTTGAGGCAATGGAGTCCACTATTGCATCACTGAAGGCTGGACCGGGACCAGACAGTGCAATGGTCGCAGAGCTACGTCAGCAGATCAAGAATATTGAGGTATCAAGGGATATGCTCAAGGAAAACCTTGACGCGACACTCAAAGAACTTGAAGAGGCCAAGGCAAAGACCAAAGAGGCATTGGCCCAGCTTGCCAAGAAAGACTTGGAATGTCAGGACTATTCCACAAAGATCGAACAGCTCAAGCAAGAGATGCAACGGTATAAAGATCGACTTGGCGAGATTGACGAGATGAAGACACAGCTCCGCGAATACCAGTCGGGAGAACGTGTGAGAGAACTTGAACGAATCAAGAGCGAGTACGAGCGGTTAACTGCGGCCAATGAACGGTTCCAAAAAGAACATGCCAAGATGAAAGCCGAACTCGATGCAACAAAACGGCGAATAGAGAGTTATATGGGTCTCATGGAGTCCACAGAAAAGACGAAGGCATTCCTCATGCTGGAGGAAACAGGCCAGATGACCATTCGTGAGATAGGACGGTCGTTAGGGATCTCTCCGGCACAGGTGACCAAATGGGCCGAGGACTTTGAGAGGCTAGGCATTGCAAAGATCGATGGTGACACATTGATCATAGAAAACGGACATCATAGTGAACCTGAAGGAACGGAATCACCAAAGTAGGATGACATGCGGGTGAGAAAGACGGCAACATGGAACAGGCTGTCGATCTTTAACGCACTATCGTAGAGCTGCTTCATCTGAGCCAATGATGCCTTACCGTCCTTTAGATAGTCATGAACTGCAGGCCGCAATACATCAATGAGGTATACCTGACGCAGTTGCTCCAGAGTCTCGACAAAGGATGTGTCCAATGAACCGGTCGTGACGGCTGAGATCGCCTTTTGGAGAATGGGACGACATGAGGGAGTGGTAGAGATCGTCGTATTTGTCAAGGTCTGGCTTGCAAGAGAGATGTATTTCTCGATGGCCTGTTGTGGGTCCATCATAGCCAGTAGTCGGGCCTCGGAACACTCTTTTAGAAATGGCTCACACTGGCCCTTGACAGTGTCCAACAGATTTGCGATTCTCTTGATCTTTTGACTGTCTGCCATGAGAATCAATCATTTATTGTATCATTCACTTATAACAATACGCTACGTGACTAATACCAAGACTGAATAAGAAGATCGGGAAGTATCAGACTGATGATAAAAGAGGCAGTACTCTACGAAAAATTGGACAATGGAGTCCAATGTAATCTCTGTGCTCGAAGATGCATCATTCGTGAGGGGCAGTCCGGATTCTGTAGGGTGCGTAAGGTCAAGGATGGAGTCCTCTACACAGAGGTCTATGGTCTCATCGATGGCATGGCTGCAGACCCAATCGAGAAAAAACCGCTGTTTCATTTTGCACCAGGCTCCACAACCTTCTCGATCAGCACATCATCATGCAACTTCAGATGCCAGTTCTGTCTGAACTATCATTCATCCCAGAGGAAGACACCAGTCGGGCAACAATTGACACCGACAGAGATCGTGGATCTGGCCCAGCAGTACGAGTGTGATGGAATCAGTTACACGTACACCGAGCCGACCATCTTCATGGAGATTGCTCACGATACAGCAAAGATTGCCCATGAGAGAGGTATGTTCAACACATTCGTCACCAATGGATACATGACAACGGAGGCTGTCGACTATATTGCCCCGTACCTTGATGCGGCAACCGTGGACTTCAAGGGGAGTGCAAACCCCGAGTTTTATAAAAAATACATGGCGGTACCAAAAGTCGAACCAATCTTCGAATCGTTACTCCGCATGAAAGAGAAAGGCATCTTTATTGAGTTGACGAACCTGATAATTCCGCAGATCGGCGACCATGAGGACGACACGCGAAGACTTGTCGAATGGGTGGTCGAGAACCTCGGACCATTGACACCAATGCATTTCACGGCATTCTCACCAATGTACAAGATGACCCATCTGCCACGGACTCCGGCCAGTACATTGGAGAAACATATCAAGATCGCAAAGGAGGCGGGACTTGTGTTCATCTACTCAGGAAACGTACCAGGCATGGATACTGAAAACACCTACTGTCCCAATTGCGGTTTTAAGGCAGTGGAACGATATTCCGTATTCATGAAAAAGAACAATCTCGCCAAGGATGGCACCTGCCCAAAGTGCGGAAGCGATCTGAACATTCATGGGGCAAAATGGATGGGACAGGGAGGAAAGACATTCTGGTTCTAATCGACTCGCCTCTTCACATCATCTCACCTACGTGGAGAGAGACAGCACAGGGTTTTGTGCACGGTCTCACTGGTTGGACCTCAGACAGTGACCAGCCGGAGTTCTATGAACTGAAGAGAGGCGAACAGATCAAGTGGTCCGTCACAGGTCCAAAGAGATGCGTTGGCTTCAGAGGAAGTGATGGACGGTCTCATCAATGTCCGGAGAGAACAATTATCCAAGGACGAGGGACTCAGTGTGGACCGTGTTCGGGGATGGACTATCTGGCCGAGTGCATCCGCTGCAACGGCTCTGTATGCAATGCGACTCCGCAACGAAGAGAGCAGTGCAAGAATACAGAATATGTTGTGTACATCGTGGTCTTTGCGGGAGGAAGAGTCAAGGTGGGAGTGTCCACTAAGGAGAGATATAGAACTCGCTGGGTCGAACAAGGCGCAGACTTTGCAGGGATCATAAGGCAGGTCAGGGACGGGAAAATAGCCCGTCAGATAGAGAGCAAGATAGGGGCCTTGCAGAACGTCGCAATGGTAGTATCACGCAGAAAGAAAGCAGATGCATTATCCAAAAGGATTGAGGCAGCAGAGGCTGCACGGTTGGTCAAGGCCGCACTCTCAGAGGTACCATCTGATCTTGCTGACACTCACAACATAGAGTTGGAAGACCTGAGCCGATATTACGCAATAGACGAGCTGGATTCCAGACCACTCCCATGGCGAACACAATCGAACTCGATTGAACATCTCTCAATCGTGGGAGAGATTGTCGGCATGAAAGGAAGTTTTTTGATCACTCGTAATGGTACAGCCTTTCAGTACATTGACCTCAAAGGGATAATAGGATATACACTGGTCCCTGACAATTCTGCACACGTGACAACGCAGGCTGGACTCCTTGACTTTTTTGAGTGAGCCACAAAAGTCCTATCACATACAGCCAGTAGCTTCATATTCATGTTTGACAATCATATCACAGAATGAGCGGCGTAGGGCTGGACCCAGAAAAGGTCCGATATATCTCATTGGTACGAAAAGAAGGCGGAGAGCCACTACTAGGTATCCCCTATCGTGAGATGAGTGTCGATCCCGATCTCGTCGCCAGCTTTGTTCTTGCAATCATTATTTTTGAGAACCGTGACCTGAGAACGTTTTCCAAAGAGGGATACATTGTAATTATTGAGGAGGGATTGCATACAGTAGGTCTCCTCATCACAGACAAGATCGATGACGATAGAACCTACCGAGAAGCTCTCAAGTTGATCATAAACACGTTCGAGACACGGTACCAATCACAGCTCAAGTCATGGATGGGTGATATTCGACCATTTCGAGAGTTTGCACTCTTCATAATGAGCGTGTTTCCATATCGGGAGATCAATCCTGATTTTGTTCCCTCGCTGATCAAAGAGTCGGATGCCACACCAGACCACCGGGCCAAAATCCCATGGGCTGTGGGGGAAACCGATAAGAAACTACAATTGGTAGTGGGGTTCATCAACGGAAAACGCACTGTCAGAGAGATCATAGAGGCGGCTGAACTGAACCCTATGGAGGGCATCGCCATATTTTCTCTGCTTGACAAGTACAAGTGGGTCTCATTCAAACGCTCGATTCGTGAAAATACGATCCTCAAGAAAGTCACGGAACCACCAAGTCTCCTAATTGGAGCGTACGGGGAACAGATCATCGACATCGTAGAACTCTGCGACGGTACTAAGACGCTGGCCGAGATTGCAGAAGAGGTCAACGTGACAGCGGATGTAATTACTACGATCACTAGAAGACTTCTGGACATGGGCGTCGTGGATTTTTATGATAAGGTGGAGGGCTAAAAGGATGGTTCACTATAGGAACGTTAATACACATCGCGTTCACGCACAACCTCTAAATAGAGGTCTTGTTGAAGCAATCAAAAGCACCATCCGAAACGCCACAATACGGGGGGAACGATAGTAGTGTCCCTTGATGTCAAAAAAGTGCGGTACATTTCATTGATTCGCATGGAGGGCGGAGAATCAATACTTAGTATTCCATATGCCGAACTATCAGTGGACCCTGATCTCATAGCAGGATTTGTCACAGCAGTAATAATCTATGCAAACACGCCCATCAGAACAATTCGAAAAGCTGGATATGACATTCTGATCGAGGTCGGCGAGACCGTTCTTGTGCTCCTCGTCGTCACCCCAGTTCCAGACGAGACCCCATACAGGAAGAAATTAAAAAGAATTTTGTCTCAGGTCGAAGAAAAGTATGGGAAGGAACTGAAACGTTTCGAGGGTGATGTTCGCAGATACAGAGAACTTGCCTTGGACATAATTGTAGAGTTCCCGTTCAACATTCCAGCACATAATCTCGTTCCAGTAAAAAAGAACATGGGCATCCAAATCCCATTTCGTGTGGGAGTTGTTGACCAGAAGACGGAACAGCTTGAAGCATTCATCAATGGTAAGAAGACTGTAGAAGAGATCCTGAACTTAATCGACCTTCCGGATGAGGAGGTCGTTGCATTGCTCTCGATGCTGGCACGTTACAGGTGGATCGACTACAAAAAGAGGCTGACTGAGAAAGATACTCTCAAGAGCCAAGACTGCTCCGATGTTGTCCTTGCATCGTTGAAACAACAGTTCGGAGAAGCAGTAGACGAGATCCTCAACGCTTTTGGGAGTGGGAGAGAGATCAGTGCGATCATGGAAGACCTGCCATACGACACCAATGCGATCTGGTTTTTGATCAACAAACTCTTAGATGCTGGATGCCTGAGTCTGACGGGGCTGGACTAGAGAATCGTATCATGCCCGGGAACTCCGACTACATCGCTGCGACATAACTTGCATTCAAAAAATTGATCGAGATGTTCGGCTGCCATTTCTCGTGCTCTTGCAAGCTCCTCAGGAGTGGGAGGACGAGTACCATTGAGCGACCCACATGGCACTAGCGGCATTATGTTATGAAATTCAGCACCTGCCTTGGCAATCTCCTGTGCAATCAGACCCATCTCTTCTAGATTGATACCGGGCATGAGAACCGAGTTCACTTTAATATGTATCCCATGGCGTCGGGCCTCGCGTATGCCATCGAGTTGGCGCTTCACAACGGCCTCGCCAAATCCCTCAAAGATACGCTCACGATCGAACTTGACCCATTCATAGACCTTTTCGGCGGTCTCAGGCAGAACCGCGCTCATCGAGACCGTGACTGTGCGAACGCCGATCTTAGAGAGCCGGGGAATAGAGTCCAATAGAAAGACACCGTTACTGCTCAGACAATAATCAAGATCATAGTCGAGTTCTGTTGCCGCTTCCATGACCTCGAACGTCTGCTGATTGTACAATGGTTCTCCCGGTCCTGACACGGCCACTATTTTTAGATTGGGCCGTTTTGCCAACTCTTCTTTCAACCGTGAGAGTGCCTCATCAACATTCATCACTCGCAGAGCACGCCCTGGAACGGGCATATTGCAAGTGGTGCCACCATGTCGATCGCAAAAAATGCATTTCACATTACAACGTGGAGCCACAGGAAGATGAATGCGTTCCCACACACGGGTATGATCATTTGACCAGCATGGGTGAATACCAAAGGGATAGTTTGCAAGATCCATGAGTTTCTACGCCAGCTCTTGAATAAGTCGATTAACTTCGCGCACCACACGTTTTGCATCATGGAACACAAGTCCCATCTTTGCATTCTCGGGTGCGGTCACAGTGAGGAGATAACCACCAGAGACCGCAAGAATAAGCGAGGTCCCCATAGTCCCCTCAATGATGATGGATTTGAGATTACCTTGGCGGAGTTCACGAACTGTCTGTTCACCGGCTGCATAAGCACTAGCAATAATAGCTGCAACAGATGCGTCTTCAGTGGTCGTATGGAAATAGCTCACAAGTGGGAGTCCTTCAATTGAGAAGATTGCCGCTCCAAGGATAGGAGAGGTCCGAGAGAGATCTCTGAGCAGTTCCTTGAGTAGTTGCAACACATCCATTGCACTTTGATTATGCATCCTGTTACCTCCGGAGGATAGAAGCGACCATTTGCGCATTCTGCTATCGCGGGTGAGTATATTAAAAACTATGTCCTGATAAGGTTTCCCTAAGTGTACATTACTCGATCAGACGAACTGATGTGACCGTGTCACTGTGCAGCGAATGTGTGGGGGACTTCATCACTCGAAGGACGTTATCAGCCTCTTTCTCAAGACCCACATCCTTCAACATCTGCACATATTCGAACCCCGTCGTGATTGCAAGGCCCTTGAGAGGCTTTCCAGCCTTACAAGACGCTACCAGATCCTCGGCACGGATAAGCTTGCAGCGAAATCGGTCGTCCCGATGTTTATCAAGATGGGCGATCCCCTTCTTAGCAATACCGCGGTTCTCGCGCTGTTCAGCAGTGTAGGTCTTCCGTTTTGCGATCATCTGGAGGCGAGGGATACCATTCTTGACCAGTTCTTCGGACTTGAGGGTTCCACTATAGAGATCATGAACACTCTTGTTTGTTGTAGTTATCAACCAAGCAGTACCATAAGCGGCCTGATAGCGCATTCCCTTCAACATCTCAGACTCGCTGAGTAATGTTATAGAACGATAGCCCTTGTACTCGACAGAGATCGTCCACTCGGGATTGTGGTGGGTGATCATGAGATCGGGGGTGAGACCAGTTCCAAATCCCGTCTTGGGCACACTGGTCTCAACATCGGGAAATACTTTCCCCACCCATGCTGTGAAGGCCTCGTGGAATATGTTATGCCGAAGGTTTCTGGCCTCCTGTGGATGACGAAGACCCGCCTCACGATAGAGAAGGGGCATCTCCACCTTTTGCCCGGTCTTCTGTTTCACCTCGGCCTTTGTGGTCAGACGCCCGCGCGCATCGTTCTGCTGAACGAGCCGGATCGCCGCCTCCTCGCCAATGATCTCGTAGATGACCTTCCCCAACGAAGTACCATGCGGAACTTCACCCTCGTCGATTCTTCGCCGAGCCTCTTTCTCAGCCCATGCAAGGACATCTTCCGCATCGCTTCCGAGAAGCATTACTATGGAACGCAGTTTATCCTGCAGGCCATGAGAATTTGTAAACCGTTTGAGGGAAGGTGGATATGTGACTCTACGTGGCAAGAACAATCATCTATCCTCTATAGTTATATTATTGCTACAGATAGATTAGAAGATGTCCTTTATGAGTCTGACCTCTTGGGTCTCATCGTCATAACTGACAAGGCCAGCATTCCGCAGATCGTGAATTGCCTTAATGACAGCGGTGGCCATGATGCCCGTACTGGACTCGATATTCTTTCGCGGGATAGCGGTTCCAGTGTTGTGAAGGGTGTAGAGGACACGAGCGTGTGGTTTTCCGCCAAAGACCGTCTCGATAAGTGTGATATAGATAGCAAGAAGATCGCTGACATCCACTTTCTCTTTCAATTTGTCCTTCTCTGCGGCAGTTTCGCGATAGAGTTCTGAGACACGGGTCAGCTGTTCAGTGATCTCATCCATCTCTTTCTTGAGTGAGTCGCGTTCCTCAATGAGCTTTTTGACTTCCTCTTCTCGATTCGACTCGATATCCGCAAGCTTCTTTCGGAGTTCTTCAGCCTCGGTCTCAAGAGCCTTCAACTTAGTAGAAGTCTCTTCTAATTCGCTCTTCTTGGCCTCTAGCTCCTCAGTGAGTCCCTTGACCTTTTCTTCTACAGCCCAAGCTTTTTCTTCAGCCTCTCGACGCGCATTTCTCGCGGTCTCGGCATCCGCCTCAAGCTGTTCCTGAGCGTCCAAGATCTTTGTGATTCGTTCTTTGAGTGTGTCCAGTGTCTTGATTAATTCCTCTCGCTCTCCAGACATTTAGAGTTACCTCCAAATCATTCAATACTCCTGTGCTATTTGCACTATAAGAGTTTCACGCCAAAGTTACTTGCCTTAGTGCGTATGTATTGAATATACATCTTACGTAATTCATCAAGCGGCAGTCCAAATGCCTTGAAGGCCTCAAGCTCGCCCTTTCGGCGCTCGCGTAAGAGCCGTTCATTCTCACGGCGAAGGATCTTGTCCTGACTGATCGCAGGGATGTTCCGATTCTGCTGGGCACACTTGATGTCTGACTTTGACATCTGTTCCAGTGAGTGCTCGATATCCACGAGCATCCCATTAGGACTCCAAAAATCATCGGTTGTGAGGCCAAGTAATTTTGCCTCGGGAGTTGCGAGACCCCGAATGTTGGCCAGCTCGATGGAGTTTGACTTGATCGTCGAGAAGATCCGTAGTGACCATGGGGACATGTCAACCAGTACCAAGATGGGGACTTCCTCATTAGCAAGTCTGCGGATCCATGCGCGCATATTTCTACCCGGTTGACCGAACAGAGAACCTACACCAATGTGAAGCTCTTCGGGTATGCCCAACTCGATGAGGTTACGAGCCATTGCCTCTTTCTCGACCAGAATGGCCGCATTAATATTAATATCATGGATCGTCACATCAAACGGGCGGGAAGAGATGAACCAGCCGTATTCGCCAGCCTCTGCACAATTGACGGCCTTGCCGGAGAGATCGGTCACGGTCACATCACCGTAGAACGTTCCTTTTGGTGAACTGACAACGCCAAACTCCTCTCGCGGAATCGACTCGCCGCTTATACGTAATACTCGTTCACAGAGATTGATGAGTCGATTGGTCTCAGTCTGGTCGGAGATCTTCAGGACCTCTTGAACATACTTGACCTTGTGCATATAGTAAAAGTCTCGAAGGCTCATTGACATACCCTGTTCAAGATGCTCCTTGAACCGTGTGAGACCGTAAATCAGGGAGGCAATGGTCTTCGCGCTCTCAAGCTTTCTGCCATCGATGAACGATGGGCGCTCGTCTACCGGGATGTAACCATGTTCCGGTTGATAGTTCACGTTCTTTTTGGAAGAACCATAATATCCGATCTCTGGAAAGGCACCATCATCAATGGTCTCAGCAAGCGTGTCCAGCACGTTCCCGATCAGGGACACTACATCATCACGATGCCTTCGGAGGACTTCACCATCAGACATATTCTCACGCTCCATCGAAGAGTTTGCGGATCGTCACAGGTCGCCCAGTAGCATCTGACAACACATGCGCCATGAAGGTGTAGTACCGCTGGAGCTTGTTCTCGCGCTTCTGTCGGCGCTGAACTCTGTGTCGCCGTCTGACATCCTCGCCGATCTTCCTCAGACACCACTTGAGACCTAATCGGATCTCTCGCCGCACTGCATCAACATCACCAATGTACTCTTTCCCAACGGTCTTGTAAGGGACACGTGTCGAACATATATGGACAAGAAATGCAAGCGGATCCTCTGGCCGGAGACCATAGTTCTTCAGATTCAATTCACGAATGACGCGATTCGAGACATCCGACCCCTCATCGTAGAGTAGAGGGATCCTATTTGCAAATCTATAGAGTCTCATACCTTGGGGGAGATCACCACCATATGCCACCGCGGTCTCAACAATGAACGGATGGCCCTCATGAACACTGGGAGACCTCTGCGTCACAGCTATGAATTCGGGATCTAACCGCTTGAGACCTGCCTCCAGCAACTCCTTCCCAGCAGGTGACAGCGACTCCGAGGAGGGCGCGATGAAAGCATCATATGAAGTAAGAGTATGCATCATAGTCAGTAGATCTTCATCGGTCACAGTGGAAGGGGACTGGCCCGGGTCTAATCCGGCACGGCTCAGAAAGTCTTCAGATATCGTTTTTCCCACACGCTGGAAAGACCCCATCATGAACGATGCAAGAGTCTTTTTCCGAGTCAGTGCAATCATATTCTTCAGGGTCTCGACATCGATCCCTCGTGGATGTGGCTTCATCTCGCGGGGCTTACGTGGCAATGAGGTATACACACGCGGATACTCGTAGGTCGTGCCATCAGGACTCTTAAACTGGATCGAGGCATAGGGAACAATGATGCTGGTCTGAACAAAATACTCGATGATCTTTCTCTTGCTACGCAACCAGTCCCCCTCTAAGAAGAAGGAGATGGTCGTTCCGTGTTCGGTCGGATCCTTTGGGATCTGGACCTCCTCAACAATCACAGGCTGATTCTTTTCGATGTCAAGCCGCATGACAAGACGAGTATAGTGAGTGTCACCGATCTGCCCGGTCAAGACTTCTACCGGCTTCTGGGTGGTGACCTGCCCGTAGAGCAGGGCAAGACTGCCACCAAGTCCGAAAGTACCCCGAGTCTGCCTGAGTGTGAACTTGGTACCAGCAAGCATCTTCCCAATGAGTTGAGGAATAACAGTACGTGGAATTCCAGTCCCATTATCACGCACAATAAGATGGAATGTCTGAGGACCAGAAGTCATGAGTTCTGAAGGGTCTTGCTCCTCGGTCCGAGTCAACTCCACCTCAATTGCTGGAAGAACTCCTGCGTCCTCACAGGCATCAAGACTGTTCTCTATGATCTCGCGTATTGAAACATAGAGAGAACGCGCGGGATTATCAAATCCGGCAATGGTCCTGTTTCTATAGAACCACGCTGAAACCGATAGTTCAACAATATCCGGAACTGACTGGGACGCCACTTGCAAGACTCTGACTCCTGATCGGCTGTCATGAAACGATAGGAGGCTGATGCTAAGAAGCACAGTATTACAGACGAAATACTCGTTTGATTGCCACTGTGCATTTGTCGTCAACAGCAGAAAGTCCAGTAATGTATAGGTAAGAGGACATAGACTTGCAAGGGTCCGATCCAAATATGATAGAGGATGATCGAACAACAGACTAGGACATCCTCGTGGATACTCTGATGGTACTAGACTCGCATAGGGCGATACCAACAATCCTCTAGTGTACAATCAACGGGCACATAGTAACTGAAATGGACTAAGGCAATACGTAAAAGCGTGGTAAGAAGATGAAACTCAGCAATAATAGCACAATCAAGAACGCAGTTAAGACCCCCCAAACGATCTTATTCCAGTGTAAAATTGTCGCGCCATCAAATGGTTGAAAGGGAATCATATTGAATCCACCCAGAACAGCATTCAATTGAATTACATATACCAACATATATCCAAGTGGGATAACTAGCGCACCGGTAGTACCAATGATAATGAATGCAATTATTGTAGTGATTATAGCAAGAACCGCATTCGATAAGGGGCCTGCAAGGTTAATCAGGCCATCTTCTCTAGTAGAACGGCTTCCACTGGAATACATGACCCCTGTACCGAAGATAGGGATTGAAAACAGAATTGCAAGAGCAGAGAGATAATAACCTTGCGCGGTCATTCTAAATTCGCTCCAGAGTCCATAATGTTGTGCCGTGAACTTGTGAGCAAATTCGTGGACAAGAAATGAGGTAACAAAAATAGAAATTAAAGTCACGGGAAACCATCCCAAACCAAACGCAAAATATTGCCCCATTTTGTAAAAGCCACTTATAAAACCAAATGGCGGATCCCCCATAAGTGAAACAGACACAAGAATAACTAGAAGGATAGAGATTAATAGATGACGCATCTCTGTGGAGGAGAACCTTTTTCTGCCGGGCGCACTGCGTCGCCTGCGAGGGCGCTGATTGCCAGTATTCATCCCGTACTCTTCGGCCATTGGGATTGGTGAGAAAGACTCCATGATTTTTTGTCGCGCATGATCACGGACAAGATGCAGGCTTGGGCAACCATGACTCTCAGGTAATCGATGTTCGGCACAAAAGACACCATGACAGTAAGGACATGTATAACACAGGTCTTCCTTTCCACAGAGAGAACATGTTGCCATCATAATCACCGGGCTATTCCGCCACTTTCAGGGTTTGTCAACTGTAGTTATATTCGTATTTATCAGGGAATCGTCATAGTATATCGGGATTTCAATACACTAGTGACACAAATCTATAGTTGAGTATGTTGGAAATATTAAAAATAGAACGCGATTGGAATGTTTGACTGTGGAAACATGATCCTATCTGGTAGTGACTCCAAATAGTTATGTTCACGAAATCAGAAATATAATCCAAAATAGTTAAGAGCACATGAATGAGATACTTGGTGACAAAATAAAATGGCTGTAGATACAAATTACATCAAACGCAGGTTGAGGCGAATCCAAGAAGAAATCGAACACCTAAAATGGATCAAGCAAACACTTGAAGAAGAAACAGAGGAACCTTGGCGAGGTATTCGCTTGGCGGAACGAACAATTGAGATCATCACACACGCAATCAGTGATGTTACAATCCACATCATTGCACACAAGAGATTGTCAAAACCAATGACGCACAAGGACGCCCTCATGGTTATCAGTCAAAACGGTGTGATAAAGAATGATCTTGCCGAGAGCCTCATGAAATTTGTAGAACTTGCCAACGGTATTCTCCATGAATTTCAAGACGTTGATGAGAGCAGTATCATCAGGTCTGTTCCAATGTTGATAGTAGATGCGGATACCTTTGTGCAACAGATCACAGCGTCATTGCCCTATCTCTGAGGGCAAATCTTGCGTTAAATATTAAAAATAACAGCAGAGATAGTGCAGCCATACCTACATTATTATCTGCATGTGCTCATAATCACATACGACCATGACAGAACCAGAAAAGGCTGAAACCCCAAACGTCTTTGGAATCGTTCCCTCGCGTCGCCTAGGTCAATCGTTAGGAGTCAGTCCGATCCCCAACAAGGCGTGCAACTATTCGTGTGTGTACTGCCAGCTTGGTCGGACGCATCATTATGTACGCCAACGTCAGACATTCTATGATGTAGACGATATAATTAAACAATTAAAACAATACCTTGAACAGATCCAACCGAATCAATATGATATCATCACGATCGTTGGCGATGGAGAACCAACACTCTACTCGGAACTTGGCACACTCATCCAGAGAATAAAGGCACTCCAATCGAAACCTGTTGCAGTCATCTCTAATGGTGCACTCCTCTTTGAGAGAGATGTGCGAGAGGAGGTTGCTCAGGCGGATGTGGTGATGCTGAACTTTGATAGTTGGGATCAGGAGAGCCTCAGACGGATCAATCGACCCCTGAGCAGGCTCACTTTTGAAAGGCGAATAGAGGGATACAGACAGTTCCGAAAGATCTTCACAGGAATGCTCTATTTGGAAGTCATGCTGGTGAAGGGTCTCAATGACAGTGACGAGGCACTAATGGCCATCGCAGACCTCGCGCGTGATCTTCAACCAGACAGAATTTTTGTCAACACGCCTGTCAGACCACCTGCCGAGCAATGGGTGGAAATTCCGGACGAAGAAAGAGTTGCAAGAGCAAAAGAGATCCTCGCAGCGAACAGAATAGACTATCTCCCAGAGGGTGATTTCGTATCATTGAGGGAGAACCCAGTACGGGCAGTACTGGACATCATCAGTCGCCACCCGATGCGGATCGAAGACATCAGGACATTGTTACTCAAACGTGAAGGTACTCTGGACACAGAACAGACCTTGAAAGAGATCGTACAGGAGCTGGAATCCAACCCTTCAGTGACGGAGATCAAATACGGCTCAGCAACATTTTATCGAATTTCGGTGAGATAGAAGGAAAAATCGGAGCAAAATACCCTGAGGCAAATCCTTAAGAGCGGACTGAATCCAGCGCGCTCACGGTAAGCTATTCCCCCTGAGAGAGTGCTCATCGTTGAACTATGACGTTGCTATTGTGGGCAGTGGTCCCGCTGGAATTTTCTGCGCCCTCGAACTCATCGAGCATCAACCCGACTTGAAAATTGTAATGATCGAGAAGGGGAAACCTATCAAGAAGCGATACTGCCCAAACTCTGAGGCAGCAAGAGGATGCAAGAAATGTAACCCATGCCACATCCTTGCTGGATGGGGTGGTGCTGGAGCTTTTTCTGACGGCAAACTTACTATCTCCACCCGAGTCGGTGGTTGGCTGGACGAGATTCTCGGCGAGAAGAATCTGATGGAGATGATCGAGTATGTTGACAAAAAGTATCGCGACTACGGCGCACCTGATGAACTCTATGGAGATAAAGAAGACGAGACCGAAGAATGGTCGCGTAAGGCTGCACTGGTCGGACTTGAACTCATCCCGCAGAAAGTACGTCATATGGGGCGCGAGGGATGTATCAACGTAATGGGCGCAATGTATCAGGCGGTCTCAAAAAAGGTCGATGTCCTCTTTGATACAGAGGCTAAAGACATCCAAGTCGAAAACGGTCGCGTCACGGGGATCGAAACCAACGGTGGAACAGTGCTCCATGCAAAGTATGTCGTGGCTGCCCCGGGCCGTGTCGGTAATGAATGGCTCTCTCATCAGGCCGAACGGCTTGATCTTGAAACAGAAAACAATTATGTTGATATCGGAGTCAGAGTAGAGATTCCGGCACCAGTAATGAAGGACATCGCGGATTCCCTATATGAACCAAAACTCGTCTACTATTCCAAACAATTCGACGATAAGGTTAGATTGTTCTGTTTCAATCCGGGAGGCGTTGTCACCACTGAGTACTATGATGAGATCCTCACCGTGAACGGTCAGTCTTACGCACATATGAAGACACCCAACACCAATTTTGCACTGCTCGTGTCTACCAAGTTCACAGCTCCCTTCAAGGAACCTATTGCATATGGTCAGCATGTTGCCCGTCTCGCTAACATGCTTGGGGATGGTGTCCTCGTGCAGCGGCTGGCCGATCTCAAACGCGGCAAGCGGAGCACCCATGAACGGATCAAACGATCTCCGATCAAACCGACATTGCCAAGTGCCTCACCTGGCGATCTGAGCTTTGCACTTCCCTACAGACACCTGAGCTCAATTCTCGAAATGCTTGACGCCCTCAACAAACTATGCCCCGGTGTCGCCGATGATGGTACACTTCTCTATGGCATCGAGGTCAAGTTCTACTCCTCAAGGATTAGACTGAACAAGCATCTTGAGTCGAAGATCGAGAACCTATATGCAGCAGGCGATGGTGCCGGAATCACTCGTGGTCTCATGCAGGCATCGGTCTCAGGAGTGATCATTGCAAGGGATATCCTTCGAAAAGAAAAGGGAGCAGAAGAAGAAGAGTAACATCACTGGGAATTCGCGCCCATCACTGCCTGCGACTGTCCGCGACCCTCGTCACTGTCACGATCACTTGTGACATTTCAAAAATCTTAAATACCATTTGGTCCCTAGTACTAGTGAACATTTAGTCCCTAGATGGACTTGAAAGGGAAACAGAACACAGAAGCCCCTTCGGTGACTCAGGGCGGCATTGTCCGCCCCGGGGCTTCACATGGAGGTATGCCCTATGATAAGTGATGATTTCGATAAGATAGTACGCCAAATGATGGAACAATTCTTTGGAGGCCCCGTACCGATGGGTCCCGATGGGAATGCCACCTTCCGATTCACAATGATGACGACGACAGGCCCAATGGTCGGGGGAATACCGGAGATAGAGACGAAAAGAGATGATATGAGACCGCAAGGGCCCAGAGCAGAGAGAATAGAGTTAGACGACAGAATCATTCTGCTCATCGACGAGATACCTGGGAACGAGGGCCCAACTGTAAGAGTAAAGGGTAGTAGAGTCATCCTCACCTTTGCGGATGACAAGACAGAACCAATGGAATTTGAGATGAAGTCAAAGATTGATGTGAAAAAGTCCTCGATCTCCTTCAGAAACGGAGTTGCAGAACTCAACCTTGTAAAGGCAAAAGGCTTGCATGCAAAGACTGAAGGCGAACTTAAGTATGAATAAAAAGGGGGATAGAAAACAATGTCGGAGAATAGTGTGAGATTAAAAGTAGCCGCCGCGATGCCCAAGGATCAGGGTCGCGGCATTGTACGGCTCAATTCAGATGTCAGAAGTAAGTTAGGAGTCAGGTCGGGTGATTACGTCCTGCTCAAGGGAGCAAAAGAGACCGTGGCGATATGCTGGCCTGCGCTGCAAGAGGATGAGGTCCTTGAGATGATCCGCATGGACGGTCTCATCCGATCCAATGCGGGGGTCAAGCTCGGGGAGATGGTAGAAGTCAGTCAGGCCAATGTACAAGAGGCCACACGAGTTGTATTGGCACCCAGCCAGAAGGTGCGTTTTCCAGCAGGTTTTGAGGATTACGTCAAACACCAGATCTTGAACAAACCGGTGACTAGAGGAGACCTCATCGTCATTGCTTCAATCGGTCAGGGTCTTCACTTCACGGTCACTGCTGCATCACCCGGTAAACACGTACGGATCGGTCCACGAACTCAGGTAGAAGTTCTCACCGAGCCGGCCAAGCCTGAAGAGGTCAGCGTGCCTCAAGTGACCTACGAAGACATCGGCGGACTGGGCAAGGAGCTTCAGAAGATCCGTGAGATGATCGAGTTGCCCATGAAGAGCCCAGAGCTGTTCAAACGTCTGGGAATCACTCCACCAAAGGGAGTGTTGCTTCATGGCCCACCAGGGACAGGTAAGACTCTGATCGCAAAGGCAGTGGCCAATGAATCAGGTGCGACCTTCAAGGTCATCAATGGCCCAGAGATCATGTCCAAGTTCTATGGCGAGTCCGAACAGAAATTGCGAGAGGTCTTTGAAGACGCCGAGAAGAACGCACCCAGCATCATATTCATTGATGAACTGGACAGCATAGCACCTAAGCGAGCAGAGGTCACTGGAGAAGTCGAGCGACGAGTCGTGGCCCAATTACTCTCACTCATGGATGGGCTGGCTGCCAGAGGTCAGGTTATTGTCATCGGTGCTACAAATCGACCCGATGACGTTGATGAGGCACTCAGAAGGCCAGGTAGGTTTGACCGCGAGATTGAGATAGGCGTTCCTGACAAGAAGGGTCGTCTTGAGATCTTGCAGATCCATACGAGATCAATGCCACTGGAAGAGGGAATAGACCTTGAAAAGCTGGCCGCGATCACGCATGGCTTCGTTGGTGCAGACCTAGCAGCACTTGCACGAGAGGCAGCCATGAAGGCGCTTCGAAGAGCATTACCGCATGTTGATCCGGACACGGGAGACATTCCTCCGGATGTCCTGAATAATCTCTATGTCACCCAAGACGACTTTGAGAGTGCCCTGTCAGAGGTCTCACCTTCCGCACTTCGGGAGGTCCTTGTCGAGAAGCCAAACGTCCGATGGGACGATGTTGGTGGTCTTGAAAAGGTGAAGGCCCAACTGCGTGAGGCTGTAGAGGCACCACTGAAGCATCCCGAGATCTTCGAAGAGATGGGTATCAGAACACCCAAGGGTGTACTTCTCTTTGGCCCACCAGGGAACGGGAAGACACTGTTGGCAAAGGCAGTGGCCACAGAGAGCGAGGCCAACTTCATCTCGATCAGAGGCCCGGAGATTTTCAACAAATACGTTGGAGAGTCCGAGAAGGCAGTTCGAGAGATTTTCAAGAAGGCACGTCAGACTGCGCCATGTGTCCTGTTCTTTGACGAGATTGATGCAATAATGATGGCACGTGGAAGATCTGACGACACGGGAGTATCACAGAGAATAGTCAACCAGTTCCTTGCAGAACTTGATGGCATGCAATCGCTCCAGAACGTGCTTGTCATTGGAGCGACCAACCGAGCAGACATTCTCGATCCGGCCGTGCTGAGACCGGGTAGATTTGACTCCATCGTCTTCGTACCGCCACCTGACAAGGAGGCACGACTGGCAATTCTCAAGGTACATACCAAGAATATGCCACTGCACAAAGATGTCGATCTGGAAGCCCTCGCTGAGAAGACGGAGGGATACTCAGGTGCCGACTTGGAGAATCTGACCCGTGAGGCGGCAATGACTGCTGTACGAGGCGACTGGAAACCCAAACCTGTGCAGATGAAACACTTTGAACAGGCGATGGAAGAGGTCAGACCAAGTATCTCGCCTGACGACTTGCGACAGTTCAAGGCAATGGCCGAAACAGTACTAAAGAGAAACCCACAACGTCAAGAACCACCGGGTTACATTTGAAGCGACGCCCCTGAAAAGGGCCCGCCGGACCAGCAGTAGAATCTGCTGGCCGATTCTTTTTTTTTATTTAGGGGAATGAACACAGAGGAAATATCCCTATAAGGTCACCTTGCTAACATCGAGAGTGCAAGACCTCAATCAAGGATGTGAGTGGCTATGGGATTACGCTGGATCGTCAACCTCTGTCCGTTCCTGCATTTTGATAATTCAAGGATAAAGGATTACGAACACAACATTAGCATAGCCTCTTGGAACATCAAGAGCATCTTGGACTTTCTGGAGGTTGATGATACTCACAAGTTCTGCATCGAGCAGGTAACACTTCTTGAAGGATTCAAACGGCTCTTTCCAAATTACTGGGACGCACTGCATCAACGGATCCTTGAGGGGCGTGTCGAGATCGTTGGGGGAACCTACGTCCAACCGGACTTTGTGATTCCCGATGGAGAGTCCATTGCGCGTCAGTTCCTCTACGGTGTCAAATTCTTCCACAACGCCTTTGGCATCGAGGTGAGGTCAGGCTGGGCAATTGACACATCAGGACACTGCTCGCAGATGCCTCAGATCCTGCGTCAGTCTGGCATGGACACCTACTTCATTTGGAGAGGTATGCCATTTGATGCGCCCAGCGAGTTCATCTGGAAAGGACCAGACGGCAGTCGTGTGAACGTGGTCTGGCTCTCCGCAGGATACGAGTGCGCCTCATGGCTCTCAGAGAATATGAGAGAGGCGTTTACCATGATGCTTGGAATTGTTGAGGACATAAACAAGAGAGCATCATCACAGAACCTGTTTATTCCGATTGGCGGAGAACTTGTTCCTCCGGCGCCACACCTTGCAGATATTGTCAGAGAGTGGAACCGAACGTTCCCGGATATGAGAGCAGTCATAGTCACACCGAGAGAGTATGCAGAGAAGCTGAAGACAGTCCAGTCCGGTCTTGCAACGATCACAGAGAATCTCACAGCAGGACGCTTCATTCCAGTTCGCGTAGGTGGACTCAGTTCGCGCGTTGGCCTGAAGATCATGAACAGAAGACTGGAAACCCTGCTCTACCTCACAGAACTCTATCTTGCATTAAAGGGGAATATTGACCACAACAATGCCCTAGATGATCTCTGGCGGATCTTGCTATTCAATCAGGATCACAACATCATCAGGGGTGTCATTGGTGATGGACCGTACATGCTTGCGGTCAAACGATTCGAAAAGGCCATTGAACAGACAGAACAGCTCCTTGAAACCGCAATCGCAGATTATTCTGCTGATCTTAAGACCGCACAAGAGGGTGTGAACGTTGCAGCCTTCAATCCTCTACCTTGGAAGAGAAATGGTATTGTAAGAATAGCGATTGATCTCTCCAGCCTGAATTCAGAACACTTTAAGGTCATGGCCGAGAACGATGAAACGACTGAAGAGGGAGAAGAAGAGGAAACGGAACACAAAGAGGGACTTCCGTATCAGATCTTGGAACAGGGCGACGATGGAATTGTTGAGATGTTGTTCATCGCAAAGGATGTTCCCAGCATGGGCCACAAAGTCTTCAAGATCGTACCGTCAGAGAGCCCTCCTGAATTTGAGTCATTCATCAAGACTGGAACCTCTTGGGTCGAGTCTGAGAGATATGCCATCGAGTTTGACCTGTTCAGTGGAGCCATAACCAGAATATTTGACAAGCAACATCGATTTGAGGCATTGAGAAAGGAAGGCAATTACCTTCACATCGAGAATGATGTCGGAGACCTCTATCGATATTCTCGAAGCGAGCTGGCATCTCCTGATGCCGATCTCACAACTCTCAGAATGTCAGGAGAAGTGAAGATAGTTGAATCGGGGCCCATTCGTGCGACAGTTGAAGTCACGGGGGATGTTGCGGGGTCAAGACGTACCCAAAGAGTTTGCCTCTACCATGGCCTTGACAGAATTGATTGTGAGACCCGCCTTGATTTCAGGGGCCAAGACAAACGTGTGTCAGTAGTATTCCCGTTGACGATCTTTGCCGAACGTGTCACTGTAGGAGCCCAGTTCGGAACTGAGGAGCGCCTCACAGTAAGAGACGAGAGCGGCTGGACCGAGCCAGCAAGAGGTACCTTTGCTGCCCTTGATTGGGTCGATTGTAGTGGGCCCGACAATGGTGTTGCCATATCGACCGTTGGACTCCATGAGTTCTCATTCACTGATGGAATGCTGCGAATGACACTGCTCAGAAGCGTTGATCATCTCTCACGCGGTATCGATGATGACGTGACAGAGGCCAAGACCGCACTGGAGAATGGACAACATACCTTCAAGTATGCCTTGATGCCGCATTCTGGAAACTGGAAGGATGCTAAGATTTGGCAGAGAGCAACAGAACACAGAATTCCTCTCATTGCAATTCCTTTGGACTCATCAGGAACAGAGTCGTCAAGCCGTTCAGCACTGACGATCGAAGACATGGACTTGGCGGTCTCAAGCCTGAGGCCAGGTGAGGCTCCAAACGAGATCATTCTCAGACTCTATGAGCCAGAAGGAGTCACGGGGACTGCAACCTTGAAGTTTGACAGACCTGTTGAGAGAATTCGTTTGGTCGATATCATTGAGAGAGATATCGGAGAGATCCCCTCGAACGGCAACTCGTGTACGCTTCAGGTCGATGCTCATGCAATAATCACTTTGAAGATACAATTCAAGTCATGATGACCGACGAAGACACACCTACGATAGGCTTTTCAGGAACAAGATGTAGACGGACTATTGAACGACGAATAATATAGAGGGACTGCACATGAGTTACTTTTATCCGATCTCACCACTTGTAGGAATTATCCATACCAGCTATGCGGCCCAAGCAGGGGTCATGGATGAGAAATGGGCTGTCCGTGTGGTCCGAGGGAAAAAAATCCTGGCTGAGAAGACCATCAACAATTTAGATCTTGAGAATCTTGTAGGAGTAATCTATGGGCATGCACGAATTGAGGGTCTCAGCCGGCACGCTGTAGCAATGTGTGCAGGAAGATTAATGCAATTCGCAAGAAGATATCAGGAGTCGGGGGTCTGCCCAGATTTTGAGGTACCGGACCTGATCAGAAGCGATGGAACACGAGTGGGTGGTGGGTCCACTGAAACAGTCACAGCCACAGATACGGCTGAGGCCACACCAGTACCCGAGACAGTCGAAGACACTTCCGCTGTCGGCTCAGACATCGCACCCATTGGCTATGTTCCCAAGCTACAGCCTCTTGGTGGAAAGGCTCTATGGAATAGTGCAGCCAGAGCAAGGGCGCATCTCGTATTGAACATGGCAATCTATGGAGGGCAACTCCCAGAGGGACATCTCGATGCGATGTTTAACGGAGTCATTGAGGATCTCATTCACGAATGGAGTGCCAACAATAATGCAGAGGAAATAGTCAGGGGGTTTGCCACGTTAATCCAGAGTTGCTCTGACGAGAATCAGGTGCCGGTGACTACTGAAGGGGCATCGATTGAGACCGGACCCTGTATGATCATGACCGTGGCGAACGAGATCGACCCCACCCGACAGAGAATTCCGAAGGGGTATCCCTGTGCATTCCATGAGGCTCTTGCAAAACGAGTCAGTGAGATCACAGGGGTCAAGATACACATCAATGCCTCATCGACCGGATGCAGGGTCACGTTCAATGTGGATGCGTAGACAACATCGCCGACAATCTTAAATCAATCGGACTGATTCAATTTACAATCAGACGAGACATTAGTAAAGGGTCTCGAATGGGAGAATCTATCAAATGGCATACCTTACATGGCGTGAACACATTCGTTCTGGACCAGTCTGCCTTGGTGTATTGGTGCTCATTGCAGGTGCAGTCGTTGCACTCCTGCCACGTATGGGCTCAGAGCCTTTCGGGGCCAACACCGGACTTTTTGGTGCACTGATTGCCGTAGTGGGTCTGGTCCTCATCCTTATCGGATTCTTCTTCACCAAGAAGAAACGCGATTCAGTCCTTGCACCGATCGACACACGACAGGACGATGTTCCACCGCCTCCACCCCCGCCGGACTAATCAGTACATATATCACCTAAATGGCCCTAGAACGGATACTGTTCGTTTCTTGGGCCACCTGTTACTTTTTCTCTCGCATCATCTGTCTCGGTGAGCTGATCCCAACACAGTTCATTCTGTGATTTTCAACAGCATCGGGGCTAGATGGAATCGCCGTCGAATGATTTGCAAGCGCACACAATGCTAATATGTAGTAAAGTCAAGAAACATACACCCACCAAGGATTAGGACGGGATTGGAAAAATGACGATCCTAGAATATCGAGACAACCTGTTTCACGAGTGTACTGGTGAGCCTACCACACCAATAACATTGAAGGTCGATGATGCTCAAAAGAAGCTCATCTTGACTGTACCGACTGGCGTCAGTATGATCCAGAGACGTGCTGCCGAACGTAATGCACGATCTATCGAAAAGTCAGGATTTCAGACCGCAAAGAAGGGCCGTATCGGAAGAGGATACGAGCTTGTCATCGAAGGCCACGGTGGAGCGCTTCCTGATCGACTGAAGCGATCTCCAAGAGAAGTATACTAGTCCAATAACGGCACATGTGCCCCAGTTATCGTCAGTAGATACTACTCGGGGCAGAGTCACAACTGAGGTGTAAACAATATGTCGGACGAAGGTGTTAGACGATTAATAGAAGAGGCAACGAAGGAGTCTCTAAATCAGTCCTTTGTAGAGGCGGGACAGAAGTATATCACTGCCGCCGAGACCCTTGAACAAAAGGGGGACTACGAAGGAGCAAAGAAACTCTACATTCAGGCTGCCGATGCGTATGAGAAAGCTGCAACAAAATATAGAGACTCAAAGAGTTTCAAGAACGCGGCCCTGAACATGTGTAAAGCAGGAGATGTGTATTCTGACATAGCCGACTCGGACAAGGCAATCCGCTCCTACGCGGTTGCTGCCGAGGATCTCTATCTGGCGTCAGATGAATATCTAATGTGGGGCGAACCAAAGGAGACCGAAAAAGGAGTCGCTCTCGCAGTGACGGCCAGCCTCATTTACCTAATGATCGGTATGGAGGATAAAGGATTCCAGACAGCACGAGCGTTCATGTCAAAGAATGCCTCAAAACTTCAGTTTCCGGCCACAGTCCGACTCAGTCAAATACCTCAGATGCTGGAGAGTGCTCTCAAGTCAATTAATCTTGAATCATTTGCTTCAGCAGAGAACGCTGTAGTCACTGAGTTAAAGGCCGCACTGGCCAATGCGAATGCACAGCAATTTGTCACGTATGTTGAAAAAGGGCTCAACATGGCTCGTGAGATCTTGCGTGGTCAGTTGAAGGTTCCAAAAATCTCAGCACACCTTGATCTTCCTGTTGACATGACCTTTAGTGAAGAGTTCCCGCTGCAGGTCGTCATTAAGAATGATGGCGACGGTGATGCATTGCAGTTGAAACTCGAATGGGTTCTTGACGAGGGTCTCAAACTATCAGCTGGTGACAAGATCAAAGCACTGGGTACCGTTGCAGCAGGCCAACAGATCACACTTGAGATCAAAGCGAAGGCTGCGGACGAGACCCTGATGGGTGCCAAAGAATACCAAGTGCTTGTCAGGGGCACATATGCCGATATGCTAAACACCGAGTATAGCTTACAGGCCGGACCGGGAACGTTCGTATTACGAGATTACAAAGTCACAGAGAAACTCCAACATGATGCTGATGTCTCCGATGGAAGAATCAGCCTGTTGAAAGATACTGTGGCGACCTCCGATCTTGAACAAGAACCTATTCTACGCCTCATAGATGGATTATCTGCTACGCTGACTAAGGCGCGCGAAGAGATTCAGAACAAAGAACTCGATGCGGCCAGAGCTCGGATCAATGTCATCAATGAGATGGTCGATGTTGTAGACAATCTCATGGGTGACGAGGAGATGGCCAAGAGACTACAGACCTCCAGAGAGGAGGCACAAAAGACCTACGCACGAGGAGTGATCATCAGTCTGCAAGAGGAACTCACACGTAGACTCGACAAGAGCAGCGGTGAGATAGAATCACAAGTGGGAGATGTCGTTACAGAATGGGACAGACTGGTCGCGGACTTGAAGAGCGTAGTGGACGATGTAGCGGGCCTCAGACAAAAGCTCTCCGACGTTAAGGCGGAGATCGATAAAGTATATGGTCTTCTACCAACAGCATCTACAACTGACGATCCAGCAGAGGCGACAAGACGAACTCAGGTGAGAAAATCTGTGGAGGCGATCACCTCCAAGATCAGTGAATTGCGGACAGAACTTGAGAGGATGACCACGGCCCCAGCCCTTCAACCGGGGACCCATGCATCTATCCCTGACAAAGTACGCCTCACAAAAGAGACCATACAGAATCTCAAGTCAGACATTGGAAATCTGATGGAACAAAAGAAGGCCGAGCTATAATTCTCGGCCCCTATTTCTTTTTCGACATGAAGTCGTCAAGACGGTCCATTGCCTCACCGATCATCTCCGGAGGCGGGAGAAAGACGCTTCTGAAATGAGATGCACCATAATGAGGATCGAATCCCGAACCAGGTACAAAGACAACACCAGTCGAATTGAGAACATCAAGCACGAACTCCGTGTCATTGGCCCAACGCCCGCGTAGATCTATCTTGGGCATAATATAGAATGCGGCCTCTGGAAGCTGAGATGATACAGAATCGATCTCATTGAGCCGTTTCCAGATGAGGTCTCGTCGCTCTCGCAGACGATGCATCATATCCTTGAGATGAGGGCCACTGCTCTTGAGAGCTGCAATGGCGGCCCATTGGGCAGGAGCATTGACACAGATCCTGATTCTGGCCTGACGCATCATTGCATCACGAATCGGGTCAAGTTCGCCGTCCTGATCATGGAAGTACACATACCCAACACGCCAGCCCGGAGCGAGGTACACCTTGCTGATCCCATTGAATCCGATGACAGGAATATCTCCTGCAACTTTTACCATGGGAGTTGTGTCCTTATCGTAGGTGAGCTGGTCGTATATCTCGTCTGAGACCAGAGGCAGGCCATACTCGCCAGCCAGATTTGCAATCTCGCGTAGGGTCTTTGCATCGTAGACTGCACCAGTAGGATTGTTGGGGTTTATGACCAGAATACCGGCCGTCTTGTCATTGATCTTCTTCCGCAGGTCATCCACATCAGGACTCCAGTTTTCCTCCTCGATGGTATGATAGGTCACTGGGGTTCCACCGAAAAATGAGACGTAGGATATGTATGGCGGATAGGCAGGGCCCGGAACCAAGAACTCCGACCCGGAATTGACCAATGCACCAGCAAGAAATTGAATCGCCTCAGAGATTCCGGCGGTCACAATGATCCGCTCTGCATCAATATCAATCCCATTCACCCGCTTCTCTTTCTCCACAGCAGCCTCTTTTAATTCAGGCAGACCGTCAGAAGGAGAATAATAGCTTGCGCCTTCGCGTGCAGCATTACAGAGAGCTTCAATCATGAAGTCGGGAGTCTTCCAGTCATACTTGATCGGATCCCCAATATTGAGATAGAGAGGAGTGTCACCAGTACGTTGTTGGTAGGCTCGTGCAGCAACAACAATGTCACGGATCGCATATCTGAGATTCGCCGCTCGTGCGGTTATTCGTGATTGCATTACGTCAACTCCGACTCTGGGAGCCGGGCAACGGCCTATATCTGGTTTTCGACATGTGTAAATTCATGCCAGAGTAATGGTTCAACAGAACGAACCGAGATCATCCGGATAGAAGTGCGCCGATTTCACGCGCATACCGTCGCATCTGAGTGACTGCAAGACCCATGGAGGTGATGTCTTTAGCAGAGCCCATGACTAGAAAATCACCAGCCTGGGATAATACAACAAACCCAGACTCTCCGCGAATGACAACCTCATACAGATCATTAAGCCCAAGACGCTGGGCTGCCATCTCACCCTGAACCAACAATGCTGCACTAACAGCAGCCATGAGGTCCGGGTCTGCATCAGAGTCTTCAGTGGCAAAATAAGAGATCTTCACACCTTGTCTACTGACTACTGCAATCGCATCAAGGTCTGCAACGTCAGTGAGTCCCATTAAGAGTTCAATAAGTTCCTTTTCCTTTGCGGGATCCAGTTGAATGGACATGTTCGCTCCTCCGTAGGTCATTCCTCTCAATGCGAGAGGCATTAAATAACTTGTTCATTTGTAGACTTATGAATAATGAGGGGATAAATGGTCATTGATTATTTGGCCACAAGCTTCCTCTTACGTTTTGTCTTTGGCTTGACCGGTGCCTCTTCGGCCTCAACCTCACTCTTGAAGAAACTAATGAGATCACTGAGCCGCTCTTTCATCTCCGTCTTAATAGGACTTAGAATCGCATCCGGTGTGCCTTTCAGAAGTTCGATCCCCAGAATCATTCCGTCCTTGACTATGACACGGGGAATGAATCCCTCAGCCATAAAGGTCCCCTCTGGAGGATCCTTCACAAGCTCGAATTTACGTTCGATTTTTTCTTGCCCGAAGATGGAGGTCCTGCGTTCCGTCACAGTGTAGAGCCGATTATAGACGATCAATAGCTCACGCCGATAACCCTCGGGAGGAGCCGTCTCCTCCAACTCATGAATCATCGCCTGTATCTCAGCATCACTGACAGCTCCAACTCCGGAACTGGCCGCGACTGAAGCAGATGCTGCCGAGGCCGATCGAGCTGTTGTTTTGGGAGGTTTTGTCGGGGGAACAGTAGTGGTCTTCTTAGGTGGTGTCGGTGGGGGAGCAGTAGTGGTCTTCTTGGGCGGTGTAGGCGGGGGAGCAGTAGTACTCGCTGCAGGAGAGGCAGTCGAAGTAGATGCGGACACGGCTTTGGGCTTCTTGGGCGGTGTCGGTGGAGGTACACTTTTCGATGGAGCAGATACCCCAGGTTTTATGACCCGTGTGGCTGTTGTAGTCCCATCAAGCGCGGTGAAAAATGTTGGAGGTTCTTCGCCTTCATCCACAGGACGCACCTTGAAATGAAAGCCGTACTCAGTTCGCAGGTTGGTGGCAACTCTTGCACCAATGAACTTTTTCCGAATTCCTGCTTGATTACCCTTCCAGAGATAGATACTGCGGGTCGAATCATCCACCACGCAAAAGACACGAGTGGAATCAAGAGTGTCCTTACTGATATCGATCTCTTGAAGCGTACCATCATCCGAGACTTCGTAGCCTGTGACCATTTTAACTCACTACTATTACTTTTCGCCGGAGCCCAACATTTTCATGAGGGATGATTCGTGCTAAATGAATGTTTGCACAATCGACAATAAATCACGGGGTATGAAGCCTTTATTATTCTTTGTCCGTTAGACATAGATGCATATCGAATAAATTTTGAGCCTGAAAACTATCTAATATTAAGTCTTCACACATATCATAACAAATTAAAATCAACTGCAAGGCTATTTGTTTTCTGCAACTACAACCACAGATCACCAAAATTGACACCACTAAGAGTTAAGTTGTACCGTTACAACATACTTTTCGATGAGGATGAGCGATTCAAAGGCATCACTGAGCTTCTATATGAAACAGTTGTCAGAGGCTAAGAAACTGGGGCCTAAACAGATTCTTGGAGGCCTCGTCCTGTCAGTACTGTTAATGGGAGCATCAACATTTGGCCTACTCTACTACGTTGCAGTGCTCACACCATTCAGATTCGCATTTGCGGATATTGTGAAGTACACATCATACATGCTGTGGGGACTTGCGATTGCAACAGTCATTGCAGCATTCATCTGCTGGCTCATCATACGAAAACCCAGAACAATCACATTACTCCTCAAGATTCATTCATTCTTGAAACATGGAACAGGAGAATATTTCATCTGCCCGGATGTCCCAGACCAATCGAAGAGCACGGTCATCAGAAGATCGCTGTATGGCTCAATTCTGGTCGCAGGGATAGCACTTACGATAATGAGCTTTGATCTCATGGGCACCGCGACCGAGATGGACATTCTCAGATTCGGAGCAATCGTGATGGTGGCCAGTGTTGCCATTCTGCCCATCACTGTCATGCAGCTCTACTATGCGCCTTGGATCATCAAAGACTCAGGTCTCTTCCATCTCGATACACGTGACCGGTCTCTGAGCAATGTGGGTGATGATCTGGAAGACCTCCTTGAATTCGTTGCAGGGATTGATATTATCCTTGTCTGGATCGAACTCACGATCAATACCGAACTCTGGGTCGCACCATTCGTGATCTTTGTGGTAGTGGGACCACTGTTCTCAATCATGCTAAACTTCACCCTTATCTTCACAGCCGTAAAAGACAGAGCAACAATAGCAATGATCAGTCTGCTCTTAGAACGTTATAGAGTACCCGACATGGTGAACTCACCGGATTATATCAGACGACGTGTCTTAGGTCTGATCGATAAACGAATGCTTGTAGAGGAGATCGTCAAGTCAGAGGCTGAGACCGCACCCGAGATACCTATCGAGCCATCATCAATTCCCGAACTTCTTGATGAGTATGGCCAGATGCGCGCAGAATCAGGAGAATCGGGTGAGACCCCCATCAAGAATGCAAGGGAGACCCTCGAACAGGAAGAGACATCAGAAGAAGAGCCTCTTGCCGCAACAGAGCTTGCATCATCTAACAGACGAAAAACATCAGACAGCGAACAATGAATAGCGGACACAGAACGCCTCGCTAACAGTACAGAGAGACGAAGACTGCAATCACGCATGTAGATACATTGGATGCCTCTATGAAGAGATACGGATCACGATGGCATCACGTGGATCGAAACTTAGTGAGACCCGCTCCCCAATTGCAGCACGCAACCTATGTGCAAGATCAACATCATCAATGAGAGCGACCACCGAGCATCCATCAAGCGAGACCGTGACACGATAGACACCCACTCGTGGAACCACACTCTGGACCACACCTTCGATCTCCGAACCAGGATCTGTATTGACCGAGATATCCTCGGGTTTGATAGCGAAGGTCACACGCTCACCAGTGGGGCCATCACCAGCAATCGTAAAGTGGAACCCGTCCATCTGAACCTTCATCAGATCACTTTGCGACTCAATAATAGTACCCTCGAAGACGTTACCATCACCAATGAACTGAGCAACGAACTCGTCTTGTGGATGTTCATACAATGCCTCAGGCTCACCAACCTGCACGACTACACCATCACGCAAGACAGCGATCTTGTCCGACATGGCAAAGGCCTCCTCTTGACTATGAGTCACATAGAGAGCAGTGATGTCCAACTTTTTCTGGATCCGGCGTATCTCAGCCTGTAGGCGTTCTCTCAGTTGTGGGTCCAGAGCGGAGAGAGGCTCATCCAGCAAAAGAAGACGGGGATTTCGAGCCAGGGCCCGTGCAAGAGCAACACGTTGTGCCTCACCACCACTTATCTCATTGACATGTCTATTGAGCAGGCCCCTGATGTTCAGTAGATCGGCGAGTTCTTCAACTCGCGAGACCACCTCTTCAAAAGGCCACCCCGCCATATCAAGCGAGAAAGAGATGTTCTGAAAGACGTTCATGTTCGGAAACAATGCTGTTGATTGAAAGACCATTCCGATCTCCCGGTCTCGTGGCGGAACATTGAGAACGCTCTTATCGTCAAACAGGAGGTTTCCACTATCAGGGCGAATAAAACCAGCCACCATTCTCAGAGTCGTGGTCTTCCCGGCACCACTCGGGCCCAAGAGAGTCATCAGTTCTCCATGCTCGATCGTGAGATCAATCGGGCCGATCCGCGTACCATCAGCAAACACTCTGCTTAGAGACCGTAATTCTACACGCACCATCACAAAGCACCTCCGGCGGTCTCACCTGAAACCCTCTGAATCACTAGGAAGGCCACAAGACAGACAATCACCAAGACAAAGGCGGCGGCACCAGCCTCAAGAAATTTCCGGACTGCAAGGTACTGGTAGATAGAAACTGCCAGCGTATAGTTCTGAGGAAGCGCGATAAAGATCGTTGCAGACATTTCGCCAATTGCCATTGCAAACGCGAAGACGCCACCGACCAAGATACCGGGGGCCAAGAGGGGCAGCTCTACAAAGAATAGCCGTTGAAAACGCGAGGCACCAAGAGAGTCAGCCTGCTGCAACAGTTCGGGATCAATATTTCGAAGTGCCAGTTCTATTGACCGGGCACTGAAGGGAAGACCGATGACTGTCTGGGCGATAACAATGAGAAGCCAAGGGTTGGTACTGAGCCCAAGCGGAACAGCAATTGCCCGCAAGAGACCATAGGCGATTGTTATCGAAGAGATCCCAAGAGGGAGCATGATCATAATAGATGAGACCTTGGGAAGGGTCCTGCCACGAGCGACCTGAGCATACGCCAGAGGAATTCCAAGAACGATTGCAAAAAAGGTGGCGATACTAGCATAGACGACTGAGTTGATCAGCGGAAGCAGTCCACCACCAGTACCTATCACTAAGAGGTTAGCAAATCCTGCCAGACTGTAGGAGTGCACGATCGGATCATAAATGGCTGCAAACCCAATGGCGGCAATTGGTCCGACCATGAGAAAGACCATGACGACAACATACACAACCACTGCAAAACGAAGACCCATGTTCAAGTTGGAGAAGGTGAAGGTCTTGATTGATGATGTCTTGCCGGGATCGCCCGTCTGTTGCCCACCCAGTTTAAAGTAAGATGCTGCTAACGCGAGCGTGACCACAAGCTGCATGAGAGCCAGAGAACTGGCCTCACCATAGTCGAACATCCGAAACGCGCTCCAGATCTCAACCTCAATGGTCGAGTATTGACCATGGCCTAGTGCAAGGACGATGGGGAATGACATGAAACAAAAGAGGAAGGTGAGGATAGCAGATGCGGCAAGTGCAGGGCGTATCTGTGGAAAAATGATCCTCTGCCACTTCTTAATAGAGGTTGCACCTAACAGCTCTGCCGCCTCCTCAATCTCGGGGTTCAATCGTTCCAGAGAAGCGGACACCATCAGGGTCACAAGTGGAACATTGTAGAATGCATGAGCAAGAACGATCCCGCCCATTCCAGAGGCCAAGTCAAGAACGGAGGTCGAGGAACCGAGAATAGTCATTGCCAGTGTGTCAAGAATTCCGTACGGACCGAACATTCTCAGAAACCCCACAACCACAACAATAGGTGGCAGGACAAAAGGAACGATCAGAGCAGCATGGACTATTGAGCGTCCCTTGAACCTGAACCGTGCAAGAAGCACTGCTGCTGGCAATCCGATGACTACTGAGAGAATCGTGCTCAAAGCTGCCTGCGTGAATGTAAAGAGTCCTATCCTCTGAACGATCGGCGAACTCAACACCTCGGCGAGAGTAGAGCCTCTCGGATCAAGCAAGCCCTCGATTAGTACAACACTCACTGGATAGATGATAAAGATAACAAGAATGACGAGCGGCATGAGCAGTAGCAGGTTCTGAGCAGTCAAGCTACGCCTCATGCCAATATCTCCAGTCTATGTTCTCCAATCTATGTGGTCATAATCAGGTCATACTCATCCAACCAACTGGACAGATTTGCCTGAATGAGTGTTGCGGGGAGAAATTCGTTAAGGGGATTTATGTTGTCCGGATGCACCGCATAATCGAATACCGTTGGAAGATCAATATTCAGATTTGCGGGGTACATCCATTGGTTCAGAGCAATATGTGATTGCACAGCCTCTGTCAGACAGTAGTCAATGAAGGCCTTTGCCAGTTCGGGATTAGGACCATTCTTGACCAATCCCATACCTTCCACCTGTAACCATGCATAGTCCTTTGCGTTGTAATGCAGGGGGGCCGTTCCTACTGCTGGTTTTGAGTCCGGAGAGTAATAGGCGGAATATGCAGGATCCGTCCCATAGCTTACCATCATGTGGCGTGAGGGGTCCGAGTCCCACTTGGACCATGCCTCAGACCAGCCCTCTTGAACATCAATGTGTCCTTTGACATCACTCCACCAGCTGCGCCAATCAGTCCCAAGAATCCCATGATACACTGCGATCTCACTGAGGAGAAACGCGAGTCCGGGACTGCTGAGATGTGGATTCTCAGTGACAAGCATTGACGCAACATCGGGCGTTCCAAGCTCGGAAAAGGTGAGGCTGTCTAGCGAGGGCATGACTGTAGTATTCAATGTGTTAGATGAGTAAATGATGGTGACAACTCCAAAGTCAAACGGAGTAAGATAATGATCAGGATCAAGAATCTGTACAAGCGTATCATTGACCAGACCGATATTCGTTGAGTTGTACGGCACAAGCACGCTCTTCGCCTGTTCCTGAAGAATAAGCAGATTATCAATCCCAATGACTACATCGGCAACAGGATTCCCAGCCTCTGCAACCAAGCGGGAAACAATACCGTTCGCGTCTGTGTTCAGTCGCACGATCTCCACGTCCACACCATGTTGCTGTTCAAAGGGGCCAAAGACGGTCTCATCAATGGTCTTTGACTCGTCACCCCACAGGAGAAGACTATCGTAGGTGTAGACATACATCTTAGGACGCGGCCAAGTGATGAAGGCAAAGGCGGCGATTATCACGCTCACGATCACGACTACTGTGATAATCAACCGTTTAGGATCTCGTCTCCGTGGATACTCGGTCATCTCTCTCACCATATATGGGAGTTATACAACACAGTTATATATACAGGTGTGATAAATATCTTTCTGAAGGTTGAAATTCCATGAGACCCCCCTGCGAATTGGTACAGAAGGAATTCCTCCCGGCGTTCAGATCACGTCTGGCACTCGCACTACATGAGAGAGGCCTGTCCCAGAATCAGATTGCGCGACAGATGGATATCACTCAAGCCGCAGTGTCAAAGTATCTGAACAGGCCAATTGTCCCAACATTTGGAAAATCAGCAATAGAATCAGGCGTTCAAGAGTTAATCAAGATCATCGAGCCACAGAATGCACGACAGGACGACATGGTCAAGATTCTCTGTTCCACATGTATGGAATTGAGAATAGGTGGTGATCTATGCCACCGACATAGGGCTACTGTCCCCCAACTTGGAGAAGTCAAGTGCAAGATCTGTAGCGACCTGCTCGGACGACAGAACAAGTTTGTGAAAAGAGCAGAGATACTTGCAGACATGGACAGGGCTATCGAGATCATCGAACGTACAACTGGATTTATTCAATTACTTCCACAGGTACGCGCAAGTCTCGTAGCGTGTTCGGAAGATGCAACAACCGTCGAACAGGTTGCAGGGGTTCCCGGCCGAATCACAGACATCAAGGGTCGCGCAAGGGCCCCGGCCGAACCAGAGTATGGGGCCTCGCAACATACGGCCAGCCTGCTTCTGTGGGCCAAGAATAAGATTCCAATGTCACAGGCGTGTATGTGTATCACTGGAAGAGATGATGTTGCGGAAACAGTCAAGAGCCTCGGATTCAAATTGGTTCAATTAAGAGAGCCAGCATCAGAAGTTGAAGAGATTACTAAGTTGGCCGAACCCGCAATAAAGAGGATTAAGCAACCACCGTATGCGATTCAGATACCAGGAGGATTTGGTATAGAGCCAGTGATCTATCTGTTTGGAGCGACAGCAACCGAATTGGCGCAGATCTGCGAGTCGATCGTGAAACAAATCAGATGACCATACCAAGTGATACACACTCTTTTGTTTATTTTGACCAACGGGTAGGTATGACCACTGTGATGACTTCACCTCAGATTCGCCAAGGTGTGCTCAAAGATTGTAAGGACATCTTGACAATATATCAAACAACGCGCTGGTTAGATCACAAATACACCCATGTGGACGAAGTCAAGAAAGAACACCAAGGATTGTTTTTCCGACGCTGGGGATGGCTTGTGGCCGAGATCGATGAGAAGGTCATAGGGGAGATCATCTTTCGTACGGAAGAGAATCCCACACTTGGGACTGTTGGGATAATTACCAGTGTTGATGTCGATGTACGTTACCAGAAACATGGAGTAGGTAGAGAGTTGGTCAGCAGAGCCGAACAGATACTCTCTGAACGTGGTGTTTCGAGAACATTTACAGATACACCACCTGAAGCGTACAACTTCTGGATGAAGCTTGGATACTTCGCCAGACAGCCACTGCTCACAATTGAAGCAGACATCTCAAGTGTAGTAAATAGCAGGAGCAGGACGATCCAAGCAAGGCCATTGGAAAAATTCTATCACTTGCCATATAGTGTGAAGTTCTCGCATCTTGCACCTGTCGGACATCTATCACGGTTGGCGGAACCTGTACTAGAAGGTACAACACGAGGCGCAGTATACGAATTATATAAAAATAACGAACTTGTTGGAAGCTGCGTAGTTGCAAGAACCAACAATGGCACAGTTGAATTCATTGCTGATGTCAGAGAGGGGAAGGAAGAGTTGCTGAAGACTGTGGCGATCCGTGCAGCCACACTCGCAAAGAAACTTCGGGTGAAGAGAATAAAGACGATCATTCCAAAAGTACAGTGGGAAAAATATGAGGGGATAGCAGACTGGAGTGTGAATGACTCCAATCTGATCCCAATCACCAGACTATTGTGATTGCTCTTCGGCTTCAAGGAACAAGTGGTAGATCCAGTTCGTAAAGATGAGGGTCACACCAATCGCCCAAATGCTTGCAAGGTTAAAGTGCCAGATCGCAAGGCTCAGCGAACTCACACCAAGAGCAAAGAAGATGGCAAGAACAACTACAAAGAAGAGCACATCAAGGAGAACCATTGAACGGACAGGTCTGCGATTCTTTACGCGATATATGGGAATGAAGAAGGCAACAGCAAGTAAGACAATACCACTTGCGATCTCCTCAAGCCGGATCGAGGCAAATCCAAAGTCACGGCTGGTCTCAGCAGTCAGGCCTTCGGGGGTCTCCACGACGATCTTCAGAGTATGCTGCCATTTGCTGTAAGCACCGACATCAAGAGAGAAATTGTACACTCCGGGACTGACGGTAAGATTGCTAAGGGAGGGGACTAGCTCATCATCAACATAGACGTTCACCGTCACGGTATCCCATGTTGATTTGATCTCTACAGAGAAGGTCACTGTGCCAACAACAATGTCCTCTTTCGGAGAAACAACTGCTACTGTCGGAGCCCCATGATTATTGACCACCAAGAGAAGGTAGGTTCTCCAGCTGTGACCAAATCCATCATAGGCAATAAAGGTGATATTATGATTGCCCTCAGAGAGATCGGTTGTGTCAATTGACAGAATAGGAGAATCCTTGTTAACAGTAATGTTGTTCACAATAGTTGTACCAGTGCTTTCTTCAAACACGGACATCTTGAACGTGTCATAAAGTGTGAACACCTTTAATGTCATATTGATGACACCAGACACTTCGCTGTATTGAGTGTAGCCTGCAATTGTGAATCGAATGTAATCAAGGAAGTAGAGTACACGCGAGGCTGTAGCAGAGAGTCCCTCCTCAGTCCACACTGTGACTTCAACAGTATTATCACCATTCTCATATCGGCTTCCGTTGATAGTATAATTTGCAAGTCCTACAGGAACTAAGGTCTGATTATACTCAGGGGTGATCTCACCATTGACAGTGATGTTAAGATACACCTGTAAATAATCCGACGTGATATTGAGTGTGAGATTGTCCATGCCCGTGAAGGTACCATCACTATCAGGTGCCACAATGATTACGTGTGGGGCGCCATGATTATTGACGAGGAACACGAGATGATAGGTTTCTCGCTCAGGTGCCGAAAATGAAGCATTCTCGAAATAAAATGTGAAATTCAGGTTGCCCTCTGCAAGTGTGGTCGTATCAATCGTGACATTCTGAACTCCAGGACTGATCAGAGTCTGATTATAAGACGGGTAGATCTCATTCTCTATGAAGAGAGTAAGATTGAGAGGACCATTGACCGATGTGATATTCAGAGTCACATTAATTGTTCCAACAATTTGAGACTGGTTTGCAGGAGATAGTAGTGTTATCGTGATGTTTTCCGAATCGTACCCAGCAAAGGTATTCACTGAGGTCGGGCTGTCCAACGTAGTTTGGTTGGCGGACAGACCAACATTCGAAGTTTGTACATGGAATGCACTGATGATCATCACCGATACGATTAGGAGTGTAAGCAGACTCGTTTTCCTCATTCTTACGCCTTCCTGATACCCAATAGCATGTAGTCGGGCGATTGAACGCTCAACTTGTGGGGCATTTTTAAAGCTAGCGCAAATGCAGGGAACGTACCAGAATGACGCAAAAGTGTAAAAGTAATCAGTCCATGTTTTATCAAAAATCTTGTACGGCGATATTATTGGACAAGTGGTATGAAGGGAGATCACAAGAAGAAGGTTTCGGACCACCGGAGCCAAAACCTGATCCCCGAAATAAGATAGTGCGTAACATACATTTTGCCCTTGCTGCGATTATCGTGACAAGTCAAATACTAACTGATTCAATTATCTTTGGCATTTACGGTCTTCCATTGGCTGTCACACTCTGCATAGGAGGCTTCTTGTACTCGCGGTTTCCGGGAAGAAACTGGTATGAGAGCGAACTCATTCCATTCCTGTCACAAAGGTATGAAATCTCAACAGAAAAGAAAGAGCGGCTGATCACGTACGCTGCTACGGCCAAGCATAATTTTCTCATTCTCTCATGGCTAGAGGGAGTAATAATCCAGACATATACAAATCCATTGGACTTCTGGTTAGGCGGTGATATGATGTTCATGCATGATCAGATAATGATAATCATAATGACCATAATGCTCAGCAGTGTGATCATTACCATAAATATAGGGACTTTGCAAGTCGTAGTTCGTGGGACTGAGCGCGTTTTCACGGACATCTCAGATCTGTTAAGAGCAGCAAGAGGATACATAGTTTCCGGAATTGATTAGACGACCAACTGACTTCGTCAAAAAGGAAACTGCCACACCACAATCCTTTTTCTATGCAGCTCGTCGCATTGGCCGGGTCCTGCCATTGAAAAATTGGGAGTTTACAAGTACGGACAATAGACACATCATAGTGCGCCACGCCTTTCCTGAAGATGCACAAACACTTCACAAAGGGTTTCGAGAAGTCGTGAGCGAACAGAGATGGCTACCAACACTTCATCCAAATGGGACTGTCTCAGATTGGATATCGTGGATACACCGGACACGTAGAACGACCGAGGCACTTCTTGTTGCGGAGATCGACTATAAATATGCAGGACACTTGAGCCTTCAGCCGGAAGAGTGGGAAGCATCTAAGCACGTTGCACGACTGGGAATCATTGTGATCAAAGGGCTACGGGGGATCGGCGTTGGAAAATCGCTGATGATAGCCGCGGACGACGTAGCTCGTGAAAATGGCTTTGAGAAAATTGTCCTCAGCACTTTTGCGGATAACGAAGTGGCACGACATCTCTACGAATCAGTTGGATATCGACTCGTAGGTATCAGAGAGAAACATTTCAAAATGCCACACGATTACATTGACGAGGTTCTCTATGAGAAGAGAATCCAATAACGGTTGCGCTACTCCGTCGATCTCCACTCAGGTTCGAGGGAGCGAAAATGAACAATGTTGCCCAAATCCGTACATAATATAACGGAGTATTGCCATGTGATAAATGCCCCCAAAATATATTAAAAAAGGTCTGTGATTATATGTGGCAACTTCTTGCCAAGAGATTTCATGACTCGCCCCAACGATTGCGTGTAGCACAAGCAATCATTCGTCATGGATTTCGAGTGGCGGGAATAGGTGATGTTCGATGTGGGGACATCCGAATCCCTCTCAAGTCCTTGGGAGATGCGTTTCGGATCGATCGAAGGACTGTAAGGGCGACTACTGAAATCATCATCAATGACCCAGAACTGCAACCATTCTTTGCAAACTTGAGACCTGCTGGTCCTTCACTTGAACGAGTAGCACATCTCTTTGGTTTTGGGATTGTTGTGATCTTTGTAAAAGACCCGGAAAACTCGGGAATCCTCTCGGAAGTCACAACCACGATTGCTGGCTATGGAATCTCGATCCGTCAAGTCATTGCGGAGGATGCTGGAGTGTATCCTGAACCCTGCCTGAAGGTCATCACACAGGAGGAATTGTCAGGAGGCATCATCAACGCCTTGACTGGCATCCGTGGAGTAAGCCGAGTCGTGATCCAGAAGTAAAAAGAACGTCACAAGATCTGAGCCATGAGCCACGGAGTAGTACATTAAAGATAATGCCGATGCGCATATGTTGAAAAGCAGAGTGCCTATCAAGCTCGAAGGCGAATGAAGTAATGAGTTTTCCATCAGACTCCGAGCAATATCCAGAACCGGACCAACTAGAATTGGCCACGACAACTGAGTCTGACCATAGTACAGGGATGTATCAGGTATGGATGCTGGCGTTCTCATTGGCACTTCTTCAAGTTGGATTTGGGATCGTGATGCCGATCTTTCCGTACTATATTGTTTCACTCGGAGTTGGTGCAACGGAACTCGGAGTCCTTGCCGCATCATTTGCGATCACTAGAATTATATTTGCGGGACCACTTGGCCGACTCTCGGACAAGACTGGAAGAAAACCCGTGCTTCTCGCCTCGCTGATCGGTTTTGCCATTGCGAATGTCATCTATGCCATGGCTGAAGATATTTTCATCATGATCCTTGCGAGGGCTCTTGAGGGTGGAGTCTCAGCCGGATTCTTTCCTGCGGCAAACGCATTCGTATCGGATGTCACATCTCCAGAAAATCGCGGGACCGCCATGGGATACCTGAGCATGGGGAACATGGTGGGATTCATCATTGGCCCGATGATCGGAGGCGCACTCGCCCAGTTCCTTGGAATACGCCTGCCATTCGTGATTGCGGCCATTGCCACTCTAGCAACATTTGTGGCAGTGATGGCACTATTAGTAGAGCCAGCATACAAGTTTTCAGAAGAGCATGAAAAGCAACCGGAGATTCCTTTGAGAGACGTCTTCTCAAGGCATGTGAAGTCATATACGGCATTGGGTATGGCTATGTTCGCAAATATGTTTGCAATGGGCATCCTTGAGGTGGCATTCCTTCTTGATGCGGTTGTGCGATTTCATGTCTCGCCATTGGAGATCGGTGTCTTCTTTGGTCTCATCGGAGTCTTCACTGTCATTGGCAACGTGGGTTTTGGATATCTCTCGGATCATCATGGGCGAAAGTGGCTCATCGTCAGTGGTGGTCTCATTGGTGCGGTCTCGTTGTACATGTTCATGATCTCAGGGGATATCATGGGATTCATGTTCGCGGGAATTGTATTAGCAGTCGGCATGTCGATGCGTGGCCCGACGATCCAAGCACTCATAGGAGACCTCACTGATGAGAGTGCGTATGGAGTAGTCATGGGCACTTTTGGAGCAGTAAGCAACGGAGCCTACGCCATCAGTCCACTGTTGAGTGGGATCATGTATGATAGTAGTGGGGATAGCATATCCAGCCTCTTGTTGGCGATCGTAGTAACACTGGCGGGGGTGGGTGTTGCAGCAGTGGGTCTACCGGGAGGGATCATCATATCTGATGAGACCGCTGCTGATGAAGAACCGGATGCGCTTAACACTTCACTGTAAGATCTACATCAGACAAACTCGGCTGCCACGTAGGCAACAACATTATCATCCGACCCTGTGACAATCCCTGAATGTGTATACTTGAGCAGATTGAATTGGACCGCCCCAACTTCATTAGCAAATACAAGGGCCGCGGTTATGGGACTTGCACCACAGATACTAAGTCGGTGCCCATTCACGAAATCTAGAAACCCATGAGGGTCGAGATTCTCCAAGTACTCCAATGCCTGATAGTCTTTCATACGGGCCGTACTTGCACTCTCAAAATGCGTGAAGTCGGAACTGGCAATGACAAGGATATCCATGTCCTCTGCAAGACGCGCAAGGGTCTTGCCCAGAGATTCTAGTACGACCCAATCACGAGTCATCAGAGAGATGGGGACAATTGAGATAGCATTTCCAAAGATGTACTGGAGAAAAGGTAACTGAACCTCGATCGAGTGCTCGCCACCATGAGCGACCGTATCAACTATCGCATATTTGTTAGAATTCACGATCATGTTCGCCAGCGCTCTATCATTGCTAAGTACACCGAGTGGCGTCTCCCAATCATCGGTTGAAACCGCAACGGGTGCGCCCAGTCCTGTATGATTCGGCCCCAGGATCACGATCCCCTCGGGTTGTCCGTCTTCAAAGAGCCTGAGATAGCTGTGTGCTGCCGCAGATCCCGAGTAGACATATCCCGCATGTGGACATATCAGCGCCTTGATCTGACGCGCTGAACCGATATCCCCAGTGGGAAGCGCACCAGGCCCCTCGGGCCCTTTGAAACAAGCCTCAAGCCTCTGGAGCAAGAGATCACGTTCGCCTTCATAAAATGAACCTGCAACAACTGGCATTCTAACCATCACTATCGCCCAAAGAATACTATCACGTGGCAAGAGAAAAACATTGTCAAAGAAGAAGATGAGAGAGGATGGAACAGAAAACGACCATCCTCAATAGAACACGATCTCACTCAGAGAGATGTGAACGTACCATCTTGACCAAGTTGTCGAGAGAAACCTGCGTGGTCTCTTTGGTCATCATGTCTCGAAGACTGACCTCACGCTTCTCAATATCACGTGCTCCCACGATAATGACCAGCCGAGCCTGCTTTGCATCTGCTCGTTCAAGCTGTTTCTTGAGAGAACGTCCCATGAGATCAACTTCACATGTGAACCCGGCCTCTATGAGCTCCTTCTGAAAACGCATAGCGTATCTCAACATCGGTTGTTTTATCGGGGCAATGAAGACATCGAGTTTTGGTAGCAGGGTCTCACCCATACCACGTGCGAGTAAAACATCAATCAGTCTACTGATTCCAAGCGAGATCCCGGTCGCAGGAGTCGGCGGGCCACCGAACCTCTCAATGAGATGGTCGTACCTGCCACCACCAAGAATGGAGCCGACATTAGGTTTCCCAAGGTACCGACCCTCAAAGACAGGACCCGTATAGTAGTCAAGGCCTCGCGCAAGGGACATGTCAAATTCTATAAAACCCGCAACATGTGCCTCCTCAAAGATCTCCGCCATCAGGTCGAGCTCATTAACTCCCTCAATTCCAACCTCGGAGCCAACCAATAGCTCACGGAATTCTTCAAGTATGTCTCTGCCAGTACCATTGATCCCAATGGCATCTACAAGAAATTCTATCTGATCGGAACTTATACCTCGCTCATGTAGCTCCTCAGTCACGCCTTCCAGACCGATCTTGTCCAATTTGTCAATTGCACGGAAGCATTCGAAGGCAAGGCTATCTGGCACCTCCGCCTTCTCTGTCATTCCACGCAACACCTTACGACTGTTGATGCGGACGACGTACTCTTTTCCCAATAGTCGCCGCAAAGCCTCAAGAGCGACCATGACCACTTCCGCGTCAGCAGCAGGACTTGGAGATCCTATGATGTCAACATCAGCCTGCATGAACTCACGATACCTGCCGGCTTGAGGCCGGTCATATCGCCACGCCTTTCCAATCGCATATCTCTTGAAAGGAAGTGAGAGGTCAGGGCGCGAGGCCACAATTCGCGCAAGAGGAACCGTGAGATCGAATCGCAGGCCCACCTCACGTTCACCCTTATCAGTGAACTTGAAGGTCTCAGCTTCTACTTCTTCACCACCTTTTGCGGATAGAGTCGCCCAGAGCTCCATGACTGGAGAGTCTAGTGGTTCGTATCCAAACTGTCTGAAGACTTCCGTGGCAGTCTCCACAAGGTAGTCACGAACACGTATTTCCGGACCCATGAGATCCCGCATACCACGTACTGTTCTTAGTTCATTCAAAATTAGAACCTCCATCGGAGTTCTGGGACAGATACTCATGATTGTTCAAAGAATTATTGAGGGAGATGAACAAATCCACCAACCATTATCTGTCACCAATTGACCCTGCAAGGAATCACACTTTAAATCTTGCGTTACAAAAGAATGTGCTAGAGAAAATATAGACGTGCTCGATGAACCGGACAAAAACACTTGTAGCACGTTTCTGTTTCGTATACAGATGTGGGGAAACAGAATGCTAAAAGAAAATAATTGAATGGCGTGAGATTTTTCCTCGGTGGCCGAGTCCCCGCCATTCAATAGAATCGATGTCGATCACATCTCAAGAGGAGGAACTGATTTTTAGAGTCCAGCAACAAATTTCTTTCCGAACTCGATGCAGTCTGCGATTGCCTCCTCATTTGGATTCCATAATGCGCCAAGGCCCTCACTGACAATTTCAAAGCCTGCCTCTTCAAGTAGTTTGGTGATCATCTTAGGGCTCTCAGCGGACCAGCCATAGGAACCAAAGGCGGCTGCTTTCTTCCCCTTGAAGCCAAGACCACGGATCTCTTCAAGAATACCTGAGGTCGAAGAGAGAATACCCCGATTGATAGTAGGTGATCCCACAAGAATCGCTTTAGACTTGAACACTTCAGTAATGATATCATTCTTGTCGCCACGAGCTATATTGTAGAGCTTCACGACCACATCTTTGTCAGCCATGCCAATTCCTTTGGCAATGGCCTCAGCCATCTTCCGAGTGCTATTCCACATTGTATCATACAGGATCGTGATCTGGTTCTCTTGGTAGTCCTTTGCCCATTCAAGATATTTGTGCACGATCTGAAGGGGATCATCACGCCAGAGTACGCCGTGACTTGGACAGATCATGTCCACTGGCAATCCGAGACCCAAGACTTCTTCGATCTTTCGGACCACTGACCTGCTGAACGGTGTCAAGATATTAGCATAATATTTGATGCATTCCTGATACAACTCATTCTGATCCACCAAATCGTTGTACAAGAGTTCTGATGCAAAGTGCTGTCCGAAGGCATCATTGGGAAAGAGAATGTTATCACCAGTGAGGTAGGAGAACATACTGTCCGGCCAATGGAGCATAGGAGCACTCACAAAGACCAATTCACGTGAGCCGAGATCGAGCTTGTCGCCTGTCTTGACCGTATGAAAATCCCAGTCCTTATGATAATAGCCCTTGAGCGACTTGACAGCGTTCGGTGTACAATAGATGGGGGTGTCAGGAATGGCCTCCATCAACAATGGGAGAGCACCACTATGATCAGGTTCGCCATGATTTGCAACAATGAAGTCAATATCTTTCAGAGGGATCGTCTTTGCTAGATTCGCAACAAATTCCTCAGCAAAGGGGGACCATACTGTATCAATCAGGACATTATGTTCGTCCTTGATGAGATACGCATTATATGTCGAACCTCTATGCGCAGAGTATTCTTCACCATGGAACTTACGCAGTTCCCAATCGATCTTTCCGACCCAAAATACATTATTCTTTATTTCAAATGCCATTTACTAAGCCTCTGATTTTATTTTTAATAGACCAACGATAAATAAGCGTACGCTAATAGATTAAGGTTTCTCAACAGTCGCGGCCTCTATGAGAACACCAAATGTTCACTCAGGAGACCATCAATGAGGCAGGGGCGTGAAATACGCTCTATACTAATGAAATGACGTTTGCTGCAATTAGCAAGAGATACACGACCACACCAACTGCCATGATAAGTGAATCTTTTGCAACACGGCGAGCAAGGGTCCCCTCGTGATCGGCAGTATAGACGTAGATGATCTTGTTTAGCACAGAGATAGTTGTTGTGATGATCACTGCAAAGACTGCGGTCTGAAGAGAGATGATATGATGTGAGTAGGCAGGCACTGCGATGGCAACGACTGCACCAGCAGATGTAAACCCTCCAAAGAGCGCAGCCACAAGGATACCTACATCACTAAATGCATTCTGTAATGCGATTGAGATGAACGACACTACAGTGAAGACAGCAGCAAATCTGAAAGCGGCCCCAAATTCAAATGGGGACACAAGTCGAATGTCAATATCATGTGTGACGTCATCACGGACCTCATTACGTTCACTGAACATCCTAGTCACACCCACAAGAACTAGAATCCCCAAGGGAATGAGATAATAGCGCATCACTGCAAGGGAATGATCAAACAAGATAATGATAACAGTATTTCGTAGAACCATTGCGAGATTGGCAAAGATCGCACCCAGAGAAACCCGACCAGTGAATTGACGCTCGGTCTTCACATGAAAATCGGTAAGACTTGCCACTGTCGCCTCGCTATTAGCGAACCCACCAAAGAACCCAAAGAAGTATGGACCCTTGTGTTTGTATTTCTTAATGAGAAGATAGTTCGCAAAACTGATGGACAAGAGGAGTACGATCAGCCAGTACGTCTGAAAGATAGGAAAGTTGACTGTACCGATCTGAATAAACTGTGGCATAAGTGGCCAGAGGAAGAGTATTAGAACTGCCAGTTCGACTGCACTGATCATCTCTTCGCGGGTAATCACTGCAACAACTGCACTCAATTCTTCCTTGAACCCAAGGACCAGAAACACAAGAAATGAAACGGTCATAGCGAGTACTGCAAGTGGACCAATGAGATGCGGTGGAGTCGGTGGTTCATCAAGCCCGACGAGAGTACCCAAGACGAAAGAGATCGCAAAGACGATAGCAGTGGTCATACCCTTACGCATTGTGCGAAAGATCTTGTAGACGATTTGTGCTGTGACAAAGACCAGTGAGATTGCTATTGCATAGATCAGTACGACTGCGTTGCCGGTGACCGTATAGGTGTAAGCAGCAAGAGTACCCAATAGACTGTGCAGACCAAAGGAGCGCACACCAATGGCGTCACCCTCGGACATACGTTTCTGTCTCTCGAGACCTATCAATGCACCTACAGCAAAACCCAGAACGCTTCGGATTATAAGATCAGGAGAGAGAAACAACTCTTGCATAATCAGTCACCAACTATGGAGACTGAAGTTGCTACGAAGTGGCATTTAGAGATTGTGTTGACGGAACAAATAGGAAAAAATAGGAGAATGAGGTCTGGAACTTAGTCCAGCCTCGTATTTTTCAACAACACAGCAAGAGGAATGTCTGTATATTCGCCAGTCGGTTTTGAGCGGCGCACAGTCATTGGAAGAACACCTGCACGCAACTCGGCCTCGGCAAGTGCAAATAGGCCAGGAGGTGCAGAGGCCATATCGATCAGAGTGGGTGCACCCATAGCGATCTGTAAGGCACGGGCTCCAATGATCCTTGCCTTTTCAAATCGGGTGAGCCATTTAGGACCAATAGTGATGCCCATCTCTTCCTTCTCGCGTTCAAAGCCAGTGGTCAGAGAGGTGACTTCCTCTTCGGCCGCGAGCTCGTCCATAGGTTCCAACTCATGCCTCTCAGGCTCCGGCTCTACTGCGCCTTTCCGTTTTGACTTGGACTTGTGGGTGAGATCTATAGCCCCGGAGGCCACTGCCTCAAGGAGAGAAACAGCCTCTGCGACCAGTATCTCGGCCTTGGACACACTGAGGCCTGTAACTGCACTCGCAATCTCTTCAGCAGGAGCTGATGCGAATTTCTCAATTGTGTCATAGCCTGCGGCCACCAGTTTTTCTGCGGTCCGGGGCCCAACACCAGGGATATTGGTCAACATGGCGGCCTTCTCTTCAAGTGCCATCTCTTCTTCCGTTGTGGTCTCATTTTCTTCGGGGCTGTTCGACATTCCTATACCCTCGTATTCTGTTGTTTGAATTGTTTAATCTTCGTCACCAAGGTCACGGTCGGGCTGGCCGCCACCGGGCATTGGCGGAGCCTTTGAGCTAATAACATCATCGATTTTTAGAATCATCTGTGATGCTTCAGCCGCAGAGGCTATGACCTGCCGTTTGACGACTGTGGGCTCGACAACACGGGCCCTCTTCATGTCAGACACCTTACCCTTGGTAATATCAATACCGTAACTGGCATTTCCTTCACTGTGGGCAGACCTAAGTGAAACGATGATGTCAATGGGATCGAGTCCGGCATTCTCGGCAAGCGTCGCAGGGAGTGCCTCAAGAGCATCGGCAAATGCATTTACAGCATATTGCTCACGGCCCTCAAGCGAGGATGCATACTCACGAAGCTTCACTGCAATGTGTGCCTCGGCAGCACCTCCACCATAGAGGATCTGAGGATGCTCAACTACATCTTTCACTACATAGATCGCATCATTGATTGCACGATCAACCTCATCAACAACATGATCTGTACCACCACGAACGAGTAGCGTGACAACAGAGCTCTTGGGGGTTCCCTCAATAAAGAGCATCTTATCATCAGCCACACGCTTCTGCTGGACAGACTTTGCCTTTCCAAGACTCTCGGCTGTCAAATTCTGGATCTTGCTCACGATGGTCGCACCTGTGGCCTTGTGGATGCGCTCGATATCGGATTTCTTTATCCTGCGCACTGCCAAAATACCATTCTTAGCCAGATAATGCTGGGCTACATCATCAATGCCTTTCTGGCAGATGACAACATTTGCTCCAGACTCGACAATCTTGTCCACCATCTCTTTGATCATGCTCTGCTCTTCATCAAGGAAGCGCTGCATGGCAAGAGGATCGGTAATTGAGATCTTAGCATCAAACTCGGTCTTGATGATTTCAAGTGGACATTCTAGAAGTGCTATTTTGGCCGCCTCGACCTTCTTCGGCATTCCTGCATGGACAACCTCTTTGTCAAGCACAATGCCATGAATAAGCTCGGTCTCAGAAGTATTCATGCCAACCTGTTTCTGGCGTGGAATGTTAGAGAGATTGATCTCTTCGCCTTCCTTTCGCTCCTTGTTGACTGCAAGAATAGCAGCCACAACAACATCAGCAAGAGCGTCTTTTGATGTGGAAACGAATTTGCTCGACATTGCTGTCTTGGCAACATCCTTGAGGGTCTTCTTGAATGCAGCAGAAGAACTCGGGTCTACTGGTTCAGATATCTCCTCAAGATATTCCATTGCCTTATCGACTGCCTTTCGGTAACCGCTGATGATCGTGGTTGGGTGGATCTTCTGGTCAAGCAAGGTCTCGGCCTGCTTTAGCAGCTCTCCAGTGAGAACTGCGGCAGTAGTAGTCCCATCGCCAACCTCGCTATCGACGGTCTTCGATACATCGATGACCATCTTTGCTGCGGGATGTGCGACATCCATTTCTTTCAAGATGGTTGCGCCATCATTGCTCACGGTAACATCACCAAAAGAATCGACAAGCATCTTGTCCATTCCCTTTGGTCCAAGCGCTGATCTGACAGCCTCTGCAATGACAACAGCAGCCATGATGTTATTTCGCTGTGCATCACGACCACGTGTCCGTTCGGTGTCTTCTCTCAGCACAATAATTGGAGTTTGACTCATTGATACTTCCTCCGCGTAGTAGATCTTTTCAGACTAAGTCCGACAAAACTGTACATGGACTTCGCACCATCTTCCGCATTTAAAGGTTGAGTTTGGACTCTGACCTCCGAAACGCCTGTTGGCATGTTTAAAAGCTTTGTCGAATGAACGTTTACTTGTTCGAGGGCCAACGCCTCACAATATTCTCACCGCTATTTGCACCAAGCGCTTGCGAGATGTGTGGGCATTTTCCTTTTAACACATAATATGCTGCGACCCCAAGTTGTTCTTGAATTTCGGGAAGGGTCTCAACATTAGCCTGACCCTTGGAGATCATGAGATCAGCCTCGCTTACCAAGGAGAGAAATTCGTGGCTGACAAGACTAAGAGGTACACCATGTGCTTTCGCACCAGTGTCAGCAATCTGTGCCAGTTCTTCAAGTTCTGTACCATGAATATCCTCACGAGTCACATCATTAGCCATGGCCCCACCTTTGACGACATATGTGACATGCCAACCCTCATCACGAAGAAGATGGATCAGGGGGATATCAAAGAAAGACTCTCCCGCATTGTCAGCGATAATGACTGCATGACCCTTGTGCGCTTTGATCTCCTGCCACATCAGGGCTGAATCATCAGGGGAGAAGCCAGCATTGAGGATCCCATAGTAGTCCTGGAGAAGAGTGTCAAGATTGGGCGTGTGTGCTGCAGTAGTGTAGTCAATGAGATTTCCTGTGATAGCAGCACTTAGAGCTGCACGAAGACGAGAGAGCCCCTCATACTGGGACACAATGCGATCCACTTCAGGAATCAAATCACGAGCTGCCTCGATACCAGAACGTTTGATCTCAGCATAGGGGTCGGTCACACCAGCCATTTCATAGAGCTGTGTATAGATGGCCACAGAGAGGGGATGTGGACGAGTTCGTTTTTCAAACCCATCAGAAAGTATAGACATTGCATGAGCAAAGTATCGTATTTGCTCATGAGGGTCATCGGTCAGCAGTGGTACGAGTTGGATAAGGCTATGGATAATACAGGCTGAACATCTAGGAATCAGGGGGACTTCGATCTTATCACCAAGCATGTGCATCGACCTCATCAGACACTTTGAGCGTCTTGACCATTAAATACGCATCTTCACCATCTCGATAGTATCCTCTCAGTACTCGTTTGACTGTGAACCCAAGTCGCTCATACACTGAGATTGCATTAGTATTGGTCTTGCGAACTTCAAGAAAGACCTCTGAAGCACCATATTCGATCATGCCCTCAAGACCGCGAGTCACTAGAGCAGTGCCAATTCCCTGATGTCGATATTCAGGACGTACCGCTATAGAAACAACATGCCCTTTCTTTACAGGAAGTCTTCCAAAGCTGGAAACCCCTCGCTCAATGCGACACATGATGTATCCCACGATGTTTCCATCAATCTCCGCCACCAGGAATGTTCGTGGTGCGTGCTGATAGAGACCCATAAAGAATGAGTCGGGATAGTTCTCTGGTAGGCAGGTCTGATTGATACTCATGACTGCCTTCAGGTCATCTTGATCAAAGTGCCGAATGCTCCAGTCGCTCAATTAGCATCACATTCTGGATATTAGCTTGGACTCGTCAGAACTCCACCTCTTTTTAGCGTTTGTTGTGGTCAGATTACTCGTGAAAAGGCTCTACCGAGGCCGTTTAGTCAACCATCGAGTATAACGGATCAAATAGTCAAAACCGTCATTCGTTCATACAAATGGCTATCCTGAAAAAAAAAAACTACGAGTAAACATTCAAAAGACTATTCGTAATGTAAGTGCCAAGAACAGGGTTGCGGACAGTTGATTTGAAATGGGGACAGAGGAACAACACGATAACACATACGAATATTCAGGTTCGCCAGCACCTTTTGTGACGTTTCTAATATTATTTATTCTCACTATAGCAATACCAATATTGAAATTACCGATCACGTTTTTGCCAGAGCCAGTGGTATGGATTCTAGCATTGGTATTCCTACTCATGATCCCACTGACCATTGCGATCAACAAGCAATGGGAAGAGGCTATCATCTTACGGTTCGGCAGATACAAGAGATTGGTCGGTGCGGGAATATTCTTCAAATGGCCATTCGTTGAAAAATTTTTGAGAATTGATAGACGAATCCAGACTATTGATGTGTCCCGTCAGGAGGTCATGACGAAAGACAACATCAGTCTTGTCGCAGATGCGGTCGTCTTTATGAAGGTCGTCAAAACAGCAGATGCATTGATGAATATTCAGGACATCAAGACAAGTGTGATCTCCTATGCTCAGACGACCATGCGGGATGTTATCGGTAATGTCGAGCTTGATGATCTACTTGCAAAAAGAGACGAGATTGCAAATGCCATTGAGGAGATAGTCGATAAGGAGACCGCCGAGTGGGGCATCGATATTATCAGTGTCAATCTGCAAAATATCGAGATTCCTGAGGACATGAAGAGAGTGATTGCCAGACAAGCGGAGGCTGAACGTGAGCGGCGTGCAGTCATTATCAAGAGCGAGGGAGAACTGAGGGCTGCTGAGAACTTGGAGGCGGCTGTCAAGAAGATGAGCACAAAGGCACTCTATCTAAGAACACTCTCGAGCCTCGAAGACATCAGCTTTGATCAAAGCAACACGATCGTCTTTGCAATTCCAATGGACATGACACGTGGAGAGATCATTGGCCTTACTGGACTTGCTGGAGGAACAACCAAGAAGAAGCAAATAGCGGCTCCACCTGAGAAAAGACCAGAGGAGTCAAAAAACGAGGATGAAGAACGTTCTACCAATACGACAGAGTGAGTAGCAGAAAAATATAATAAATTGCACCTGAATTGGCTGCAAAATGATCTCATCTACTGAGTGTGGACGGACGACAAGAGGTCAGACTCACAAATTCTTTCTGCCTCGAAAGAACTCTGTAAGAGACCGTGCCATCACGACTTTGGCAGTCTGAATCCATCGGTCAGCCATCTCCTCAAGATACGAGAGATCGTCATCGGAGGAGTAAATGTCACTCCATGGCCCATTTTCTATTTTCAGGATGATCTCTTTCGGAGTCATCATTGCGAGGTCCATCAGACTCTGTACATTGGCCCCGTAATAGAGCAGGTTGGCCCTATAGATCAGGTCCTCCGCCTCCGACTCGTCAATATCAAGATACTGCGAGAGCTCTTCGGGGCTTATGTCTGCCAGATGACGGAGATGCCGGATCCCAACTGAGAAGAAATCTTCGTCAGTGACCGACTCGTCCTCAACAACTATCGAGGGAGGCATTGGAACTTCGGCTGCTGCACCATCGCTTGGCAGGCTCAGTGAGCTTGTATCTGCTTCATAGATCGATGATGCACGGATTGAGAATCGTGCCATATCACCCGGTTGATCTAAACTACGCTCTGCAAGCATCTGCCGTAGAGAATCGAGGTCCACCGAGGTGGGCTCCCTCTGCATTCGATCAAAGAAGAGATTGCCAACAGCTATAACTATGATGTATAGCACGACCATGAGGAGAACCAGACTGATGATCTTGTTCATAGGCCAGATTACGACTGCACAGGCACTCAAAAACACAGCAATAAGATCTTGTACAAGTGAATGCTGCAATCGTTCATGGGTTTTGGCATTTGTTGACATCAAGGGGCCCCTCAAAAGAGTACTGTATCGTTAGCCTAAAGAACCTTGAGTTGACGGAATCAACATATTGTGATATTGCCAACGGCAAATTCAGTAAAAAAAGGTGGTTGTAAATCTGACAGCGATCATTATTGGCGGCTCACCCGGCACGGGAAAGACTGAGGTTGCAAAAATAGTAGGAGCACTCCTCTCAGTTGAAGTGATTTCCATGGGGGACCTCGCAAGAGAGAAGGGATGCATCAGTGAGATGGACTTCAAGAGAAACACAGGAGTCATCGACGAAGATTGTCTTGTGTCGGCGCTCATTGACATCTTAGACAAAAAGAGAGGCCGCATGATCATCGAGGGCCATTACATAGATCTCGTTCCAAATGGAGAAGTCGAATGGGTCTTTGTACTGCGAACGCACCCTGAGACCCTGAGAACCCGTCTTGAGAAGCGAGACTATACCAAGTCAAAGATCGCTGAGAACGTAGAGGCCGAGGTCATCGGCGTATGTCAGATGGATGCAATAGATGCCTTCGGAGAGGATGCGGTCATAGAGATCGATACCACATCGCTCAGTCCGAAGGACACGGCTTCAAAGATCCTTGGATTTATCAATGGCAAAGAAGAGCGACTGCATATTGATTGGATGGAGATGTTAGAGGAAGAAGGGCGACTAGATGAGTTTCTTGAGCCATGAGTCATTCCCGCTCTCGCATCACAATTGCCAATAGACATAGAACAGCCGCAAGGATCATTGTGAAGGGTGCGCCTGTTGCTGACACGCCGACATTTGGATCCGCAGCCAATGCAAAAGACACCAGATAATACACCGTCATCCCAGACATTGCCATCATCATTGCAGGGATGATTGACACAAATGAACCACGGGGATCCTCATACGCCCAGAATGCGCACATAAACAGAAACACGCCAGAAATGATTGGAAAGACAAAGAAGACCGAGCCATGCTCCAGATAGGCCTGTAAGAATGTGTCAAAACCGATTCCGGCAGGATGGATCATCACGACCAAGAATTCAGACCAGATCGAGAGAATACCAGCACCTACCAGTATGATGGCGGGCCACCTATAATTGAGAACACCCATCTTTCGCTCCTGTAAACGCTTGAGTGCAGCCTTTCCTTTTTGCCTGCGCTCCTCTTCAACCCGGCGCGCTATTTCCCGCTCACGCTTGGTAAGGCCATCGTCTTCAACAGATTCTCTTTCGGAGGTCGCCGCATCTATGAGTTCGTCAGCCATCTCTTTAGAGTCATCATGTGGCTCTGGTGATTCTTCGTTCATCGCGATTCGGTTTGCACATGGAGGCCTGCACTATATAAACATCAACTTCAACGAGACCTTGACATCCGGGGAGAGGTTTCTACTCTACGGACTATCGGATCATCCAACACACTCAACATACTCTGACGGAGAGAGCCGCCGATCAAGTTAGGAATCAGGGTCTGAGTATCACGACCCGCAGCATCTAGCAAAGAGTCTCTTGCTGTAGTATGAAGTTCATCCGAATCAAGAAGATAGAGTTCGTATACAAGAGCATCTGTCAACATCTCAACAGAAGCGATGGCAGCAGAATCATACTTGTTACTAGTATGAACATCATGCAGAATCTCAAAGAGAACAGGGTACACATCAGGGACAGAGAGAGGAGGCACGGGAATCTCCTCAAGGATGCCAGTGTTAAGACAGGTGGTCAACTGCGAGTAGTTCGTAAAGTACCGCAGACAGAGATACCTGACAAAACGGGAATTCAAGATCACAGCAGCCGCTCGTGGGTCTAAGTGTGGATCATCAATCGTGATACGAACTAGCCCCCCACCATGAAGGACTCCGATAGGCTTCAGTGTGCACCGAGGATAGGGTAAATTCTTGGTTGCGACAAGAAACGACTCGTGAAAAGATGCGCGCATCAAACGATCTTGTTCAAACCAATCATCGGAATATCTCATAAACGAATCAACGAACGTATATCGACTCACACAGCGTCCAACTGCTGCATAAGGAATTGAAAAGCGAACGGATGGGGAGAAAGCATAGTGCTCGCGGGGAATATCTCTCCCTCGTGATGCGTGAAAGACTCCTTTGGTTCCCCGTTCCAGAACAAGATCGAGAATGTCATCGTGATACAGGACCACAATCGTGTCGTCCTTTGACGCTCTGCGTGGTATGGCATGAGCCGGTCGTAGATCGGGACGCCGAGAGAGAACACGAATATACGACGACTGGGAATCGCTCACGCTCAAAAAGAGCGTCACGGTCTCAAGGGTCACTCCGTCAAAGGGGCTCCCCTCATCAACAAATTCCTGAGGGAAGAACTGGCTCGTAATGAAAGAACGAGTCTTGGCGAACTGTCGCACCCGGAGAATACTATTCGGTACAAGAAGACCAAGCTGCCCTTTGCTATTCAACAACATCCTTGAACGAACAAGGAAGAGCGAGGCACTATTCCAGGTTCCTGTACGTTCACCACTCACAGACCATGGATAGGTCAGTATAATGTAGGCACGTTCATCATACGACGTGATATTTCCGTAGGGCGGATTACCAATGATAATATCAAATCCCGGATCCTCTCGGTCATATATTTCTGGGAATTCTTTGATCCAATCAAATCGCTTAGGGATGGATGGGACATCCAATGCGTCATGTGAATAGTGCGTACGTCCAACTAGACTGTTACCTACTCGGATATGCAAATGAGTCGGGAGGTCATTCGTGAGAAAAGAGGCGGTATCCAGTGACCAGAGCTTTAGCCGTAATGTGGCACATTCAACAGCAGAGGGGAGTATATCGACTCCGTATAGGTTGTGCCTCACTATCTCGGATCGAATGTGACCATCAGGTCGCCGATCCCCAAGCAGCTTTCTCAATCTCAGCAACACTTGAGCAGCAGCCATAAGAAAAGCCCCACCTCCAACCGCAGGGTCGAGAATACGAATTCGCTCCACTCTGGCGAGGAGAGCCTTTCGCCTGATCTCGTCAAGTTCCAACAAATCATCCGGCTCGTAGATGTCAATCCCCGTCGTCGCAGCAAGCCAGTACGCAATTGCCTGACTTGCAATATAGTAGGCTATGCCCATAGGCGTATAATATGAGCCAATGCGACGATTGATCCCCGATGTTGAGATGAGATACTCATGTAAGAATTCAAGAAACTGCAGGGTTAGAGAACGGGACTGATCGGTATCATCCATCCCAATTGCATAATTTTTGATAAAATTGGCGAGATAAGATCCAGCAAAGGGCGGCAGTGTGTGGGGGATATCCGCATGATCTCCGAAGAGAGTCTCAAGAATCTGCGAGAGAGAGACCCCGGCTACAGTTGAGTCCACAAGGCCCATGCCATCACCCGTGATAATCCGAGGAATTGCCAAGTCAGGACCTACAGAAGATAATAGTAGACGTTCTCCAAAGTCGCGTATCGTTTCTGCACCTTTGACCGTCACCATACCCATCTGTATAAGAAATATAATAGTAAAAAATCTGAAGAGAAGTCCATGCATGACACCGGATCGCTCTCGTTCAAGCGGTCTAAGACTGTCAAGTATAGATGGAAGCCGATCAGTGAAGTCAGGAAGTCCGATCATATCACTGAAGAGCCGTTCTAGACCAGTATGGTCGAATTCACCCGGCTCGTGCTCATCAAATAGAGCTTCGCCACGGTGTTTGCAAATGTAACAGGTCCTGTCAATGAGGCGGAACACCTCAAGATGATCACCCCAGAACCAGATGTAATCGACAAGCATCGAGTCGGTCACAACTGCAACTATTTCCTGAGGCGTGAGCGTCGGAGGCATGTTAAAGTAGAGCAGTCGATTTGCACGGTCATAGTGGAATTCTACTTCGGTGCCCCTGATAGCAAGAGATCCCTTATGTTCTTGAACCATCAGACCGTGCGCCTTTAGGAATTCCAAATCATACTCCATTCGTGCCACTCAACAGAAGTGAAATAATGCAACGTTAATGCCTTTCGGATTCGATAAGACATCCACTAACCAGAATGAATATGAAAATAAAAAGAAAGGGAAGGCGTGTAGCCTACCCGATTTTCGTACCACAGTTCGGACAGAACTTGACACCTGGTGACAACTTCGTACCACAGTTCGGACAGAACTTGGCACCTGCGGGTGCAGCACCACCGCCGCCACCGCCTTGTTGTCCACCACCCATCATGCCGCCCATAGCACCCATGAAGCCCATTCCTGCACCGAATCCGGCACCGGGACTGTGACCAAGTGATTCTGCGGCATCTTTCATTGTTTCCATTCCAGCGACCTGCTGCCCTGAAACTCCACCAGTTCGCAGCCAGAAGAGGCGCTCACGATATTTCTCGGTGGTGTCAATACCTTCGAACTTCAGATCAACAAGCTCTAGACCAATGCGCTCAAAATTCATCCGCACCTTGGTCTTGACCTTCAATGAGGTCTCATCAAGTTGTGTGAAGACTGCTTGTAGGTCATAGTGCGCGAACTCGTCGATAATTCGCTCGTTCATGAAGGAACGAAGGAAATCATTGATCTTCTTTGTCGTGAATGCTCTCTGATTACCCACGACCTCTGTCACGAAGATCTTGGGTTCCTTAACACGGAACCAAAAGTTACCATGAAACATCAGTGGCGCAAGATCACTTGTCTGACCTCTACCTCCAAACTTGCCTTGGAACTGGCCTCGCGATACAAAGATACAGGTGGCCTCAAAGACATCGCCTTTAATCTTCTTTTGTAGCCAGCCAACAAGGCCGGGCATGCTACTGGTAGTCAGTTTATGACGGCCAGCAAGAAAGGTATCGAGTGCCTTTCCATCTCTGTAAAATATCGCAACCTGGTTCTCCATGACGATAAGCTGTGACCCCCATCGGATCCGATTGTCAGGATAGCGCCAGACAATCTCCTCTGGGCCAGCATTTGTCCACTCTATAGCATCAGCCATGAATCTACACTCTCTTAATAATCGAGTCTGCCCATTCTATCGCCTATTGTGTTTTAAACATTCACATGATATAGCTCTGACGTATTTCGCATTTTGCTGATAGAGCCCAAGTTATTAAGACCGACCACAAGGAGTATGTGATTCATAATGGCCACTTTTTCAAGCGAACCAGAAGGTTTCGACATTCCCGGAATGAAGGCAGAACGCCCATTTAATCCGATGTCCACCTACATCTACATTGCCATCGCAATGATCATCTCCTATGCGATCTTCTACATGTTCGGTTACGAGATGCTCATCATCGTTATGCTCTTCTTCACCATTGATGCTCTTCGAATGGCTCATTTCATCCTCGCCCATTCCACTAGATCTCTCGCACGCAAAGCCAGCTATTACAATGTAGTTCTCGCAATTGGCGCATTCATTTTATTAGCAATCAATGGAATCTCATTCGTACACATAGGAAGCTATCTTATTCTTCCCTCCATTGAAAAACTAACCCTTGCCTGCCCCTTACTCATCCTCACAGCAGATTTCGGTCTACTCAATGTTAGGGGTATGTTCATGAACGAACCGGAAAAAAAAGAAAAAACAGGGCCGCCATAGTCAGCACGTAAAAGTCAAGGAAATCGGGGATGGTTATGGGAGGGTTGTTTTTGTCTTGAGTGCAAATGTGATCGCTGAGGCAAAGCCCTGACGTATAATATATAGTATTCAATGTTAATAAGTAATATTGTGATGTCTGTGGATGTGACCTCATCCATTCTCTGTGGATACTGCAGTTCAAAATAATAAAAATAACATACTAGTTAGCAAGTAATGTGCTACACAAACCTATCGTACAGGTGCAATTACGGATCGAAAACGGAGATAACAGTCCGCCACCTAGGAAACAGAATTTTGAAAATGGCGACAAAGGAGATCCGGAAATAAATCTATAAATAGGTCGCAAAAAAAGAGAGAAGACGAGAGGAGGACGTACCTCCTCTAACATCTTATGTATACTATACGGACTTCTTAGGTCGGATAACGAATACAACAACTAGGATAACAATAACACCAGCTACACCAGCCACTACCACAAGAATCATGGTCATGTCCGGTGGAGGTACCTGGATCGTTGTTGGTGTAGTCGTCGTTGTGGTCGTTGTCGTCGTTGTGGTCGTTGTCGTCGTTGTGGTCGTTGTCGTCGTTGTGGTCGTTGTCGTCGTTGTACTTTCAGCTACGACTGTGACGAAAACTGTGTCATATCCAACATTATCAGACTCATCACTGAAAGCAATTGTAAAGTTATACACACCGATAGCTAAGCCATCAATAGAGTAGTGTACCGACGTATTCTCCCATAGGTAACTCCCTACAACAGTTCCATTTCGATACACATAGCATGCATGCGGATAGAGTTCTTCGATAGTCCAATTGATGAAATGACCAGTGGTACCAAATGTGTATGAAAAGTCATCCGGCCCAGTAACAATTGGGGGAGTCGTGTCCTGAACAGTAACCTGAACATAATCCACAGTAGTATGATCGGATCGATCCCAGACGGTCAGTTGGAAATCGTATGAACCAAGATCCAGCCCATCCACATTTACTGAGATGACTTCTGAACTGCTGTTCCACGAACCTTCTCTGATAACATCACTCCCACGCATTATCTGGTATCGGCTGGGATTGCCATCTGACGGATGCCAAGTGATGACATGACCCGTTGTGCCAGCCTCATAAGTGACATCTGCGGGATGGTCAAGCGTTGGCCCTTCATTATCAGTCACTGTGACCATAACAGTATCCTTGGCACTATTACCAGAGGTGTCATAGATCACAAGGGTGAAGTTCTGTTGTCGGTTCTCCATGAACCCGTCAACAATGTGACTTATGTCCGAACCGTCCCACGCAAGTGACTTTATCACGGTGCCATTATGATACAGTACATAATGATCAGGTAAAAGATCCGAACATTGCCACGTAAGTATGTTATCGGTTGACCCCACCTCATAAGTGATATCTGCTGGTTGTGAGATACTTGGAGGGGTCGTGTCGCTGACTGTAAAGATCACAACATCAGTATCATTATGGCCGTTTTGATCAGTCACGTAGAGCGTATAGTTGTATGCCCCTAGCCCAAGACCATCTACATTGATGTCAACATAAGAACGTGAGTCATGTTCTGATGTTTTGTTATAATGGCCACTTTGAATAGGAGTTCCGTTGAGGTAGATAGTGTAGGTATTATTGAAGTATTCATTGATAGTCCAATTGATATTATGTCCTGTAGTACCATACTCGTAATTGTCACCACCTGAATGATACGCCAGTGGATCTGTGGTATCTTCACAGATGAGCCAAGTGGTGAAAGTCGCAGTGTTCCCATAGGTATCATTGACCCACACGGTGAAGTTGAGAGATTCAACATTCCAAGTGTTATGACCAACGCTAATATTATTCGGATTATCCCAAGTTCCCGATACATAAAACGAATTGTTTTTATATATAATATACGTGTCAGGATGAAGATCGGTAGCATTCCAGTTGATAAAGTAAATTTGTGGCGTTTCTATATGGATAGTACCAACTCCCACTATTTGAGGATTGGTGATATCACGAACATGCACAAACACAGTATCAGTTGCATTGTTACCAGCTGCATCTTGAGCCACAGCTGTGTAGTTATGATCTCCAGCAGGAAGCCCATCTACCGACACCGTACCCGAGTCTGAACACCAATACTCGGTCTCATTCTCGACCCCATCAACATAGAGGATCAATCTGTAGGGATGCGCGTCTGAAAAAGTCCACGTGATGTTATAACCTGTGTCCCCTTCATCGTAGGTCACATCCGCAGGTGAGCTGAGCGTTGGAGGAGTCGTGTCTGTAAAAGTCGAAGGATGGTTATCAATAGAACCAGCTGCACCGGGAATCGGCATTGTTCCAGATCCCGTGTAGTTACTCCATGCATTTCCAATCAATACCCCGTCATCCCACGAATTGGAAGAGCCGTTATCAAAAGCGTTTCGACCATTCCAGCCGATTTCGTTGTTAACGATAGTATTACTACTAGATGAATCATTAAGTATGATTCCCGTATCAAACGCCTTGAATATCGTGTTGTCTACAACAGTGGAGCTTGATGTTCGGCGTAACCAAATCCCATTCTGTGCGACCAGATAGATCTTATTGTTCGTAATAGTTACTTGACTATTATAAATATACATACCGTTTTCATTAATACAGTGAATTGTGTTATTATCAATGACTATCGATAGAGATGAAGTAGAAAACCTAATGGCATTGCCGTTTATCTCGTGGATAATATTATTTTGAATAGTCACATAATAACATTGATCGAATTTAATCACATCCGAACTTAGACTGTACATAGTGTTGTTAAAGATGGTCACACGATAACATGATTCTAGGTATACCGCTCCTTCAACAGTAAATCGAGAACCATGCGACATTACGTTATCGCTAATTGTAATATTATAACTCAATGAGGAGGTAGGGACTATCCGTATAAAATCAAGGTCCACATCCTTAAACTCACTATCGCTAATAGTGAAATTGACAACTGTGGCGGTATTGACACCATACCAAGATTCAGTGAACTCAGAATCAAGAACTTCTGTAAAGTTCACATTCGATGCATAGAGATCATAGTAATGGTCAATGAACGTACAATTTTCTATTGTACCATGTGTAACATTTTTCATATACAGCCCATATGCATTCGGAGAGCTTTTACCGTACCCATCAATCAGCGAGTTCCGAATGATGAAATACGAAGTTGAATTCTCGATATGAATCGCTTTCGCATATGTTGCCATTGTTATACTAACATCATCAAGTACATACGGATCAGCTTCGGTCCCAGAACCGCTGAACCCAGCAGCTGTGAAATTATCATTTACAATATTAATTGGGCCATGTGACGTATACGCCAAGACGGACCTATCTGAGTGTACCAGATTTGAAGGGGCAATCGTTCCATTTTTCGTGGAAGAAGAACCACCGAACAAAAGTAGTACGCATAAAGTAACACTTACCATGAGTATTGCGTGCTTTCGAATCATTAGAAAATGACCTCCAAGTATTAGGCGAGCGTCAGTATGAACACCTATATCTTTTTGCGAAACATAATCGCCGATTTGGTTAAAAAAAAGCGATAAATATCAATAATTGATTTCAGAACTGCTATTCGAAATGGTTGATTGTGTGAAGCTCGGTAGTAAATCATTCAATCATTAGAGCAAGATATACAAAATAATTAACTTTCGGAAATCACCCGTTTTGCCAATCTGCACGGGAGAATAGTACTAAATAAATTTCTAAGCCTCGCAAATATGACACACGACTTACACGTTCAAACATCAAAGGTGGTAAGGTCAGTACCCATGAGTGTCTTGGCGTCAGTCCGACGTTGCACGATAGAGAGGACCTGCTCAGCCGATTCAACAACCTCAGGCGGCACATGTGTTAATATAACCACCTTGGGTGCGATCCGCTCGACCACATCAGCTAATTGTAAGGGGCTTGTGTGTACACCGGATGGATGATCGCCGTCAAGCCAGTTACACTCATGAATCAACAAGTCGGTACCGCACGCAAGATCTATCACCTCGGGGCAAGGAGCCGTATCGGAGGTATAGACTACAGAGGACCCATCATGTTCGATGCGAAACGCTCGTGACTCCATTGACCCATGCAATGTTGGACATGTGATCACCGTCACGGGGCCTATATGTACCACATGATTCTCTTCAAGGATCGTGACTTCCATTTTGAGTTTATGACGCAAGTAAGGAAAGGCGACATCAAAGAGACCGCGTAACCAATCACGGATCATAGGAGGGCCATAGAGATGAAGTGTCTTATCGAACCCTGATAACCAAATAGACTGATAGAAGGTCAAAAAATCCGAACAGTGGTCAATATGAAAATGAGAGAGAAAGATGTGTTCGATGGATGTCAGTGGTAGATCTAATTGGGTCAGCCTTTGAAGAATCCCAGATCCGATATCGAAGAGAAGAGGAAGACCTGCTGCCTCAACGAGCACACCCGACTGTACACGGTCAGGGTCAGGATAAGATGTGCCTGTTCCTAAGAGCGTTACACGCATTGTGATCGAACAGCGGATGACATAGAGCAGATAATAGCCTTACTATTAGTCATCCCGTGGGGGCGGAGCAACAAGATTTGTCAGGATATTGAGCATGGCACGAACTTCTCTGATGAGATTCTCAGTCTTAGAACTCGCATCGGTCAGCATTAACCAGAGATCTCGACCATTCACCGCGCGCAGGGTTCGCAAAAGTGAGACAGGTTCAACATCAATCAGACCAATGTTCACATCATGGATAAGCTGAACGATCGAACACATCAGCCGATCATGGAGATAGAGGAGATGGGTGCGTGTCCTGAAACTCGGTTCGCCCAAGAGCAACACATCATACATGGAATTGAGGTACTGGAGAGCCCGTAGATATGATGGAACAATCTCGTGCGCAAAATCTGTAGAGAGAACGTTACGTGACATCAAAGAGACCACCAATTTGTTCAATAGCGGCATATTTAAACTGCTATAATATTCAGCCACTCACGGCGTCCCAATGAGTTGAATTTTGAGACGCGGAGGCGTAATTATGCCAACCTCACAAGAGCACCTTGAAGAAGCAAGGACTCTCCACGGTAGAGGGGAGTTCAAGAAAGGGATGAAAGAGGCCCTGAAGGCACGGAAGAAGTTTTTGAAAGAGGATCAGCAAGGACAGGCCACCGAGGCATTGCGAGTCATGGCGGATTGTACCCTCAATCAGCATGATTTCCAAGAGGCAAAACGGCTTTACAAAGAGCTTCTTGAAGAGGCCCATACAGTTCACGCAACCTATTATGAGGCCGCTGCAAATTGGGGGCTCGGCGAGATTGCAAATCACCAGATGAATTACAGAAAGGCTGCAATCTATTTTGAACTTGGCCTCCACCATGCAAGATCCGTATCAGACAAGTGGTTCGTGGCATGGAATGCATTTGGCCTTGGAAAAGCACTACGCGGCCAAGGAAAGGCCAGTGAGGCAATCCCATATCTGCAAGAGGGAAAGAAACTATTTCTCGAGTTAGGTCATGCGGCCTATGCCTCATGGGTCGAGAAGATGCTTGACGAGATGGGAGGAGACGAGATCGCAACAGCAGAGAGAGAGGTCCGAATCTGGCTCTGCCCGCTCTGTGGTAGCAAGTTCAATCAGAATGAGGCTCAAGCAATTCTCACAGGAAAGATGGCCACCTGCCAGTATTGCGGTACAACTGTGGGATAGATCATGAGTGGCACAAAAGCATAGTATGAAACAATACTGGAACTTGCAACTGGTTAAACGACCTATAAGGAATAGTGTCCAGAAACAGAATAAAAAAACAGAAATGGTCAAGGAAGAGTGAGATCTTCCGAGACCTTGACCAGAGATCAATCTTGATAGCCTTTCATGTAGCCCTCACGCTGCTTCCACTTCTCTTCAAGACGCTGCATGATGGTCCACATGCGATACGTGTAGTTCCAGGCCTCATCAAATTGTCCTTGGTTCATCTTGTCCAAGAACTCTTCGGCGACATCATTGATCTCGCCAATGTCATCAATGATAGTGGCATCGAATTCGTACATGCGATCAAGGGCGTCTTCATTGATCTTTTCCTTGGACCCCCATGCGGCATAACCATAATCGGCGTAGCGAATTGCCGATTCAATCTTGTCGGTCAGGTTCAACATCCTGTCAAAGGTCTCCCACGTCTTGGTGAGATTATAATCGACAGCCATCATCTGCAGCTTCTCGAGGTCTTGCTTTACCAACCTGAGTTGATCTGCAATAAACTCTCTGAGGACTTTATCTGCGGCGCGCCGCTCCTCTTTCTCTTGGTACCCATGCCAGCCAGGAATATAATGAGTGATCTTACCAAAAAAGCCACCCTTAATGTCCTTGGCTGCCTTTTTCCGAATCCGCTTTGCAATTGGGTCAGTGATTTTACCCATGCCGTGTTTTCTCCTTAATTAATTATTTACACAACCCAAATTCCCGTGGTGGTGTGGGTTGTCCTATGCAGAATTTAGACATGTATGCTTTTAAACAATCTTACGAACAAGTCTCTGCAAAAACCAGTTTGATGCACATTCAAGACCACCTTGTCAAAAGGGGTTCTTGGTCAACAGTTGGCGTTCTCGATTATTGTTCTGAAACGGAAATATGATCCACCATTTGCACAGGCCTCTAATGGCGTAGTACCAAAATGGTGCTCATTCAACATACTTGACCTGAAATAGTAGATTATTTCTGTTCATCAATAATTGTGGTACTGCGGTCGCATATCTCCTTAAGTTGTAACGGATTGAGATCCCCTTCAACGGTGATGCAACCACGTAACTCATTGATAACATCCTCAAGATCCACCATCCCTGACACAACCATTTCAGTCATTCAATCTACAACACACGCTAGTGAAACCACTAGACACATTTCAACGACTCATAGACCATCTCAGGAAACTTGAACGTGACCTGAGGTAAGACGAAGGAGGCCTCATCGAGATACTCGTTCGCCTCAGTACGAGTGCGCTCAATTAAATTAAGACGTAAAGCAATTTCAGAGAACATCCTAACATTTCCGTGCACCAGACTTGAAACCATGGTTTCTACTTCATCGCTAGAGCAGAATCCGAGTGCATGAGCCAGTGGATAGATGAGTTCCCCAATACGAAAAGCAAGAGGGAAATCACGAGCCGAGGACTTGACCATCAACTCAAGATTAGAGGCTTGGCGCACTAGTTGAAAGGCACCCCCAAATGCGGTTGCAAATGAGCGTAACATATCGATGTTGATGGCTCTCTGTTCGTTGAGCAAGGCACCAACAATAGCAGCCTCCCCGACAAACGAAGTGACTCCAAACTGGGGGGACTTGAGGATGTGTTCTAGTTGATCCATCAGATCATCGGATGTACTTAATGACAATAATCGAGCACTCAACCTCAAGAGCTGTATGAGTCCGTTTCCAAGATGAACCATACTCTGATGTGTACCATGATCGGCCATGATCCTTGTCGCCTCTGCTAAAAGCAAGTCCCCAGCAAGAATCAGCAATTTGTCAAGCCCTCTACTGCCACCAATAGTACTAACAGATTCAGGCTCGTTAATGACATCGTGTAATAGTGAGGCTGTGCGTACAAACAAGACTGCCGATGCAACATTTAGTGCTCTAGTAGGTAAGACACCCATTGCCTCTGCACTAACAAGTGCCATCACGGATGAAATCTCGATATCATAAGCCTTGAGAAAATCAATGATGACTCCACGGATAAGTGGTTCCGTCGTGCTTCGAGCGTTGATCAATCCAGTTGCAAAAGATACAACATCATCAGTCTTCTGATGTAGAGTGCTGCAATTGAGGAGATTTCTAAATTCAATTTCTGTGTGCAAGAGGCAGTCTCTCCATCTCAATGACCACGGATTTGCCTTAAAAATTTAGACACAAATTCAGGGCATTGATGATTTGTAAACAAGTCAATGCTACATAAACGATTGTTTTTCGGCCATGATCTCAAACTATTGATAGTTACTAAAACATTACTGTGATATTGATAAGATACGGTGACTACAAAATTACTACATTTGTGGTGAACATAGTGTACTCACGGTTCACCTTTAGTTCAACTCAAGAATTGGAGAGATAGTCAATGGACAAGATTGTAAGAAACCTAAGCGTTCTGTCAGCAATTGCTGCGGTCTTAGGAATTGTTAGCGGTTACGGAAGTACCTGCCCCACACTGGATCCACCGACTGATCCAACTAGTAAACTATACATCATGCATACTCTTCAACCAGTCTTCATCATTACAACTGCACTCACATGGGCTGTTGGCATAGCATGGATACTATTAATCTGGGCAATAATAAGTCGTAAGGCTTGGTTCTACACGTCTGCGGTGCTAGTGAGCCTAGTCGGTGCACTAAGTGGCTTCATTCCAGCAATCCTCGTAATGATAAATGGCATGCCGTTTAGCCCCTCACTGCTGAGAGCATTTCTCAACCTATTCATTCTAATCTATCTCGTACTGCCATTTAAAGCACCAACCATCAAGGCTGTCTTCACAGCATCCAGCACTGTGACCACAGGCATCACCTCTTCAATTGTCATGTACATGCTCATTGCGATTGGAATAGTGCTCATGCTGCAACCAATTGTAGTTCCTTGGACGCATGTCATAGACGGGGTCTACGAGTATGGTCTCGAAGCACTGCAATTCTTCGGCGGACTTTTTTCGGTCCTACTCGCAGGATCCATCAAACTCTCTGAACGCATTCATGCAACACATCTACTCAAGCTCGGCAGAGCTACAGAAATTCCCCATGATGAGACCATCACACAATAGCAATAAGCAGTGACTGAGGTAGTAGAATACTGCCTCAGCCTGCCTTTTCATCTGCGTCATTTTCAATGGGCACCTCGGATTCTGGCCCAAATTCAAGGAACTGACGAACCTTGTCAACATTGATCGTAGCAATACCATTGTGAACACATGTAAAGGACTTGCATTTCTTTTGTTGAATATCGCCCCACTTAATGCCCCAACCCTTGAGAATACCAAGGACTACATCAAGATCCCGGCCTTTCTGAGTGAGCAGGTACTTCACACGAATAGGCATACTCTCGGATTCTACCAGTCTAATGACAATTCCCTCCTGCTCCAAAATGGTCAATGACTCCGAGAGCACACGAGCCGATATCTTGGTGCCAGTGACATTGATCACTCTATTCAATAGGTCTGTGAAATACAACTCCTCACCAGTCATCAGTTCGCAGAGAATCCATGGGATCCATTTTCGCCCAAGAATCTTCAATGCGCGCAGAACACTGCAGGTTTCCATCGGTTCGTCCATATGGCAACACTCTGAACGTCTAATTAGTAAGAGAAGAGGAGAAAAATTTCGAGTTTTAAGAATTGTCTTTCGGTCAGCAAATCACTACATCGTAAGCCACTTACAAAATGATTATTCATTAGATCAGTTACACGTACACAAGAACATCATCATCATCATCATTATTATCATACCATCATAGCATATGAATCATGCTATACGATAACACTACTTAGGATAAGCCATAGGAATCGCCACAAGAAAAATGGTTACGGACAAAAGCTCTAATGAAATACATCAACATCGTATATTTCCACCTCGTAGGTTATCAAATGGTAACATGCTTACCGTATTGACACGGATTCCTTTTTAGTGAGGCTTCACCTGAAGAAAATCATTCGGATGGTGATCACCATGTCGTCAGAAAGTGGAGAACAGACAAGCAATAGTAGATTTCAGGCATTCATCAAATGGCTTGGGACCTACAAGGGTTTGATCACAGCAACAATTGTGTTTGAATTTGTTATTGTAGCATTTCTTTCTACAATGTCACAACCAGTTGTAGATATGCTAGGCGGATACATACTTCCCTTTAACTTGAATCCGTCACATGAGGCTACTGTAGCACGAACAATAATGCTGTATCATTCATTGGCAATCACATTCCTCGGTGCAGTCGTATTATTTGCACTGGATATCTGTGATGTGCGACCAAAGTTTGAGAACTTGGTCAAATGGACCATTGTTCCCGGATATTTGATGACCACTATCACAGGACTGATTTTTGCATACATCCTTCCAGGAGAGATGGTCACACACGCCTTGTTCATAGTCGGACTTACACTTGTCTTCTTTAGCGGAGTTCTCTTTTTGATAGGAGTCTGGCCAACCAAAAACTTCCCCGAACGAAAGGAAGAGGGACCGTACATCAAAGGGATCAATCTTGCACAATGGAATCTTGCAATAGCTGCACTCTGTATTCTTATTTCATCCACACTTGGCGCTTCTGTAGGTGCATACTTCGGCAGCGGCGTTGAACCATTTTTGGCGGAGGAACTTCTCAGACTCGAACATAATATCTTCGAGCGGGCGATCATTGGACACCTACACATCATGCTTGCGCTCATCGATACTGCACTCATGCTTATCGTGTTCAGGTGGACTAACCCTGAACAGAAGGGACGATGGTATCTGCTTGGAATGATCCTTACTATCCCTGGGACGATTATCATCTCAGTAGGCGCTTGGCTAGTACCAGTGGGTTATGAGAAGGCCCACACAGTCATCAATGTAGGAGCAACTTTCGCACTCATGGCGGCACTCATTCTGATGTTCTTTGGATGGGTCGAAACATCGAAGAAAGTCCTTGGTGAGAATTACGACACTGCATCACTTGGACGAAAGGTCATTGCGGTCTTTAAGGATCCTGTACGTTTTGCGCTCTATTTCATGTTCATGTGGGTGAATGTAGTTGTCACGGCTCCGGGGATTTATCTGGCGTTCAACCTTGATTACTTTAGAACGATTGACTTTGCAATCGAATTGACGATAGCGATTGGACACTGGCATGTACTAGCCACATTGACAGCAGTGATAGCGTTACTACTTGCATTCGATTATCTCAATATCAAGGGAGTGGCACGACAGATTATTGGATGGACTCTGCTCATTGCAAGCATAGTTGCATTCTTCTTTGCTGACGCATACATGTTCGAACAGGAACTGGGCATTCCGAGATCAATTGCATCATTTGGCATTGATATTGGTCTCATTCTGCTCATAGCAGGTATCGGACTTTTCTGTGTCTACATGCTATCGGAACTCATTCGAGGCCGATACGATAGAGAATAAGACCGTATGATATAGCGATGGACAGAAGGAATCTCTGAGAGCCAGAACAATACTGACAAGAATTAGGTCAGTACCTCTGTCCATACGCAATATCTTTTATCACAAGGCGTAATCGCAAAGTAGGGACAAAGAGATGTCAGAGAGTTCAACTCCCTCCAAAACAAAAGAAGACTCGACCAAATCGTCTATGTTTGGCCTCTATGGAGAATTGATCAAGAGCAAACAGACTGTGCTTCTTGTCTACACAACAGGTTTCGCATATCTGATGAGCACATGGAATGTAGGTATCAACCTACTCCAAGCACTCCTGCTAATCGTAGGGCTCACTCTCGCAGTCTCAGGATCCACTCTACTGAACATGTATATCGACAGGGACATCGATGCAGTAATGATTCGCACACAGAACCGTCCGATTCCAAGTGGGAAGATTGCCGCGTGGAAAGTACTCATACATGGTATCATTCTAGTGGCGCTCGGAGTAATCACCTGCGGACTGTTCATTAATCAGGTCACCATGATCATAGTATTTCTTGGATTCTTCTTGGATGTGGTAGTCTACTCGGTATGGCTCAAGCGCAAGTCCCCAGCCTCTATTCTCTTTGGGGGTATCGCAGGAGGGATGCCAGCCCTGGCGGGTCGAACTGCTGTCATCGGCATGGTAGATCTGACCGGAATTATGATGGCCCTATTCGTCATCTCATGGATTCCACTGCACATCCTAACCCTTGCACTACTACCAGACAATCTTGCAGGCTACAAGGAGGCAGGAGTCCCCATGTGGCCCGTTGTCCGTGGGGAGCATGAGACCATGGTAGTCATAACAATCTCTGCTGTGATTAGTGCAGTCGTAGTGGTGCTCACAGGAATGGTCATGGGATTACATTGGGTAGTCATGCTACCTCTATTGATTCTTAGTCTTGTGATCACTGCACGGGCGGTCTCGAATCTAAGAGGCGCGACACAGGAGGCCACCTTCTGGATCTTCAAGATGGCGTCCATGTATATGGGCTTTGCATTCCTATGGCTCTTTGTAGGAATTGTCATCACACCATTCTTTGTCACATTGGTGCCATGGCCTTGATGGCATGACATCTTCTTATTTTTATTAAAGCGGGAAATATAAAGAAAAAAAGTCACGAGTGGTCAAAAAGACCATCTCGTTAGATTCGTATCATTTACCATAGTTGGAATTCACGCTTTACAAAGCCCTTCCAGACATCAGGCAACTTGGCGATGACCTCTTCGACAATGCTGCCAACGGACTTCTGTGCTGCCTTAAGATCACAGCTGCCATAGAGTTCCACGTTGACGGCCTGAGGCTCGGTAATGGGTGCACCAATTTGGCTGACCACATAACAGTAGACCTGTTCGAGGTCGGGGTTCTCATTAACGATCCGCTCAACAATCTCACGGGCTGCAACGTTGTAGGTCTTACCGACGTGTGAGACCGGGTTCTTACCGGCTGCTGCCTCAAGAGTCATTGGTCTGTATGGAGTAATGAGACCGTTTGCACGATTGCCACGACCGACCTGTCCGTCATCACCATGCTCGGCTGATGTACCAGTGACTGTAAGATAGAAGAGTCCCTGATCAGGTTTGTCAGCCGTATTAACAGCAACATCGACCGGCTTGTCAGTTATCTTTGTAGAGAGATCGAGAAGAAGGTCTTTGATCGCCTGCATGACACTGGAATACTCATCAGCATCATGGGTCTCGGTGGAGATAATGGCTGCTGCCACTTGGAGGTGGATCTGATCACCAACTCGCGTACCCATGACCTTGATGTCCTCACCAATCTGGGGCCACTTCTTCTTAATAGCTTCGGAGTTAAGCAGCTCCTCGGACTCAAGCACAAGCTTCTCTGTTGGTGACAGTGGTGCATAAGCGACACCAAAGCTTGTGTCATTAGCACGGGGAACATCAACACCGACATCAAAGTTTCCAACAAGATCAGTACTGCCAGCACGAATCTTGTAATCGATGATCACATCGGAGTTCACATCAAGATGAGGAAGCTCCTTACTGAGCCAATCTCGTGTATGTTCAACAGCAAATTTACCGACGGGTACCTGACGCTCATAATCTTGATCAACAACGTCAACGGCACGGCCACTCAGCAAGAGATAGATAGGTTCAATGACATCACCGCCACCGAACCGAGCATTGGACTGGCCACCAACAAGAAGCACCTTGTCTACATTGTGATGTTGCACACGTCCAAAGGTCTCGAGGTAGTATTCACTCAATCGAATGGAGAGTTCTTCAGCCGCTTTGTCACAAAGCGTATCTGGATGGCCTCGGCCTTTTCGCTCTACAATCTCAACTTTTCGTTTGGTGACGGGGAGACCCTCACCGCAAGTGACTTCCAGATTCATTTTAATCACTCCTAGAGAGGTCGCGGCGATGGATGGCTTATAAGGTTTGTCATAGGTATTACCCACAGGAATAACTTTAAAGTGTCATTATTACTGACAGTAATATGTTGTGATATACTGTGAAAATTCCGATCGACAGTATTGCGAAGATGAGAAGGCGACTCGGAATCACTCAGGCCGAGCTTGCAGAAAAGGTCGGGGTATCTCAAGCATACATTGCACGATTAGAGAGCGGCTCGCTTGACCCAAAGGTCTCGATTGTCAACAAGATCTTCGAGGTCATCGAATCATGGGGTGTCACGTGCGCAGATGTCATGAGCAGGAACCCTGTGACTGTGGACGCCAGAGAATCAGCAAGTCATGTTGTCAAACTGATGCTCGAACATGGATTCTCTCAACTTCCCGTCGTACGAGTGGGCAAGATCGTCGGAATGGTGACTGAGAAAGACATCATAAAGAACCTGATGCGAGACCTCAAGGAGATGTCAGTACAAGCAATAATGGAGTCGCAAGGTCCACCAGTTGTCGAAGAGGACACACGTGTCGAAGACATACTCCAGCTCTTTGACGCATTTCAAGCAGTACTAGTACGACACAAAGGGAGACTCACAGGAATAATTACAAGGTCGGATCTATTACCGCTAGGAATGGAAGATGCTCCACTGCCTGCTCGAAACAAATAGGCAAACAAATAGGCAAGCCCACCGGATGTGGGCCGATCAGGAAGGAAGGAGCTTTTTGGTCACATCAAGAATACCAAAATCACCCTTGCTCATCAGGGCGTCTCTAAGCAGATCAAGATGCTCATCAAGATCTTTTCGAAGGTCTTCAAGTGTTCTAGGAATGATATTTGGCTGAGCAGTCCAGACGGTGAGATAATTGCTCACAACACCAATGTCAACACCACCCTCCTCAAGATCCTTGAATATTGTGATCTTGACAAGGAATTCCGCCTCGAACATATTGAGAATTTCTTGAATGCTCATCAGGATGACTTCGAGATAACCGATGATGTCTTCAATGAGCGGGCGCTCGGAATCGCCACTATCATACTGGGATTGACCAGTACGACTCCGGCCGTAACGAGAATGTAACAGTTTCTTTATAGATGATGGGTCAGCGTCGCCCAACCAACTGGTGATCGGTTCGGTATTTCCCCTAAGACTCTCTACAAATGTTTGAACACGGGCGGCCTTTGATCGCAGATTTTCAAACATCTTCATGAGCTTTGTAAATTCCTTTATTGAGGACTCAAGTGCTGGGACTAACTGATCAAATAAGGTGACAAGGAGCTTGCCCTTCGTGTTGTCACGGATCTTCTGGAACCCCTCAAGTTTTCCCAAGGGGCCGTCTAAATGCTCGATCTGAACAAGAGTGTTTGTTAGAGCTTGAATTGATTTTACTGAGGCCCGCTGGATCTTAGTCCAACGGTCAATGAAGGAATCGATGCCTTCACGCAAATCTTCAATTTCATCCAAGGGATCGTCCACGGCGCACTCTCCATAATCAACCTCGCGGCGAGGATATATAATTCATTCTGCGGTGGCATTTTATGCGAGTCGCTACAATTTTTTGAGTTATGTGGTCATACCGCGGGAGAGAGAACGCATCCGCATCTGTATCTCCTCGATCTCAGCCTCTAGCTCACGGCGATAGGTCTCATATGAGGAGTCATCAATCTTGCCAGCCTCGTACTGCTTCCGATAATAATCCAACTTTGCTGTAAGGAGCGACTCACGGACTTCAAGCTCTCTTAGTCGAGCACGGGTCTCAGAGATGATCTTACGTAAGTCGTCCTCTAACGTAAAGATCTCTTCCTCCAACTCAGCCTTCAGCCGCGTATAGAGAGCATTGTCGATCTTGCCTTCAGTATAGAGATCAACAAGGTGTAATAGTGCCTGCCGTGTAGCATCACGTCGCGCGGTTATTTCGAGAGTGACATCCTGTTTTTCTGTGAGACCGAGTGCCGAGGCAAGGAACGGGGTAGTGATCCCCTGAACAGTCAGGCTCACCATTAAGACGATAAAGACGATACCGTTGATGGTCCGTGCAATCTCTGCAAAACCAGGAACCGCATAGCGCGTTATCGATGCAATACTGATCGCCGCAAGAGCCGCAGTCGCCACACCCTTGACTCCAGCCCAACTCACAAGAAAACGATCTCGCCAGCCCATCCCCTTGTCGTAGGCGGTCACAAGAAACACCGCAATTGGACGAGCGAGCAAGATGACAAGTGCGGCTGTTATGAGACCGGTCATGACAAGATCGGGATTCAAAAAGAGATGCTGAATGTCCACAGTGGCGCCCAGTAGGATGAAGATGACAATCTCAAAGGCAAATGAGACATTCTTCATCGCACCTCGCATGGATTTTTGCGGGAGAGGATCCATCTTCATCATTCGTCGAGCATTGGCCATGAATATTCCAGCAAAGACCGCCGCAAGAGCACCCGGATGAATTCCCAGTGGAGCAAATAGTTCACCAATACCGTACGCAAGAATTGGAGTAGCAGCAGTGAGTATTGAGAGTGATGTGTCTTCGCCAGTACGAACAATAATACTGCCGATCACATATGCTATACCAAAACCGATGAGAATTCCAACGATCATACTTAGGAAGAACTCTTGAACAACAACAAACCATGGCACAGACAGTGCGGGGATGATGATAGGAGTAAAGACGGTAATAACAAGTACAACGGCCGTTGCATCATTAAAGACAGCCTCACCTTCGAGAATCGAGAACACTTTACGTTTGACACGAACTCCACCGCTCTCAAGAACGGAGAACAACGCGGCAGGATCTGTCGGAGAGAGAACGGCACCGATCAGAAAAGCAACAACACCAAGAGAGGTGAACATCGCAATAGTGAATCCTGCAACAATGGAAGTAACGAGGACGCCTAGAGTTGCAAGAAGCATGACCGAAGTAAGTGAGAAGCGAAGTTCACGGATGTTCATCGTCAGTCCTGCGTAGAACAGAACTGTAGCAAGAGTGAGCTGCGCAATGAGGTCAAGACCGATGATCTCTGTAGACAGGTCGTTGAGAGGAACGACTTGACCGATAAGGACTCCTGCAATGATTAAGGGGATGGGATAGGGAAACCTGTATCTCTCTGAGAGCTTAGCAATGAGTGCACCGCCTATGAGAATAGGAGCAATCAGATAGAGATCAAGTGCCACACATGCCACCTCAAAAGTCGGTCAATATCTCAGCGATCTCTTTCAGATAGTCAGAAATATGCTCAAGCTCGCTCACAATTTTACGCATCATGTAACAGATGAAAGGCGAATCCCCACCCGTTGCAACAGAGACCTGCCTGCAGATGATGATGTTGTCCTCATCGATCTCGCGTTCCAACCGGATAATAGTAGCACTCTCGTTATCGGCAGCCTCTGACTTTTCAATTCTAAATTCGATAAGTCGAGCAAGCGCCTCGAACTGCCCATGAACTTTTGAGGCAATGGATGACAGGGAGTCCATATAGACCTCCTGGAATGATTCACCACGGACCATATCAATTAGGATCTTCACTTGTGCGAAAGTATACTGGATCTTGAGAAGATGCGAGATGATCGAGAGGGCCACTACACCATCTTCATTCTGTGGCAACCTCTGACAGAACTCGTAAGGGGACATCAGATCCCTGAGATGAGAGATGATCGTCTTTCGTTTCTCATGCCAGTCAATAACTTTACCACCACAGTCCTTACAGAGTTTCTCGCTCAGCACCCGACTAATCTGCAGGTGCATCTGGACAATCTCTGCTAGATATTTGAGGATCTCATCTTTTGTGAGATCAGGCTCACTCATTCCTTCTTCACCTCTGTAGTTGGTCGTGTCCATGACAGATCAATCCGGAGATGGATGTACTCTTTCCGGAAGGCAACTTCAATTCCGGTCTCCACAGGTTCGCCGAGAGGCAGAGTGATGATACCATCCCTGAGACTTGGCATTGGGAGCTCCAACTCTGAGCCTTGCGCGACCTGTTCAGCAATCCTCGTAAGGAGTTCTGCCAGATTCCTCAGGGTCTTTTCCTCTTCGAACTCATAATCGTCGATTCTCATGCTATGCACCTAATGAGTCAGTGTCTTCACAATACAACACACTTGGCCCTTTTTAGGCTAACTACATGATACAATTTCGATTGGACAACCAACATCCTTAATTTAGTGCAATCAAGGGTCGAAAGTGATTCGCTCACCAGTGAGTGAATCGCCAAGGAGAAAATAGAAAATGACAAATGATGAAGAGATGGTAGTCACCCCTTGGGAAGTCAAGGGGAAGATAGACTACGACCGACTGATCGAGCAGTTCGGTACTCAGCGAATCAGTGAGAGCTTGAAAGAGCGGATATTCAAGATCGCAGGTGAGAGAAACCTGCTACTCGACCGCGATCTCGTCTATGCACACAGAGATCTCGATTGGATTCTTGACAAGTATGAGAAAGGTGAGAAGTTCGTCCTGTACACGGGGAGAGGCCCCAGTGGTCATGTACACATTGGCCATCTGATTCCTTGGCGGTTCACAAAATGGCTTCAGGAGAAGTTTGACACCCGACTCTATTTCCAGATGACAAATGATGAGAAATTCCTGTTCAATCAGAATATGTCAATTGAGGATGTCCACAAGTACACACGTGACAACATCATAGATCTGCTTGCGCTGGGATTTGAACCAGAGGACACATACATCATCGATGACATCAAACATATCGACCTCATGTATGAGATCGGCATCCGCGTGGCAAAGAAGGTGACCTTCTCTACTGCAAAGGCGGTCTATGGTTTTGAGAACAGCATGAACATTGGGGCCATCTGGTACACAGCTCTCCAAGCAGTACCTGCCTTCCTCCACTCGGAGATATATGGCGTCAAGACTCCATGCCTCATCCCCTGTGCAATCGATCAAGATCCCTATTGGCGTGTCACTAGAGATGTTGCAGAGAAACTCGGATACTACAAACCAGCCTCGATTCAGAACAAGTTTGTACCCGGTCTCGCAGAGGGCGGAAAGATGTCAGCGTCAGATCCCATGTCGGCTGTGTTCACTACTGATACACCAAAGATGGCTAAGAAGAAGGTCATGAACGCATTCACAGGGGGTCGTGCCTCTGCTAAGGAACAGAGAGAGCTGGGAGCGAACCCGGACATATGTTCGGTCTTCCAGTACTACAAATTCATCTTCATGCCTGACGATAAAGAGTTGGCTGAGATCGAACGGAAGTGCCGTGGGGGCGAGATACTCTGCGGCGAGTGCAAACAGATGCTCGCACCGATGATGATGGAGTTCCTTGAGAAACATCAGGCAGCCCGGGAAGAAGTAAAGGATCGTGTTGACGAGTTCTCTGCTGCAAGACTACGAGAGGAGGCGCGGCGATAATATCTCAAGGGGCGTTGTGATTCAATAGCATAACGCCCGTCTTTCTTCAGATCATTGCGGATAACTCACCTTTTGCATGTGGAGTTTCCTCCAATTGCCATGGTGTAAAAATCAACAAGAGATACAAAACATTTGGAGATATTTTGAAGGCGTGGCCATCGGAACGAGTTTTCATCAGATGAATTTCATTCTATCATCGATCTTCAGAAATACAATTACTAACTCGACAGTTTTCATCGTACACTTGTAGCATACTTGATGCTGAGGGAAACTCTTCCTAATGGTGTGTGTAAAACAGTATATATCTACATGCAACATGTTACATAGATGATGCAACATGACGGTTGTACAGACAAAGATCTCTCGTGAGGAGCATGCTCTCCTACTGCAACGCGCCAAGCAGAAGGGAACAACAATCAAGGAGATGCTGCGTCAGATCATCCGCGAATATCTCATGAGGTCAGAGGCGGACTCTGATGACCCATTCTTTAAACTGGAATTCCAAGGCCGAGAAGGTGAACACGGATCAGTAGATCATGACGAGATCCTGTATGGTGTGGGGGAATAAATGCACAGGTATTCCTCGGGTGTACTTTTTTCCGTTCATATATATGACCAATCAGAAATGGACGGCAAAGCCCAAGAGCAAACCTAACTATGCATATGTGTTTCACCGTGAGCGATTCGAAAACAAGATAATCAGGCCACACACGAAATGGAGATTACCTATCCGTTCCCAAGAGAGAATTGAGGTATGATCGAGTTGATACGACTTGGAATAGCCCAGACACACCCCGTGATCGGCGACGCCACCCATAATCTTGAACAGACAGCACGCTTACTTGCAACAGCAGAAGAGGAACGTGTTGATGTTCTCGTATTACCGGAATTAACAAACTCGGGTTATGCGTTTGAGTCACGTGAGGAAACCGAGGCCGCCGCGGAGACTATTCCAACGGGGCCGTTCTCACAACTACTCAAGAAATGGTCAAGAGGCAGATCTGTCGTTGGAGGAATCTGTGAGAGAACCAGTGGAGGTCTCTACAATTCGGCTCCGGTATTTGTTGATGGAAAACATGTTGTGACCTATCGTAAGGTACATCTCTTTAATCGCGAAAAGGAGTTCTTTTCACCGGGTAATCAAGAGCCACCCGTGTTCAAGTTCAAAGACGCAACATTTGGTGTAATGATCTGTTGGGACTGGATTTACCCCGAGATGGCCAGAATACTCGCGCTCAAAGGCGCACAGGTGATCCTGCATCCGGCTAACCTCGTACTTCCATATTGCCACAACGCAATGATCACACGATCTATTGAGAATGGAATATTCACCGCGACCGCAAACAGAATTGGCCGCGAGCGCGACCTTTCCTTCAACGGACGGTCTCAGATCACTTCGAATAAAGGAGAAGTCCTCGTTCAAATGGACGAGATGGAGACCGGGATTCGATGGGTGGATATTGATCCAGCAGAGGCAGATAATAAGAGACTAACGGATCGTAACGACCTGCTCAAGGATCGGAGGCCAGAATTATACACACGACTCATTCACTCGGAGGACCATGGGGAATCCGGCCACTGAACGAGTCCACAGGATACTTTGCTCGATTCTTTTTCATCTTTGACAGAATCGCCTCGGTCAGATCGATTCCGGTGACATCAGCCAATCTGATGAGATAGATCATGACATCCGCGATCTCATCGGAGAGTGCCTCAATGTACTTGCTGTCATGTACATATTTCTGGATATCATCTTCAGAGAGCCACTGAAACAGTTCGAGAAGCTCGCCCATCTCAATCGAGGCTGAGATCGCAAGAGGGAGCGGCCGCTGGTACTTGGTCCAGTTCCGCTCCTCTACAAACTTCCGGACAATGGAAGTTAGCTCGTCTATTGATTTCTGTTCTGGCACAGAGATCACTCAGCATCATCGTCTAGATTCTGCTCACCCTGAACCACACGTTGGACAAGCCAGAGACTGTAAAGCATGAGTACAACAATCATGGTGCTGGCCGTGAGAAGAGACCCCTCAAGACCACTGACAAGACCGCCACCAACAGAAACGAAGAGTAGAGTGTCTATTGTTCCGGCTGCACCTGCGGCAAGTGCTACTGCCAACGTAATCAGACCCGAATAACGGATCTTGGACTTTGTGGGAGTGTTCCAGATCCCAAGACTGATGACAGTCGTCACTATCACGAGAATCCAGAGAAAATACATCCCAACCAGCATCCAGTTCCATTGGGCCCAGATTGGATTTGGTGTGCCAAGGACAATAATGAAACCGATGATCATCAACACGAACGTGGCCGAGGGCCATGGATCTTTGATAAATTCCTGCAACCTGCTCGGAGCAGAGGGCGCTGCGATCTGTTCCTCTAGTGAGGCAGTAGGTTCAAAATCATCATCTTCAGTAGCGGAGAAGGTATCCTCGTCAACCTCAGTATCGTCATCAAATGGATTGTCCTCGTCGAAGGGCATTATAATTCCTCATTCAGTTGTCAACTATTTACAATCCAAGGCTTACAATGCCCCGTTAAAATCCTTGTGACTGACAACAATCTGGATCTGGCAGAACCTGAAATCATAGAGGCAAGATAATGTTAAAACCAAGTCTATCGGAAATTAGGGTATGCCCGACGCAAAACGTCTTTTAATGGAGGCACGAGTGCTCCGTCAGAAGGGAGAAAACAAAAAGGCCATTAAAAAATATCTCGAAGTCCTTGAGGCCGATCCCAAAAACATAGCCGCACTCAATGAGATGGGACTTGTCAGAATCAAGATCGGCGAACAGGATCAAGCAGTACAAGATTTTGACCGGGCAATCTCAATCAATCCTAACGACCCACAGGCATACTCGAACAAGGCTGAAGCATATCTGACGATAGGTGCGTTTGACGATGCTCTAAAAGCAGCCGAAGACGGTCTCAGCAAGGTGCCAAATTCAGGAGATCTTTGGACAAAGAAAGGTCGTGCCCTAGAGAGCATGCTCAAGGTCAAAGAGGCTGCTGCTGCATTTAATGAGGCTCTGAAACATGATACAAATAATCCCGAGATCTGGAAGGCGCTAGCGTTGTGCCTCGATGCTCTGCAACAGTGGGATGAGGTGGCGAGAGCTTACACGATCGCGGCTGATCTCCACAAGCGTAAGGGCGAGATGCGAGAGTACGAGAGCTGCATCAAGTTTGCAAAGATGGCAAAAGAAACAGCGGCCGAAGACGACTAGTATAAAATAAGTAGAGGACAGGGCCCAAGTGGGCACCTGTCATTGAAATTATCGTTTCCTTCTTCTACGAGAGCGCTTCTTGGAGAAAGTGAGAACACCCTTCTTGTAGGCGATCACACCTCCTCCAAAAACAATAGCTACCACTGCTGCAATGACAATCGGGCCATATTGGATCATGAATTGCTGGAATGGTGTCAGAGTTGTTGTTGTCGTTGTCGTTGTTGTCGTTGTTATGGCTGAACCCAATGAATCACGAACACGAATCACCATGGGTACACCAGTATGCCAAGTTGAGCCGACCTTTATTCGTGCAACAACTGTGATGTTTGTTCCATCTGGCTGAGGGTCAAGGGTATAGAAGTAATTCTCGGGATCGCTCTCTGCCGACTCGGTCAGATTATTGACTATTGAGAAGTTCGACCATGCACCATTGCCAATCTTCAGATCCAGCTCGACATCATCGACTGGAGAAGAGTTGAGGGCATGCGCAAAGACTGTGATGTTGATCTTCGAGGTGCTCTTTGGAATGTTGGGATCCCAATACAGGTTCACATCATCTTGGACATCAGTATCACCGATGCCCCAGTCAAAGTCATAGATCGCTTGGTACCATTGAGCAACATCCTGATTCTCGATGATCACTCCCGCCTCACGGTTCTTCGTAATAGAACCCTCAGAATAATTGATGCTGCTGATCAGCACAATTCGACCGTCTGCAATGATACCCTTGTTATGGTTCGCAGTGAACCAGCGTGTGTCCTGCCAGACGATTGGTATGTTGTGCGCATGAAGAAGATCTGCAACTTCCTGATAGTCTTTCTCTTCCTCAGTTATGACACGAACAGTGACGCCTCTGGCCTTAGCGGCGAGAATTGCATCAATGATCTGATCGACCTCTCCAGAATCACCAACATTTGTAAAGTAAGGTATCTGGATGTCAAGGGTCACACGAGCACTATTGATGACGTAGAGGATTCCCTGAAGACTTGTGTCAGGACTGAATATCGGGGTAACATTCATGGGGCCACTGAAGTGACCGGGTGTAGCAAAAGGTCGAGGATAGGTACTGCTCGCTTCGCTATAGCTTAGAGGCGAACCAGTTCCGTCACTAGTACTATAGGCCCTACCACGACCCCAGTCATAATCAAAGACTGAACGATAGTATCCAGTCACATCAGGATCGGTCATGGCAATGCTCCACTCACGATTGGCCTTCTTTCCGGTCTCGGGGAAGGAAGTCTTAGCCCAATTCCCAGCATGAACGACCGTAGTCTTGTTGTCAATGATGAAGAATTTTTGATGCGCATAGGTAAAGTCCGATGAGTTCGTCCACTTGACCTCAAAGCCAAGTTGGGTAAGGTTATTTGCCACGTACTTGTTCGGATCCGGATATCCAAGGGAATTCCAGCCGATCAAGAATTTCATAACAAGAGAAGGACGGGCTGAATGAATCTCATGAATGAGATCAAGAATGTATGGATTATTAATCCCATAGATTTCAACGTAGATACTCTGTCGTGCACTCTGCAACAACTGCCAGAGCGCATCTCTGCTCCCATCAGGACTCGCAAAAGTCGTGACGTTCATATTCTTATTGAATGTCTGCCATGTGAAGGCCGCAGGCTCCAGACTCTGCGTCGGAAGATCTGTGGCTGATGCTGGTGCTAACACAAATGTGAACACACCTGACATCATTAACATGATCAGAAACAGACTTGTAATTTGATGGTGGACTCTCTGCAAATGTAGTCTCCTCGCTATATTAGATTAGACTAGTCACATATCATCGATGATTCACTTATAACTTATCATTGGGCACTTATCCCTTAGAGGCGATATCCTTGAAGCTATACTACCGAGTCGACCCTGTGGTCTACAAAGAAAAGCTGGAACTTGTTAAACAGGAGTTCAAGATGCATGAAGAGATAGATGAAGAGAACACCTTTCTCACCCTTGATGATGAATCAAAAATCGAACTTGTACGCGCGAGCTATGACCCGTCCAGTGATGAGACCGCACATATCCGTGTGGTCATCAATGATGAATCGTTACGCCAGTTCTTCGACTCCGTATTTGGAGAACCATATAGAGTAAAATAGAACAATAAAATCAGATGGTGCTGACAGGGGCCAGCCCCCCAAGGGAGCCTCATCCTGTCACGCTACCGGACGAACGAAAAAACGATCATCCGGTCAATGTTACATTACTCTTCCGAGATTGCACCTTCGGGACACGAGTCAACGCAGGCGTAACACTCGGTACACTCATCTGCACGGTCAACCAGATAGATTGCGTTCTCCTGGATGTCGTACAGTGGGGGATCGACTGGACACACATCAGCACATGTGCCACAGGCAGTACAGAGAGACTCATCAACTTTCCAGATCATTTCTGTCACTCTACCTCCGGACTCGATGTCCGGCACCGATGGCCCAGTATGAATTCCATTTAAATCATTCTCAATATACGAATCTGTGTGAAAAGTCCACAGTCATAGAGTGTTCAAGTCAGAGTGAATCCCGAAAATTCTGAATCCGAACATAAAATGAGGTTCATACTTTTCATAACCACTATGTTACTGACTTTTCACACAGAGCCTCAACATGCGGTATTGCGTGAAATATTCACAACCATAGATCTGTCAAAAAGAAAGAACCGCGCAGAATTTTGGGACCGGACTTGTAAAATCATTCAATTACGGATTTTTCGCGCAAGACTGGCGAATACAAAACTTTCAAAAGCAACACGGATTGCCCATGCAGAAATAACCCGTGTACTGTTGGTTGCAAAGAGCAAGTGGTGACCTATGTGATCGAAAAGTTTGGCGACCAGGAGGGTGAGGAGAAGTTTGCACGACGCCTTGGCCTCATCGGTGCTACGAACATAGGTCTTGGGGCAATGCTGGGTGGCGGTATCTATGTGATCAGCGGTGCGGCTGCGGGGATGATCGGTCCATCACTCATCTTGGCATATCTTGTGACCGGGCTTCTGACTGTTTTTACTGCAATTAATTACGCTGAGCTTGCCTGCTCAATCCCCAAGCAGGGTGGTGGCTACACCTTTGCACAGGGGACCTTTGGAGGGTTCCCAGCATTCTTGACAGGATGGTTTCTCTTCATCGGCAATCTTGTGGCGTGTGGACTCTATTCACTTGCCGTCGCACACACCCTCGCAGTATTTATCCCAAATGCAACCGAAACCACCATTGGCCAGATTGCTGTCGTGATCATCATCATCACGTTCATCACTAATGTCATCAGTATTAGAGGGGTCTCAGGAGTCCTCGGCGTTCTAAATATCCTCCAATCGATCGTCCTCTTTTCGTTTATCGCCTTCGGCCTCTTTTTTGTAAATCCCACCAACCTTGCTCCATTCTTCAAACCGGGAGCGGGACTCTTTGAGTTCATGGGAGCGGTCTCGTTCATCTACATCAGTTTCGTCGGATTCGAACTGATCACTACAGCCAGTGAGGAGATCAAAGAACCTGCGAGAAACATCCCACGCGCCATTCTGTTGACTTTAGTCATTGCAACAGTGGTCTATATGGCCGCAGCACTTGTCATCGTGGGAGTAGTACACTACACCAGTGTTCAAGGATCATTCACGCCCATAGCTGATGTCTATGGGTTTATGTTCGGAACAGGGGCGTTCTATTTTGCTCTCGCAGGAATGGCCGCCTCAAACTACGCTGCACTCAATGCAACGTTTCTCGCCACCGCAAGAGTGGCCTACTCGATGAGCAGAGATCATTACTTCCCGTCAATTCTTGAGAGCGTCAATAAACGCCTAAAGACACCAATCCCAGCATTGATTGTGACCCTGTTCATAGTGAGCTTCTTCGCAATCAGTGGCAATGTCAGTCTTGTTGCATCTCTGTCTGACTTTGGATATTTGATCGGCCTTGCAATAGTCAATGCGTCCGTCATCATGCTACGTGAGAAAGGACTAAGCGTTCCGGGAACCTTCAAGGCGAGATTCTATCCGATAATTCCAATTCTGGGTGTGATAACTTGCCTTCTGTTGGTCCCAAGTCTACATATCGAGACCCTTTACCTTGGCGGAGTTATGACGATCGTGGGCTTTCTGGTCTATATTGTGTATAGCAGACCGCGATCACGAAAGAAGATGCTCACCCAAGAGAATGTGGATACAATTGCAAAACACTAGAATTCTACACCGCAATGAATGACTCAAAATCTGCGATCCCAGTATGGACTGCAAGCACATCCTGAACAAATGCGTGATATGCTTCCAAGTCTGGCACATCTATGATCATGACAATATCGTATTGACCCGCATATACTTTGTATATCTCTTGCACAAGACTATCTTTTACCAGAGTGGACATCACAGTCTCTGACTGATCCGGTTGTGTTTTAATCCCAACAAACACAAGAGGCATTGTTCTCTCCGCAACTACATAATGGACCTTTCCTTTAAGTCCTCGCTGTTAGAGAATGAACGGATATTTGAGAAACATGATACTCATCATTAACAATCAACGTTCTGTCGTATCGTTTTAGACACATTCGAATCATTCTACGAACAGCGTCAAGTAGTGACGCAATTCCTGAAAAATCAACTCGATCGAAGACATAAAAGCAGCAATACAACAGTAGTCAGACAGATCGAGAAATATTGTAATAATCACGCGATGCTTCTAGGAATGTTGTGGATCATCCAGCCACGAATGTAAGGCACGCGCCGCCTGTTCGGTCATACTATCGACTGAGGACAGTTCTTCAACACTTGCCTGCCGAATACGTTCCACGCTCCCGAAGGCTCGAAGCAATGCAGTCCTGCGTTTTGGTCCAATGCCCGGGGCATTCTCAAGAATAGACCCCGAGAGTCGTCGTTCACGAAGTTTGTGATAATATCGTTGTGCAAACCTATGGGCCTCATCACGGATACGCTGGATAAGGCGAAGAGCAGGCGAACTCATCTCCAAGTAGATACCGTCAAGGCGGTCTCGAGTAAAGAGGATCTCTTCACGCTTAGCAATCGAGACAACAGGAACATAGTCCAGCCCGACTTTTTTTAGTGCATCCAAGGCGGCGTTGAGCTGACCCTTACCACCATCAATGACGATCAGATCGGGAAGGGACTCACCTCTTTGAAGGACACCCTTGTATCGTCGATAGACCACCTCATTCATCATCGCATAATCATCAGGAGTCTCTTTGCTGCGAACTCGGAACATCCGATAGCTCTTGTTGTCAGGGGAACCGTTGCGAAAGACAACACACGAACCTGTAGGATCGGTCCCCTGAATGTTAGCGATATCAAAACCCTCGATGTGGAATGGCGCACGACTCAGTCCCAAGACCTCATGGAGTTCCTTGACACCATCATCAACAACCTCCGCCTCACTCTCACCCAAGATGAGAATCTTGCGCAGGGAACGGACTGCATTTTGATTGGCCATCTTGATGAGTCCACTGAGTCGATCTCCATGAGGAACATAGAGCTTTACAGAATGGTCTGTGTTTTCAGAGAGCCACTTGCCCAATATGGAGAGATCAGGAATTTGGAGGGGGAGGAGAATCTCAGCAGGTAATTGTGGCAGTGTGAAATAATATTGTTCTACAAAAGTAGTGAGCACATCCACATCTTTGATCTCCAAGCCGACCTCGAAATAGAAATGGTCAGAGCCGATCAGGCTTCCGCCACGGACCGTCATGACCTCAATAAGGGCAGCCTCTTCAGTTCGCGCAATTCCAATAATATCCCTGTCAATCCCCTCAGTGTCAAAGACTCGTTGTTTTCTCATGAGCATCTGAACATCATCAAGTCGATCCCTCAGCGCAGCAGCGCGCTCAAAGTCAAGATTCTCTGCTGCCCGGTCCATCTCATCGCGGATCATTGTTGCAAGGCTATCTTCATCCCCACTCAAGAAAAGAATAATCTGTGTGATGAGTGCTCGATAGTCAGCCTCGTCAATATGACCTTTACACGGCCCTGAACAACGCCCAATGTGAAAGTCCATACATTCTCTCTTCTGAGATGAAGGATCACGGCAGGTGGCCACGGGAATGAACCTCCGAACCGCATCGAGTAAGCGTTCTAGACGCCGAGTGGAACCGTACGGGCCGAAGTACCTTGCACCGTCTTTTTCAAAGTCACGGGTGACTACAACAGAAGGAATAGGATCATTCACTCCAACACGAATCCACGCATGTCGGCGATCGTCCTTCAATGCCAAGTTGTACTTTGGCTGATACTTTCGGATCAGCGCCGCCTCGACTATGAGAGCTTCTCGCTCCGTTGAGGTAATGATGGTCTCAAGGTCTCGGGCGCGTTGCATCAGTTCCCACGTCTTTCTATCGAGACCTCGAACACGGAGATATGAACTCACTCTTTTCTTCAGGGCCTTAGCCTTGCCAACGTAGATCACCTCACCTGCCTCGTCCTTCCAGAGATAGACGCCGGGAGAGTCAGGCAGGTCCTTGACCAGACGAGTGAGATCAGACATGACGGGCATTCTTAGCACCTCTTCGATAATCAAGTCTTCCCTCGGAGGACGCTCTTCAGAAACCGGCCGGTGTACGATCCACGAACGCGCGCAACCTCCTCAGGCGTCCCCGTCGCAATTACACGACCTCCGGCATCGCCACCTTCAGGACCCAAGTCAATAATGTGATCCGCAGTCTTGATCACCTCTAGATTGTGTTCGATAACAATGATCGTGTTGCCCGCATCGACCAACCGACTGAGAACATTGAGAAGAACATGAACATCCGATGCGGAGAGACCAGTTGTGGGCTCGTCAAGAATATAGAGCGTCCGACCCGTTGCCCTTCGTGACAATTCTGCGGCCAACTTCATTCGCTGGGCCTCACCCCCTGACAGAGTGGTGGCGGGTTGGCCTAGTGTGAGATAACCAAGTCCGACATCCATAAGCGTCTGGAGCTTGTGTGCGATCGGAGGAATGTCACTAAAGAAACCAAGTGCCTCCTCAATCGTCATATTGAGGACCTCGTTGATGTTCTTTCCCTTGTAAGTCACCTCAAGGGTCTCACGATCAAATCGCTTGCCCTGACAGACATCACAGGTGATAAAGACATCACTCATGAAGTGCATCTCGATCGTGAGAACACCACTCCCCTTACACTTCTCACAGCGGCCATCACGTGTATTGAAGCTGAATCGTCCAGGTCTGAAACCACGAGCCCGAGCCTCCGGTGTCTTTGCAAAGAGACCTCTGATCTCATCAAAGACCTTGGTATAGGTTGCCGGATTAGAACGGGGAGTCCGACCAATAGGAGACTGATCGACCAGAACGAGCCGATCAATATTTTCCCAACCCTCAATAGCATCATGAGCACCGGGCTGGACACTCGCACGATTCATCAGGCGCGAGAGAGCCTTGTAGAGGGTCTCATGAACAAGTGTGCTCTTCCCGCTTCCGGAAACACCAGTTATGCAGACCATTTTTCCTAGAGGGATTGTAACATCGATATTCTTGAGATTGAACTGACGGGCCCCACGAATGACTATCGCATGACCGTTTCCTGTGCGTCGTGTCTCGGGAATAGGGATACGACGGTCTCCTGCAAGATATTGTGCAGTCAGGGACTTTGGATGCGCCAGCACTTCCGCAGGGGGCCCCTGAGCGACAACACGACCACCATGGATTCCGGCGTTTGGCCCAAGATCAATAATATGATCAGCAGCCAGAATCGTATCTCTATCGTGCTCGATCACCACAACTGTATTGCCAAGACTCCGTAGATTGTAAAACGTCTTGATGAGCCGATTGATATCTCGCGGATGGAGACCTATGGACGGTTCATCGAGACAGTAAAGCACACCGGTCAGGGCGGAACCAATCTGAGTGGCCAGACGTATTCGCTGGCTCTCCCCACCAGAGAGAGTCATAGATAGCCGATCAAGAGTCAAGTAATCAAGGCCCACTGAGACGATGAACCGTAATCGAGCAACTATCTCTTTGAGGATCAATTCTGCAATCTTCTCTTCTCGCTCGGTCAGTTGAATGTTCTCAAAATGCTCCAGCGCCTGTCCAATGGTCAGAGATGTGATCTCATCAATCGACTTGCCCCCAACAGTCACAGCAAGACTCTCGGGCCTCAACTTTTTTCCATGACAGGCTGGACAGACCGTCTTGCTGCAATACTCATTTGCTATCTCCTGCTTGTACCATTCTGAAGATGTGTCGCGTAGGTGGCGCTGAAGCCTTGGGATCATACCCTCCCAGCGTCGTGTCACCTTGATCTTCTCTGTCTTACCATGCCACGACTTGTCCGTATACTCGAAACTGACCGTATAGGTGGGTCGGCCCCAGAGAATGATATCTTTGACCGTCTGAGAGAGATCCTTCCAAGGAGTGTCAAGTGAGAACCCTGCGGCTTTCGAGAGAGCCTCCAGAAATCGCTGATTCCACGAACTTGGGGACTTGCTCCATGGTTTGAGTGCACCCTCGCTCAATGAGAGAGTCTCGTCAGGAACCACCCGTGCCGGATCAACGTCGAAATTAACACCAAGACCGTTGCATGTTGGACAGGCACCATGAGGGGTGTTATAGGAGAATGCCTTGGGGCCAAGTCGTTCATATTGAATACCACACTTGGGACACATGAGCTGCTCGGCAAAGATCAGATCGGGATTGCCCTCACGAGCAACTATAGCACGACCATCACTGGTCTCAAGAGCGGTCTCAAGAGAATTGATGAGACGCTCACGATTTTTCTGACCCAACTCGAGTCTGTCAACGACAACATCAATATCGTGCTTCTTACGACCATCCATCTCCACAGACTCAATGTCAAAGAACTGACCATCGACCCTGACACGAACGAACCCATTCTCAAGGAGACCTTGAAGAACATCCTGATGTAGCCCGGTCTCTCCACGAATCACTGGCGCAAGCACAAAGATACGTTGACCACCATTCTCCTCGAGAAGCAATCTCGCTGCTGACTCGGCGGTCAATTGTTCCATCGGCTGCCCACATTTGACACAGTGCGGAATTCCAATATTTGCATACAGTAGCCGGAGGTAATCATGGATCTCGGTGCTGGTCGCAACCGTACTACGAGGGTTCTTTGTTCGCCCCTTTTGCTCAATCGATATGGCCGGAGGAAGACCTGTGATCTTCTCGACCTTGGGCTTGTCCAGTCGTCCAAGGAAGCGTCGGGCATATGAGGAGAGTGATTCAATATATCGGCGTTGGCCTTCTGCAAAGATCGTGTCGAAGACGAGTGTAGATTTCCCCGAACCTGAAGGGCCGGTTATTACAACTAGACGGTCTCGTGGAATATCCACAGTGATGGCCTTGAGGTTATGTTCCTCAGCCTTTTCTACATGGATATATCCGGTCACCCTTCAGCCCTCCGAGACCTCTTGTACGTATCTAACACCGAACGCAGATACTTTCCTGTATACGAGTCCGGATTCTCTGCAATCTCTTCAGGAGTTCCTTCTGCTACAAGATAACCACCGTCATCTCCACCCTCCGGACCAAGATCAATTATCCAGTCAGCAGTCTTGACAACATCAAGATTGTGTTCAATAACAAGAACCGTATTTCCGAGATCGACGAGCCGATGAAGTACCTCAAGCAATTTTTTGACATCAGCAAAATGTAGGCCAGTCGTGGGCTCGTCCAAGAGAATCAATGTCTGACCCGTGGCTGGGCGGGAGAGATATTTACTGAGTTTGATCCGTTGCGCCTCGCCACCTGAGAGCGTGGTCGCAGGTTGGCCCATCTTGACATAGCCCATTCCCACATCACAGAGGGTCTGCAATCTTCGTTGAATCGAGGGAATATTCGCAAAGAAGTCAAGGGCCTCATCGATCCTCATGTCAAGGATGTCGGCAATGTTCTTTCCCTTGTAACGTACTTGAAGGGTCTCCCGGTTGTATCGACGCCCTGCACATTGATTACAGGTGACCTGAATGGGCGGCAGGAATTGCATCTCAATGATCTCCACTCCTGCACCTTTACATTTCTCACAGCGACCGCCCTTTACATTGAAACTGAATCGTCCACGTTTGTAGCCACGCACCTTTGCCTCAGGAAGGTTTGCATAGAGTTCGCGTAGCGGGGTCCACAGACCAACATATGTAGCGGGATTGGAACGTGGGGTGCGCCCAATCGGACTCTGGTCGATGACGATCACTTTGTCGAGCTGGTCGATACCAACAATCTCATCATGATCTCCGGGTTGTGCCTCGGCACCGTGAAATCTTCGCGCGAGGGCTCGTTGCAGGGTCTCCACAATAAGACTTGACTTGCCGCTTCCACTCACACCTGTCACACAGACAAAGAGACCAAGTGGAATCTTCACGTCGATGTTCTTTAGATTATGATGACGCGCACCCTTCACCTCAATAAAGCGACCGTTGGGATGCCTGCGCTCGGAGGGGACCTCGATGGTCTCATCACCACGTAGATATCGGCCAGTCAGGGAATTACGTGATCGGAGAATCTTCTCTATCGGCCCGGCGACAACTACCTCGCCACCTTCCGCACCAGCACCGGGACCAAGGTCTACTATGTAATCTGCGTGACGCATGGTCTCTTCATCGTGTTCAACAACTATGACCGTGTTCCCAAGATCACGAAGACGCTTCAATGAGTTAAGAAGACGGAGATTATCACGTGGATGCAACCCGATAGATGGTTCATCACAGACATAGGTCACGCCCACTAAATTTGAACCGATCTGACTGGCAAGTCGAATACGCTGAGCCTCACCTCCGGCCAACGACGGCGCAGGGCGGTTCAGGGTCAGATAGTCGAGACCCACTTCACACAGGAAATCAATACGCCCCATGATCTCGCGTATGATGGGCTTCGCTACAGGTTCCAGATGCGAAGGTATCTCAGCAGATGTAAGAAAGTCACGGAGATCTCGGATTGACAACTCATCAAGTTCTGTGATCGATTTCCCATTAAAGAGAACAGCCAATGCTTCGGGCTTGAGGCGTTTCCCCTTGCAGACAGGACACGGTTGCATTCGCATATACTTCTCAAGCTTCTTTCGTATGTATTCCGATTTTGTCGTACGATAGTTACGTTCCATTCGTGGGATTAGACCCTCGAAAGAGCGATTGTAGATCCCTTCAACAAGAAGCCGAGAAGACTTGTCACCCCACTCCCAGTTCATCTCGAATTCGTCATCGGTGCCGTAGAGAACTATCCGCTTGTGCTCGTCAGAGAGATCACGCCATGGAGTGTCAAGACTGAAACCATACTTCTCAGCGACCAGTCTCAAGAGCTTGCTATTCCGCATCCAGTTATAGACTTCAATTGCACCATCTGCAAGCGAGAGGGAGTCATCAGGAATGACAAGGGCCGGGTCGAACTTGCGGACGACGCCGAGTCCAGTACAGTGAGGGCATGCGCCGTGTGGTGTATTCCATGAAAAGAGCCGCGGTTCAAGTTCGGGAAGACTGATACCACAGTCCACACACGCAAACTTTTCGGATAGCGTAAGATCCCCATTGTCGGTGGAGATGATCACAACGCCCTCCGCCATCTTCAACGCGGTCTCCACAGCCTCAGAAATCCTGCTCTGATGAGCAGCGGAAACCCTCAATCGATCAATGACTACTTCAATCGTGTGCTCAAAGTATCGGTCGAGCGACATTCCTTCTTCAATATCACGGAATTCTCCATCTATACGACAACGGACAAAGCCCTTCTTGAGCAGGTCTCGAAACTCTTTGCGATATTCACCCTTTCGCCCACGCACAATGGGAGCGAGAATGGCGACTCGTGAGCCGTCCGGCAGTCCCAAGACTTGATCTACAATCTGTTGTGATGTCTGTGGGTGAATCTCCTTGCCGCACTTGGGGCAATAAGGCACACCGACTCGCGCATAGAGAAGTCGTAGAAAATCGTAGATCTCGGTAATGGTTCCGACTGTACTACGTGGATTCCGCCCTGCGCTCTTCTGATCAATAGAGATAGAGGGAGAAAGCCCTGAGATATGATCTACCCGGGGCTTCTCTAACATTCCTAGGAATTGACGAGCATAGGCGGATAGTGATTCTACGAACCGCCGCTGCCCTTCAGCAAATATTGTGTCAAAGACAAGACTCGACTTCCCCGATCCTGAAACCCCTGTGACAACTGTAAAGCTCAGACGTGGAATCTTGACGGTGATATGACGGAGATTGTGCTCATGCGCACCAATGACTTCAATAGAACGCGGGCCATCAAAGTCGGTCTCCTTCCCCTTGGCAGAGGTTGTCTTAGCCGTCATGTCGTACGCCCCTCAAGCCGTTTCTTCAGTTCAATGATCTCATCACGAAGTGCTGCGGCACGCTCAAATTCGAGTTTCTGGGCGGCCTCCTTCATCTGTGCCTCAAGATCCACAATCAGTCCGGCAATGTCCATCCAGTCTTCAACCTCAAATTCGTCAATCTCTGTCTGTTCAGAGGTACGCCCATGAATCCCCTGAGCAATGTCCTGAATGGACTTCTCAATCGACCGTGGCGTGATCCCGTGTTCCTCATTGAATTTGATTTGATACCGCCTTCTGCGATTCGTCTCATTTATGGCAGCCTGCATGGCCTCAGAGATATGGTCGGCATAGAGAATGACACGACCGTTCACATTTCGAGCAGCACGCCCCATCGTCTGGATGAGCGCCCAATCCGTACGGAGAAAACCTTCTTTGTCTGCATCAAGAATTGCAACAAGCGCAACCTCAGGAATGTCGAGGCCCTCACGTAGAAGATTAATCCCGACTAGGACATCGAACTTGCCTTGACGAAGTTCACGGACGATCTCAATTCGTTCAACTGTACCAATGTCTGAGTGCAGATATCTTGCACGAACCCCCGATTCGACAAGATACTCTGTGAGCATCTCGGCCGACTTCTTTGTGAGGGTCGTGACCAAGACCCGATCACCCTGCTCTACAGTGGTATGAATCGCTCCCAAGAGATGATCGATCTGATTCTCGATTGGTTGAACGGTTATCTCAGGATCAACGAGACCTGTAGGTCGCACAAGCTGCTCAACAATCTGTTGACTCATCTTGTACTCATACGGTCCGGGCGTGGCACTGGTATAGATCACTCGCCGCATGAAGGTCTCGAACTCATCAAATTTGAGAGGACGATTATCGAAGGCAGATGGCAACCGGAATCCAAAGTCAATCAGATTTCTCTTACGTGCCTGATCACCATGATACATTCCGCGGACCTGGGGAATCGTCATATGACTCTCATCAATGATCATTAGAAAGTCATCAGGAAAGTAATCAAGTAATGTGTACGGTCTGCCCCCTGGCTGCCGACCGTCAAAATATCGTGAATAGTTCTCAATGCCCTTGCAGTGCCCGGTTTCACGGAGCATCTCAAGATCATAGAGGGTGCGCCTGCGAATCCGATCCGCCTCTACAAACTTCCCCTGCCGCTTAAACCACTCAACGCGCTCTTCCATCTCCTGTTGAATAGTATCAAGAGCGGCCAGAATCTTCTCGTGCCGCATGACGTGATGCTTGGCTGGAAATATCTGAATCCAGGTCTCATCAGCAAGCCGATGAGCAGTCACGACATCAATCGTTGAGATTCGGTCGATTCGGTCATCGTCGAGTTCCAAACGAATCTTGTTGCGAGAATAAGAGGGGTGGATCTCAATAACATCCCCGCGCACACGAAAGAGGCCGGGGCCAACCTCCATGTCATTACGGTCGTATTGTAGAGCCACCAGCCGTTCAAGTAGGTCTCGACGATCTACAGTGTCATTGATCTGCAAGAGGAGCGACATCGTATCATACTCTTCCGGATTGCCAACACTGTAGATACAAGACACTGATGCAACTACAATGACATCATTCCGTGTCCGCAGTGATCGAGTCGTCGAATACCGGAGTCGCTCTATCTCGGTATTGATATCGGTCTCCTTCTCGATATACATGTCTTTTGACGGAACATAGGCCTCAGGTTGATAGTAATCATAGTAAGACACATAGTACTCAACAGCATTATCCGGAAAGAATTGGCGATACTCTGAGGCTAACTGTGCGGCTAAGGTCTTGTTATGTGATAGAACAAGGGTGGGTCGATTATACTGAGCAATCACATTGGCCATAGTGAAGGTCTTTCCCGATCCGGTAACACCAAGAAGCGTCTGATGCCTCAGCCCGCTCTCTAGACCTTCTACTAGTTTGGCAATTGCTTGGGGTTGATCCCCAGTTGGATTGAAGGGAGCCTCTAGTAATAGGTCTGTCACGTGTCCTGCCTCATCCAGTAGTAATCAGAAGGCATCTCATTCAGTTGTAATCTTATCGATATCTGCTAATTTTCTGACGCCTTCTTACAACTCCACTACTAGGTGCTTATGCCCCGAAAAAGTACATTCTAAAAGATAATAGCGGTTTAGAGAGATTGCTGAAAGTAAAACATTGGAAAAAAGAGGAGGAAGACTCCCCTACTGGGAGTCTACCACATATGGATTATCGACGCTTCTTGATCACTATGACAATGACGACCAGAAGCGCCACGCCAATCAAGATGTAGATGAGATAATTGGTAGGTAGCGTAATTCCGCCAGGTAGCGTAATTCCGCCGCTGGTAACTTTGACTATAACCGTATCTGTTGCAGTCTCACCGTACGCATCTGTGACCGTGATCACATACACGTAAGTACCTGCGGCCAGACCATCAATGTCTACCGTAATATCGCTACCAGTCCAAGTTCCATTGACAATACCAGTTCCATTCCTCGTGATAGAGTATGATGCGGGAGCGTGACTTTGTGCGGACCAAGTAATAGAGTGACCAGTTGTTCCCGCCGTGTAGGAAACATCAGCAGGACTATTAAGTGATGGCCGCAGCATGAACGCGATCTCATTGAGATAGAGTTCAAATGAGTCAGCATATCCCGAATTGTCGTTATCCTTCAGGACATCAATGATATACGAATTTAGAAGGGTCTGCCCATCGTTTCTGACCACGATGAATGACTCGTTCTCTTGCGACAGGGACGTTCGCCCAGCAAGACCTGTTGCGTTATCAAAGACATGAACTGTATCACCATCATCAAAGTATAGATCGTTACTGCCAAATTGAGTGACACCAAAATCAATGGGGATATTGAAGATAGGATGTTCAGCGTCCCACATATAGAGTGGCGGCGCAGTTGAAAATGTCTGACTATAGGCAACTCCCAGCGAAGACCACAGAGGAAGAGTTGGATAATCATCGATCTGATAGGTCGTCATAAGAAGCAACCCGCCATCGGTAACATACTCATTGATGCGTTCAAAGGTCTGCTCGCGTTGTGTCGAATTCCCAGGGAGAAGATTAGGTAGGTCCATTACCAATAAGGATCGACTCATTGCTTTTAGAGCCTCGTCAAGATTGTATAGGGAATGGACAAGGAAATATTTCGTATTGAGCTCGTTAAGGGCAAGGGCAGCAGACGAAATTTCGTAGTAGGGAGCATGCCCATCAGTTGTGTAGAGCACAACGGGTGCATCGAAACTCGTTAACCAGTTGGCCACATTAATACCGAATTTGCGATTGCTGGCATCACTGAAGTGACTATCTTCGAGCCAGTTTATATCACTGACAAGAACAACCCGTCCCGAACCATGAATAGCTGCTGCTGCAATAATGTTACCAAATTTCTCCCATAATGCTATCGGAGAACTTGTTGTAATATTGATAGCACCAGGGGCGAAGACGTTCAGTCCTGTGCAGTCCTCGGTCGTTGGATGCGCTAATGGCTCCGCAGTCAAGGAAATTAGGAGCACGCTATCATTGATAGCCATGCCCATAGGCGAAACTATCCGATTAATCTGCTCATTTGGCTGTATGAGGGAACCGGATGGCCTATCACCAAGGGCTAGTAAGGAACCTCCAGCGTCAATCCAGCCTTGGATTGCTGTCACCTCAGCAGAGGTGAAGTTAAACCTTGGTAGATTAATAAACAGCATATCATAAGACTCGAGCCGAGAAGCGGTAAGATTCCCAGTCGAAGAGGGATAGATCTTGTCGAAAGTGTAATCTCGTACAACAAGGGCATCCCGAATATTCTCATAACTGCCTTTAATATGGGTCAAATTATCCCAATCATCAACACCATAATATGGTTGATGACTGAGATCGAATGCGATACGAGCTCGTGGTCGAGGACATAACCAATTAACAGCATCAATGTATATCGGTTGGAGTACGTCTTCAACCTCATAGACTCGACCGATTAACTGAACAATTCGACCACCTCGATATCGACCATCATAGGCAATTCCACCTACTTTGTTAGAATTGCCATCGTTCACAAGAAGACGGGTCAACCGAGAGTTATCAGTAACAGCCGATGTGAGAGCAGTCCAATCATAATATGCAAAACCAGTATGTGTGACATCTATTTTTTGTGTGGCAGTATAGGAATGTGTCGGGGGGGCAACTTCCTGTACGACCATGAGTCCAGTGGTACCATAATACCAGAGGGATCCATACCCGTTATTACCAGCAGAAGAAGCAGGCAACATTCCGGTATAGGTAAGAACATTGATGGAGCCATCAATGGACATGATTCCGCCGCCACCCAACCAAAACTCCTGAATGGCTGGAAGAAGATCGTCCTCTGGAACCATATCTGGGAGGACAAGAACATCATAATTAGAAGGTTGCAATTCATGTGCTACCAAATTTGCCCGGGATATGTTGGTCACCTGATACCCAGCAGAGCTGAGAAGGCTCATGAGCCCGGAGAAATTAGAATAATATGACCCTACTGATGCATAAGTTGCATCAGAACTATCGGGATCGTATAGAATTGCGACCCTCACGTTCCTTGCAGGCAATGCAGCCGGAAGCATAGTATTTCCATTAGTGGTACTAGTACTCGCAGTGGGAATTGCCGGGGAGGCTGGCATCATTCCGAGGAAGAGTACTAGGATTAGTAAAGTGGAGAAAATCCTGAATTTCATCGCTCATAACCTCATAACCGCTCCAAAAATAGGTACGCGGCCACCGTTAAAACGCACATTTACTAATTAAGCTATCGCCGAACGAAAATTCGTGAAAATTGAATACAACACATGAGATAAGAGGCATTGTATATAGCCTGACGTACCGATGTCAAAGATCAGAATTCAAGCTATCAAGACATTTGGCGAGAACATTGAAATTGCAATGGACACCAGCGCTAATGCACTTAGTGTGGCGGAGAGCGGTATCGAGTTCATAGACCTTACAGAATTACGCAAGGTTCCATCTCTCAAAAGACTAAGCCTCTATAGAAACGCACTCAGAGAACTTGATCTCACACCATTGTCAAATTGCGCCAGCCTTGCACAGATAGACGCAGCTTACAATCGAATTGAAGAGATATCACTAGAACCAATAAGGAATCTTGCAAACCTGCGGGAACTTCGCCTTGAGAGCAATCTGCTTCGACGAATCGATCTCAGGCCGTTAGAGTCATGTCCATTACTGACAGTCATCACAATTGGCACTAACAGACTGGCATCAATCGACCTATCCCCACTCAAGGGATGTGATAGACTCCGGGAGATATCCCTCGCAAAGAACTTGATCACCAGCATAGACCTGACGCCCTTGCGTGATAAGAACCAATTACGGATCTTGGAACTTCACGAGAACAGACTGACCAACATTGACCTGAATCCCATCAAGGAGTGCCGATTCCTTCTCCGGCTCACACTCACGGGGAATAGGCTCACAACATTAGACTTGGCACCATTGGACTCTAATGAGGGCGCCAAGGAAATTGATGTGTCACATAACGCCCTTCAGGAACTCATACTCCCATGTTCGAACGTTCTCCGCTCGATCAGCGCTGCACATAACAAGTTGAGAACAATAGATCTCACACCTCTCGGTATTGGAACAAATGTGGAGATCGTCAATTTGAGCGACAATCAACTCATACAAGTTGACCTTCGACCACTTGCCAATTGCCCACGACTGAGACGGCTCATAATATCAAAAAATAAGCTGGAACAGATCGACCTCTCGCCACTTGTTGATTGCAGATCTTTGAATGAGATTCGTATTGATGAAAATCATCTACAAGAGATAGATCTGAGACCCTTAGCTCATGCAGCAAAGCTACGGTTCATCGAACTGGGCCAGAATCAATTCACCAGCCTCGACCTCTCCCCGTTAGCAGGAGCTTCGAACCTGATCGAGATCGGTCTGGAAAAGACTGGAGTCAAGGTCCTTGACATCCTACCACTATTTGCCTGTGCGTCATTGGAAAAGATAAAGGTCGACCGAGGGACCCGACTGCGAACGATCTACATACCGAAATTCATCAAGTGGCCAAAGGGAATCGAGGCACACAAGTCCAAGCTCAAGCGGCTGGTCAGGTTCCGGTTCAAGATTGACGAATGGTCATCTTTTGTGAACCGTGTTAATGCATTCTGCGATAATGTTCAGAATGAGACAGAACGCATTGCGTTCCAAGCACATATACTTGGACTCCTCGGACTAGAAGAGTTCTCGATGCTTGATATCAACCTCTCGCAATACCTCAAGCTGATAAAGGACGCAGACTCGCTTCAGAAGGCGAAGGCGTATCTCCGAGATCTATTACTTGAACCTCTTGAAATACAAGTGAACAATGAAGGACCAACACACTTCGTGAACACAGAAAGATTAGCTCAGGAACCAGCCACACAGAAATTGGCGGATGCAATTGAACAACTGCGTGATAAAGAGATGGGAATGGCATACGCGAGAGAGGAAGAGGAAACGATCGATATTCGCCCACTCTGGCTGACGTATGTGGGATATCGCAGACTGAAACGTCTTGGAGTCGGACTTGAGGTCACACATGAACAATTCGAGTCCGTGAAAAAGGCATTTTCTGCAATAGGATATGAGATCAGACTAGTGAAGAAGAAACCTTCAGAAACACTGCCAAAGATGTCGGCGGGGATGAGGGAGTTTCTCTTGACCAGCTTTGAGAAGAAAGAAGAAGGGGAGAAGGAACCTCCCGCCCAGAGTAAAAAATAAATTACGAGACCTTGCTCCCCGGAGGAACACCCTGTACAGTAATAGGGATCCAGTGACCTTCCTTCTCTGCATGCTCGATTGCAAGAATCATACCCTGACTCTCGATTCCAGCCAGCTTCTTGGGTTCGAGATTGACAAGGAAGAGTGCAGTCATGCCTTCAAGCTCTTCAGGCTTGTAGAGATCGGCAAGGCCCGTGACAATAGTTCGGGTCTCGGAGCCAATATCGACCTTCAGACGCAGGAGCTTCTTGGTCTTTGGAACCTTTTCACATTCAATGATCGTTCCGGCGCGGATGTCCATCTTTTTGAAATCGTCGAAACTTACGGTCGTCATCTCAGGTTCACCCTGCTCGTTACGTTCGGCCTCCTTAATACGGGCTTCGATTGTGGACTTGAGATCCGCCAAGAGATCGTCATCGACCTTGGCGATCACGGGTCTTGGTTTCTGAAGGGGTGTACCAATCTTCGGAGGCTCAAGTGCCTCATCAAAGTGGATCGCATGAATCGAAGTTGGTTCGGACCCCAGTTGGCCCCAGATGGTTTCAGCAACACTCGGCATGATAGGTTCGATCAGTATGGCGAGCGCCTTGACTATTGCCACCGCATTATACAAAACTTTGCCACAGGCGGGCTTGTCCTCTTTAACAAGGGACCATGGAGTATTCATCTGGAAGTATTCGTTACCGATAGAGGCAAGATGAAGAATCTCATCGGCGACTTTTTTGAGTTCGTACTCGTTGGTACCAGATGCAATGGTGTCGAGGGCATGCTTGATGGCTGCTCGAATGTCTGATGAAACCTCGCCATCAGGAATCTGACCAAAGTGCTTGTTCGTAAAATGAAGCGTTCGATAGACAAAGTTACCAAAGACCCCGACCAGCTCAGTATTGACCTTGTCTTGGAATGTGTCCCATGAGAAATCGAGATCGCGTGTCTGTCCCGTGGTTGCGACCATATAGTAACGGAGATAGTCCGGATTGAGACCTTTGTCCAGATATTCATCTTGTATCCATACTACATATCCGCGACTGCGACTAAAGTTGTGGCCCTCGATCTTGACCATACCCGAGGCGACAAACGCATAGGGGAGATTGTAGCCACTTCCCTTCAACATTGCTGGCCAGAAGATACAATGATGATACACAATATCCTGACCGATATAGTGGACAATCTTTCCATCGCCGGGCCGCCAGTAACGTTCCCATGCAGTAGGGTCACCCGTCTTTGCAGCCCACTCCTCAGTACTTGAGATGTAATGGATGGGAGCATCAAACCAGACATAGAGTGTCAAATCATCTTCACCGGGAAACCTCACGCCCCAATCAAGATCTCGTGTAATGCACCAGTCCTGCAGCCCCTCACGCACCCACTGAAGAGCATAGTTCATTGCGTTCTTTGTGCCATCGACCTTCTGAAGATACTCTTCAAGAAAGTCTTTGAACGCTGTCACCTTGAAGTAGTAATGCTTTCGAGTGATCGGTCGAGTTGGAGACCCACAGATGGCGCATCGCGGATTCAGAATCTCACCGGGTTCGAGATAGCGACCGCAACCCTGGTCGCACTCGTCACCACGTGCATCTGCACCACAGTACGGACAGGTACCTCTGACGAATCGATCGGGTAGTGACCGCCCACAATGATCACAGTAGGGACTCTCAAGGTCCTTGGGATAGATGTAGCCATTCTTTTCAAGTTCCTTTAGGATCTCTTGAGTCCGATGATGATTCTCAGGATCATCCGTCGTGCCGTAATTATCAAAGTGAATATTCAGTTTGGGAAAGATCTCAAGGTAGTGACTATGATAGGTCGCGTAGAGTTCCTTAGGTGTCACACCCTGTTTCTCAGCAGCAGTAACGATTGGAGTTCCATGGGTATCAGACCCGCAGACAAAGGTGACATCGGTGCCCATCTTTCGGAGGAGCCTGACAAAGACATCAGCCGGAACGTACGTTCGCAGGTGCCCAATATGCATGGGTCCGCTTGCATAAGGTAGTCCACAGGTCACTAGCACAGGCGCCTCGCTTGGGTATGTTGGTGTACTTGCATTCATATTTGTCACACTCCATTAAAGCGGAAGATAGGCTCACATCTCACTGCTGAATTATTGATAAGATCGTGAAACATATGACAGCCGTAAAAGAGATAGACTTCTCTAATGATGACACTTGATACCGAAAGCACGAAAAGATACGGTTCCAGCTGCCAGTGGCCACTGACCCACTGGGTCTCTTGTGGTCGGTGAGCGATGTTTCCTTGTTCCAAATTTTCTTTGAGCTTTTTGTCCCGCCTTTGAATAGTTATTTCTCTCATCACGAGGAGGAAATATAACTCTAACGATTACAAAGGGAGAAAAACTTGCACAACGACCTAGAATCCGTCAAGGTCACCCATCACTATAAGATCGGCAATTTTGCCGTGACCCTGTGAACGTAGGATGAGCAAAATCGCATGCAAATCATCATATTTCAATTGAATCCCTGTAGCCTTCGATATAGCCTTCAGAGCATCACGGGCGTTCATCCGAGAACTCACAATCTCTGCAATGTACGAAGCGGCCTTTTGAAGAGCAGATAGTCTCTGACGCACAAAGACAATTGCTGCCTCATTGTCATTGACCGCAACGGCCTCGTCCACAAATCGTTTGATAGTCAGGTGAGCACCAGTCGCCACACTGCCCTTCACAACAACAGAATAGCGGCAATTCACAACAAGTGAATCGGTTGAGGATTCGACACAATCATCCATGATCACCACGTCACGGCCCAGTTCTGGAGGCTCATGAAATATCCTCACGAGCGTGTTATACAGAGTCATTGCCACATCCACATCATCACAGAGCACAACCATGTGCTTTTGCAGTATAGACGCGATGATATCAATTAGCGTGGAACCAAACACTCTCCGTGAACCACGAAGACTCATACCCCTAGCCATGTATTGCCCAGAGAAACTAACATCGGCGATATGATCCAGTCTCTGGATACGACGAATAGTCAGATCGTGGTCGATAAAGACAAGAAGTGCATGTGAACAGGTCTCATCTGGTGAAACTGAAACTGAAACAATACCATGTTTGTCGGCCAGATCAACATGAATAGTACGAGTTTCTTGACAAACAGGACAATTAAACGTTACAGTCTTCATTGTTTGGATCTCCGAAAATTAGTCATTGCCGCGATAGTTTGATACCTCCAATACCTAGTAGAAGTACTGACCCAGTACGTAGAATATAGAATAATGGTTTCAGTTCAACTACGGGCCAAATAAAGAGAAGACCTGCATAAATCAAGAAACTAGAACCAATCCATAACGCCCATGAGAGTCCCGTCACACGATAATGGTTCACAAAGATAGAACCAATCACTAGAACAATAGGAACAAGGGTGACAACAACCCACCAGCTCATGTTGGTGACAGGTGTATGCTGGAGGGGATTGAAAAACGCATAGAGAGTGTCACCTGGTAACACAAATGCAAACAGCGTTGTACCACCAGAATAGATGATCATAAATAAGAAGGTTATAATCCAACATAGTTGACGCTTCTGTGTCAGTAATGAGAGTGTCGCAAATAGTACGAGTCCTATTGTGCCAGTCCCACCAAAATTCACATACAACCACATTGCAAACAAACCAACTCCGGACTCGATAGATATCTCCCAAAAGACGAGCCATGAATTAATCAGATGCCCAATCGCATAGAAGAGAAATGCAACTCCCCAAAGAAGACGTGCTCGTCTTCGTGTCTTCAAATATGCCAATGTAAAGATCAATCCTACGACTATTGCAACCGAGGCGGATATCATTGATGACACAAAGTGAAGCCACTCAATCATATGACTCACCGCTTTGTGTATTGTAATTCTGTGTCTTAAGAGTATCCTGTAGAAATACTATACCACAACAAGTGGTGTGGGGGCATTCTGAAGATTTCTTTGCCCCCACAGTGTCTCGAATGCCGGGAGGTGCAATTGAGACAGCGAATGAAGACCTCATGTTAAATGAGGAGCATAATGAGATTAGGAGCTGGAATAGAGATATCGAAGAGTCTCTGCATCGTCATCAGTGGGGTCTCTATCACTATCCAGTAGACCATAGAGCACATGTAAGATCTGTGCACTCTTCTGAAGTGTTGAGGTGGGTCGGGTGTGATGCTTGATTTTTTCGGCCATCATTCGCGTCTCCGTATTCGTTTTCTGTAGGCTAACTCACCTCTATTTCCACTGCATTTTCATTTAAGCATTGGTGTACCCCACATACGCTGGAGATAATACGAAAATGTTCTGTATGTATTACATACAGAATACAGCAGGAAACACCGGTTTTGCCACAGAAAAACGCGACTACAAAACAGGGGAAAAATCAGCTCCACAAGAAGAGAGGGGGAGAGAGTGCCAACGAACATGAGAGATACAGAGTGGTACTCATGAGATACCACGCTGCTGTTCAAAGAGATCGATCAGGTCAGCCACAGTGGTTGCTTGAGTGGGCGCCTTATCATCACGAAACCGGCCAGTAAAGCGGGGGAACCTGATGGCCAACCCACCATCACGAATCTGATCTCTGCCAGCAGGATGGGTGGGGCTGACCGTGATCTCGTCACCAAGGACTTCAATAACCAACTTGGGCTCGAACCAGACATCAGCCTCCAAGTCAGAGATCACGCGAGGATCACGGGTCTCAAGAACTATGGGATCAAGCCGTGCCTTGAGTTCATCAAGAACATCATCGGTGAACCCAGTACCAATCTTGCAGACTGTCGGAAAAGTATCCGTATCTTCATCATAGGCGGAGGCGAGAATCGTACCATAGACACCAGTTCGCTTCCCGCGCCCATGAAATGCACCAACAACTACGAGATCCACAGAATCGGACAGCCCCTCAGTGTATGATGCCTTTAATTTAATCCAGAGCCAGCTTCGGGAACCGGCCTGATACCGTGAACCGTCGTGAATGGCCTTTGCGATCACACCCTCATGCCCGGTATCCAGAGCAGTCACGAAGATCTCTTCCAGTCGATCAGGACTGTCGGTGACCTCGCCAGTAGTAAGGTGGGTATGTTGGCTCGACTCAATACTCTTCTCAAGAATAGCGCGACGCTCAAGCATGGGGAGTCCGGTCACATCACGACCATCAACATAGAGCACATCAAAGAAGAAGAGTGATACAGGAACCTCCTTGGTCATCTCGGTTATGTCTGTCTTCCGACGCCGACGCATCAGTTCTTGGAATGGACGCATCTCACCTGTTCCGGGATCTATAGCAACGCATTCACACTCGATGACGCACTCATTGACGCGGACGTATTTCTTAACGTACTCTACAACATCAGGATACTGATTTGTGATACGTTCCTGACGGCGAGAGAAGAGAACAACGTCATCACCCTGTTTGTGAACCTGGATACGTTCGCCATCGTATTTGTATTCCACGAGCGCCTTACCGCCCACCTTTGCCATGATCTCCTGAGGACGAGAGAGTTTCTTAGCTGCCATCATACGGATAGGACGACCAACTTCTACGGATACGTTCCGGATAGCTTCCATGCCTTCAGTCGCCAGCAGTCGCGCTACATACGCCAAGTCACTTGACAGGTTGAAAGCCCGCTCCAGATCAGCACGCGCTTCCTTGGTACCAGTGAAGGCAATAGCCAATGCATCAAGGAGACCCATGTGACCGATTCCTAGGCGCAGGTCTCCGGTAACTGTGCGCATGATGTATTTTGCCTCAATAGGTTGCGCTTCACTTAAGAGACCAACAAGAAGTGAAATCTTCTCTTTGCTGCTGCCTTGGCCCGAGGTCTTTGCAACTGAATAAAGTACATCAAAGACACGCTCCACTGTGATCTCATCAGACCATAGAGTAGTCTGAACACTCTTGCCAAGCAAGTCCTCAGCCACTGCACCGATATCACCACGTTTGTGGAGCATCTCTCGGACTTTCTTTTCGGGAACAGAAGAAGCGGAGGCAACAACCTGAACCGCCATCTTTTCTGCAATTCCAAGCTCAGGCTCTCCTTTCCAATCCGGAAAGAGCTTGCCCATGGTCAGGGCAATCACCTTGTCCACCTCAGAGGGGCCAGCCTCTTTCAAGGTCGTAGCAAGAAGAGCGATCTTGTCGATGGAACCAGAAGTTGATTCGATCGTTTCATACGCCTGAGCAAGTTTCACATACTCCATGAGAAGAGCACTCCCAACATAGAGTCCCACCATATTGTTTATAAACGCAGTCAAGAGGTCGAGGTGCAGACAGGCAATAATGGTGATTGACCCTTGGGAAGTATTAGACCTGGTTACATAAAGAACGCTGCTCGGTCACTATTGCAGCACTATCCAGACGAGTTTACAGTCGATTTTGAGACCAACAAACGGCTTGTTGAGCAGTATACGGATGTTGAAAGCAAAAAGGTCAGAAATCGTATTGCAGGATACGTCGTTCGACTCGTCAGAACTCGCATGGAACGAGAAACTCAACTTGCTGAGGCCGAGGATGCAGATTATTCCGAAGAAGCCGCGGAATAGTTTTTGAAGATCCGGAATGGGCATTCAACAACAAACCGAGTACTATTAGTATGCAGACAGTTTAGGTATCCGCCATATAGTATCAGGCGACGGCTTTTTGCCCCACATTTCAATCATTTTACTCCGGAGCTCACTAGTACCGTGATACAGTGATTTGGACTTGCCAATAACGCCAACCTTGACCAATTTATATAAATTAAGCTTGATACTGCTAGGAGAAATACTAGTGTCGTACTCGCAGGAAAATTCTTTCATAAGAGTACTCCAAGATCGTGGTACCTCACTTTTTGTATGTAACTCCGTGTAGTATACAATATTTGCCACACGAATTATACGTTCGAGGTTTCCAAGGGACATTACTTCACGTAGAAACTCGTATTTACGTCTCAAGATCTCAGACATAACAGCAGTAGTGATGTTTTCAAAACTAAGCTGTTTTTCAAGTAACATTACAAACAAATTTCCCGGCACATAATAGTGGTCACTCGGCCTGAGAACTTCAAGTTCTTGTAGAAGAGCAATATACTTGCGCATCTTCTTTTTTCGGCCCTTTGTCTTACCCTCAATACTAAAATCTGTTAGATTTACATGTTCCTCCTCATACAATGTGAGGAGAATCTCATATACTGGATTTAGTGCTGTAAGTACCTCAGGAAGTTGCGCAATTTTATCGGCTGATGATCTCAGAAGAAGTGATTCGGTATATGATCGCCACATGTGCAAATAAGACCTTAAACGGGACACAATTGTTTCACGCGGAGTTATTAAATCAGGATGTGGATGAAACTGTTCATTAAATACAACGTATCCTAGTGGAGATACTTTGAGAAAGCGGATACGAGTTTCGGAGGTCAAATCATTATGAATAATAATTGGATAATCAGATTGAAGCCGTGCTATCCAACGACGTGAAACTTCATCATATGTGGGATCGTCATTTCGGATTAAATTCCCATAGTGTGTTATGACAAACTTGGTGATAGTCTCTCTTGAGTTCATTAGACACCCACTCCAAAATCAGTTAGTTGCGTATCTCGATGTTCAGTCACCTGTATCCGGACATGTACGTTAAATATGTGGCCCCAAAGCTCTAAGAAGGCTCCGCTAGGGATGTCAGAAGGCCCATCAGATAACGGATTGTTTACATGGATAAGAGTCAAATCATCCGAATATCCTGTGACTACTATTGCATGATGTATAACGCAATCATCATGTGGCTCGGCCAGATATACAATAACCGGACGACCAGCAGTTATCTCCTCTTGGATAAGTGAGAAACCAGTAGCATACGAAAATGTAAATTTTGGCCGATAAGGAAATTGCCTAAATTCGGGACGACCATTAAGCAGCTCTATATTCTGTAGGGGAGTGCCATCAATTTGACAATCTAGTATTTTCATTAGTTTTTCGTATGATAATTCCGCTATTTCAACATATTCCGATTTCGGGAGCTGTGTGAAAAGTCCACAGACATAGATCGTCCAAATCAGAATGGATCCCGAAAAATTTTGGATTCAAATGTAAAATGGTGTTCATGCTTCTCATAATCACTATTTCACTGACTTTTCACACAGAGCCCCGATTTCGCCCACTTCAAAACCATCATCGTACATGCAACTACACAGTCCACCGCACTCATCTGATGAATAAAAGGAACTTCGATTTTGGGCATACGAAATTTCACCACTTGAAGTGTACAGGTTTCATCAAGACATATCAAACTAATATGACTATATCCCCTTGTTAAATGACCAATCGTTTCTTTTCACGAGTCAATTCTTCAGCCTCGGCCATTGCCTCGTCATAAATGTCAATAGGGAATCTATTATGCAGAGGTGATATCCGGGCACCAAGTGCAACTGAGCCGTAGAATCGTCGTGCAAGCCAACCGATACCTCGAATACGCACCATTTGCGAAGCGCGTTTGAACTCACTCATGGTACGATCGTCCCAAGTTCCGGTGAGACCGCTTATGAAGGAGTACAGGTACAGTGACGGGAGCGTGCCCAAGAAGAACAAGAGCGCTGATGTCATAATATCGTTAACGCCACCCCAGATCAATCGAGCGATATATTCAAGGACCAAGTAATTGAGAACGGCTGCAATAGCGGGGCCCACGTAAGTCTGCCAGAAATAAAATTTCGGGGCAGAGATGGTACGGCGAATCAGAACCCATGCGACAATATCTTTGATCGCCAGACCCACACAGTAACCGATGATGATCCCGGGCATCCCGCCCAGATAGATACCAAATACCACAGGCTCAGTCACTACAAAGAAGGTCATGGCGATGGCACGGATAGATTGTTCTAAGATCCACACACCGGCTGCAAGGCCTGTTCTCTCTGCACCTGCAAACATCCAATCGCCGAGCCAACTCCAGAACCCCAAGACTTGGAAGATCAGGAAGAACTGGAGCAACACTGCGGCGTAAGCCCAGTCTTCACCTGCGGCGCCAAGAATTGCTCTTGCACCAACGGCTGCTAACATCGACACCAACCAGAAGACAAAGAAGGCCCCATATTTGAGACCCTGAGCGGTGTAAAGTTCTGTCAGTTTTTTCTTCGCATGTGAATATGCCTCGGACACACCGCCAAGCATACCTTCCATGAAGAGCCCAACAACACTCACCATGATTGCAAGGTCCCATGCGAGCTGGTACTGGCCCTGCAATGCTGACCAGTTGAGCAGATGAGTGCTGATCAAGAGCATCTGATAGAACCAGACCAGAGGTACTGCGGCTGCACCGAGCGTCCACTTTGCACCAAACTTGAGAGCCTTGCGGATCTGCTCTGTACTAAAGTCGATTCTGAACAGTGTACTAGTCTTTAGTCCCAGCCGACGGAAGAGAACGATGGAAACACCAAAGACCATCCATTCTGAAATATAAGAGCCAATGGCCTGCCCGATGGCCGCACCCAGAGCCTCGCCAAAGATAGGGTTATGTGCACCCCACCAGCGGAAGAAAAGAATCAGAGTATAGGGGCCAAGTGTGTCAAAGATGATGTACTTTGCAACAGTTAGTACCTGTTGGTAATCTATCCGGTTCATACCCCTGAACAAGTGAATGAAGAGCAGGGTGAATCCCGGAAACTGGAATAATGAGTGCGCAATGAAGACGTAAGACAGATGGGCAAGGTATGTGTGTGGGAAAATGATCGATCCAAGAAAGGCAACAAGAGTTATCTGGATCACTCCGGTTATGCACTGGAACCAGACAAATATCTGAACGTACTTGACCGCTTCCTCGGGCTGAGTGACACGATACTCTGCAAAATATTTGGCAAGTGCAACACTGGTTCCGAGATCGAAGACGGTCCATAGACCCATGAAGAGATTCACACTGAACGAGTACCATCCTGCTGCCTGCGGGAATGGCATGATGAATCGCGGATAAATCATGATGGCAAGAACAACTCGGGGTATGACCAGAAGCAGTGTTATGAAGAGCTGGATGAGAAAACCACCTAGTTGACGATGCATGCCGATCTCTTCCCATTCGTCAATCTGCTCTTCAGTCTCAACAAGCAATTCCGCTCGTTCTATCTCAGAAAGCACCTGCCGATCACGGGTTGACTTCTTCTTCATGCTACGATACGAGACGACGGTGACTGCACCAATCGCGAACACCAATATGCCTATGATAAATTGCTGTTGCGTATGGGGAACGGGACTATAGGCCCACTCAGCATAGGTATAGGGCGACTCTCCAGAGAGATAGACCGATGACGAATATACAAAATAATTATAGTACGGCCAGAGCGTCAACTCATCATTGATCTGTGATTCGCCAGCAGTTGTATTGACCATAAGCCATGGTGTGAACACAAGAACCTCTCCAGCACCAGTATCCACGGAGACCAAGAGCGGAGAACTATATGTCCCAAATCCCGTGTCATTTGCTAAGAGAACATGAGCATTGGGGCCAAGTGCTGGAAGAACTGTGATCCGATCAGTAGGTGGTGCAGAGGACCAGTCAAAACCCATGACAGGATGAGTCTTGTTTACCATTCGTGTGATGACTCCACCACGACCAGTGTTGACCTTCATGACGTTGCTAGTTGTCACTCCAAGTTCTTGAAGACCTGTACCATTTGCAGTCATGCGAGGACCGAGAAAAATCATCAGTCCATGACCTGCTGACAGAAAGGTCTGCAATGCCGACATATCGGACGGCCCCATAGGCGTATCAACGATTAGAAGAGTATCAATCCCTGTCGCAGAGACCGCCGAATTGATAGTGCTAAAGTCTGAGACCGAGATAGCGGTTTGATCCAATTCCAGAGCCGTGAGAATGGAGGGTGCTTGGTCGCCACCGACTACAGCCACATGAATTTGAGTTGGTGCCTGCAATGGTCTATTTGGGCCGATAAAGACCGAGGCCATAACGACCCCAGGGAGCAACATGATCATAATGAACATGGAAACGAGAGGGACTTGCGACCGCAGCAATAGGAGCATCCTCCGTAATAATACACATTGGGAATGGCCCTTAATATTAGTAACTGGTAACGAAAATCATAAGTATGTGCTCTCATCCAAGTGTACTATGAGTGAGTGGAAGAATATCATCATCCATGATGATTGTCTCAATCCATTAGAGGGGCAACTCAAAGAATTACAAGGACAGGTTCGCACAATATACATTGATCCGCCATTTTTCTCGGGGACTGATTACACACTCAAGAGCCTGCACGGTGGGAGCGGGACCGCAGCACCGAATCTACATGAAGTCGAAACCTACAGCGATAAGTGGAAAGGCGGATTGGACGAGTATCTGGAATTCCTGCGGGTTCGCATCAGATTAATGCGAAATCTCCTCTCTGAGAACGGTAGCCTCTGGCTGCATCTTGACACACGGACAAGCCACTACGCAAAAGTGATGATGGACAAAATATTCGGCCAGTCTAATTTTGTCAATGAAATCATCTGGAGAAGAACTAACAGCCCAAAGGCACAGAGCACAGGTTTCGGTACTCAGCATGACGTGATTCTCCTCTACGCAAAAGACGCCTCGAAATTCAAGGTCAAACCAATCTATAGGAAACATGATGAGAAATCGATGAAACCTTATCGCTATAGAGATGAGCGTGGCCAGTTCAGACTCATCGAGATCGAGGCCCATGGAATTCAGCGAGGCGCAGGTCGCAAGCAATTCGAGTGGCGTGGGCGCGTAGCACCGTATCTGTACAAGAAAGAAACGCTGGATAAATGGTGGAGAGAAGGTTTCATCTACACAAGCAAGAATGGACGATATTCGAAAAAACAATATTTGCACGATACAAAAGGAGTACTTGTTTCGGACTTGTGGTTGGACATTCCGCCTCTTCAAGGGGGATCTGAGGAGTTTACAGGCTTCCTGACCCAAAAACCCCTCGCACTATTGAAAAGGGTTATCGAATGCTCTTCTGAAGGGGGCGATCTTGTTGCCGACTTTTTTGCAGGATCAGGGACAACAGCAGTAGCAGCGCAACGACTGAACCGTCGTTGGATTGCCTGTGACAAATCACCAGTAGCCCTCAATCTCCTGCTGAAACGACTCGGTTTAGAAACAGATGATTTGGAAAAAGCGGGTGTGAAAATAATAGGGAAGCAGGTCCAGAGGTGTGAATCCTAAAAGAAGACAGCATATCCTCATATGTGACCACTATCATGCATAAGACAACTTACAACGCAATTCCTTCATCATACATGTAACAACCTTCAAGAGCAAGTACGCCATCACTTAGAAGAACAATGATCAGGAAAATCCTGCCGGCCACGATCCACTTCGCTTCAAAAAAGGCGAAACTGTAGCAAAGAGTTCGATACTTGCTATGGTAATGCTGACGATTGTAAAGGGGACAGTAGGAACTACATATCATAGTATGGCTCTAGTTGCGGATGCGTCGAATTCACTATCGGATATTTTAGCCTCGACGCTCATCCTGTCAGGACTCAGACTCGCAGGAAGAACTCCCAATGAACGATTTCCATATGGATATTATCGGGGTGAAACCGTTGCCTCTCTCTTTGTTGCAATCATGATAATACTATCTGGATTTGAAATCATTCACGAGAGTATAAATAAATTAATCGCACCGGAGCCAATCATTGTTTCCGTCATCCCTCTTCTTGCTGCAGCCCTCTCGGCTGTGACCTATTTCCTCCTGTCACGGTATAAGCTGAGCGTAGGGAAGGCAATAAGAAGCCAGAGCCTTATTGCGGACGCAACTCACTCAATGGTTGATGTATACGCAGGCATCATGGTGTTTATTGGAGTTGCCTTCTCAACACAGGGATTGACAATAATCGAAGTATTTGTGGCACTTGGCCTTGGTATATATATTATCATTCAGGGAGGCGGATTGGCCAAGGATGCAATTATGTCACTGATGGATGCAGGAACCAGTCCCGAACTCATCATAGAAGTTCATGAGATCGCATCAGAAATAGAAGGTATTGTGGATGTTCATGATATCCGAGTTCGAAGAGCAGGACCAGTTTATTTTGCGGACATGCATCTTGTCGTTAGAAGAGATCTGTCCATTGATGAGGCCCACGAGCTATCGGACATTCTTGAAAAACGACTGCGCAAGAAAATATCAGATTTAGAGTCAGTCACCATCCATGTGGAGCCTGATGGCCGTGTGAGAAAGAAACTGGTCATCCCGGTAGATACCGCGGACGGAGCGAGGGCTCATGTGCAGCGACACTTTGGAAAGACGCGATATTTTTGTATTGTTGATCTTGATGCGACAGAAGTCAATGGGATGCATTTTATTGAGAATCCAGCATATGAGGCCGAAAAGAAAAAGGGGCCATTGGCTCTCGGTGTTCTAAGTAGAGAAGGAGTCACAGCTGTTACGGTCGATAATATTGGAGAGGGCCCGCTTGCTCTACTCAGAGGAAAGTACATCACTGTTTATTCTCTTCCTGAAAATGCAGCGGTTGTAGCAGATGTAGTGAGAGCCTATCGTGAAGGACAACTGTTGACTTTGAAAACAACTACAGAATAGAATTATCAGAAAATAGCGAATAGTCCGTTTCCAAATATATACTAAGAACTATTATACAGTATTTCTCAGACCTTTGCCTCCAAGAACGTAGACGTTCTGAAAATCTCCTTACCCCAAGGTGACAGTATTATGAGTGAAGAATTCAAAAAAATGCTAGAATCTCTAAGCTACGAAAACGGCGTGATAAAGCAAGGTGATGGACGTGTCTATTTGGCATCAGTACCTTGGCTTGCAGGCCTACAAAAAAGAATGGAAGAAACCATTGGACCAGATGGGACCTATGCCGTCATATATGATGCCTCTGCATCCGGAGGCAAAATCTTGGGAAAGGTTCTTGCAAAGCAATACGCCGGACTCTCACCTGAGGATCAAATACGAACATACTTCAAAATTGCAACTCTCAGGGGCATTGGCGACTTGTCAGTCACTGAAATATCTCTGGATCCAGTGCGGATTGTAGTCAGATATGATAACAGCTATAACACAGGTCTGTACTCTGGAGAGACCGAAGGCAAGTGCTATCTTCTTTCCGGCTTTTCAACAATAATCCAGTCACTATTAGAAACCCACGGAATAAACAAGAATTTGTTTCAAGAAGAAACCATGTGTGTTGCCATGGGGCATGATCACTGCGAAGTAGTAATCCATGAATAGACAAGTAGGAATACCGCAACACCGACATGTGCAGGGCAACAACCTGCACATTTCTCAACCAAAGAAGATTTTTAGAGTGTATTACGGCAGTAGAAGTTTTTTTATCGATAACGTGTAATAAAGAATCAGAGGAGATGCAAAATGGAAGAGGGATCCTCAGATTCGAAGAGCAATCGCGTTTTGTATATTATTGGGCTTATTATTTTTATGACGTGCGCGTTGACTCCAGCAATAGTACTGCCCACAAGCGCCTATGGAGGGGGCACAACCTCAATACAGTTCATAATGTTTGCACTGCTATGGACGTATAATTCAAATCCGTGGACATCGGATGCAAAATTCCAATTCCTCAATCCATCATATATGATCACGTCGTTTCCCTTCACACTGCCAATGCTCATCTTCGCATACGGAGTAGTGCGCTATATTCAAAACAGAATTTCTTTTGCCAAGTTTATTGGCTCTGCAATACTGAGTATAATTATACCATTAATAACAGCTGTCATATATTTCATCATCGTCATGACAACGGGGGGGATTGGCTATGCTGGCCCCGTACCAATCCACATTATCATAGGCCTGCTTCTCGTAAAAAAAGGAAAACAACCAGAGATCACACCTTGGGATGGCGAGGAGGAGAGCCCATGGTGGGAAGAGTGAATCCGACCTAATTGAAATCAAGTGGCACCTTGAACCAAAAGGACCAGTGCCTGAAAAGATAATGACAAACACAAGAGGCATAGACGCCAATATAATACTTTTGAATTTATTTTACCTAGGACAACGAAGAACAAGATCGAGAGTGAGAACGACGATTACTACGAAGTAGTACAATAAACAAGGAATCAATAATAGAAGAGCCAAGGTGTATAGTATCTATGCCTAGCACAAAGTGGAACTATTTTATGGAGAATTTTTTCGGTGATCCATATATGATGTGGCATGATGGGATCGATCCGAAAGCGGTCACATACCTCGAAGGGGAAGAACGCAAAAAGGCCGAGGAGATGCTCATACAGTCCTTACGTGAAGGAAGTAAGTATGCTGCAATGGGTCTAAGAGAGCTGAGATCACAGAGAGCAGTACCGGTCTTAAAGGAAGTTCTCAAGAGTGCGATTGGTGACCTAAAGGTACAGGTATGTATTGCGCTGAATGAGATAGAAGAAACCACCACATATGTAGATGGAATCATTGAGGTGCTTCTGCAATCAGGAGTATGGAGCGAGCAGATCGAAGCGGCAATAAGTCTTCGAAGATATAATACACCAGAGGTCATCAGAGCTCTGTTCACGGCAGTGTCAGACCCAGAGTATCTTGTTAGAAATCATGCGTCTGAGTCATTATTGGCATTGCATGGCTTTACACCAGACATCTCTTCTCACGAGAAGATCTTTGCAGAGATCATACCATCGGTTGAAGATGGAGTGCCTGAAGAGGAATGCAAGAGACATTATGAACGTGCAGCCAAGATGCTTGTTGACCTCTTCGAGTTTTCCCCACTGATCGACAATATCAAGTAACTATGATGAACCGCTCTGTTTGATCCTGCGAATTGCGCCACCAGGAGCAACATCCTTCGGGCAGACACGAACACAGTTCATCACAAGGTCACACAGTGGTGCCCCATTGGGAGCAAGAGCAGCCTGAAGATAACGCTCGCGTTCCTCAATTCTTGTATCCTGATAGAATCGCCAGGACTTGGCCAATGCAGCAGGACCAAGATACTCCTTGTGCTCCGCATTGACCGGACAAGAACCATAGCAGAGACCACAAAGTATGCAGTTGACGTAGCGATCAATGAGTTTGCGTTCTTCAGGACTCTGCTTTCGTGGCTCAGTACCTTCCTTCGGAACAACCCATAACTCCAGCTGCTTTAGCGCATCAAAAAAGGGAGCCATGTCTACAATCAGATCTTTGAGGATAGGAAGATTTGGGAGAGGTTCAACGAGGACTTCGGACTCAGGGTTCCAACCAAGAGGGGCTTCTGTCAGAGCAAGGAAAGGTTTCAGTTTCACCTTGGTATCAGCAAGCTCAAGAATCTGCGTTCGGCAAGCTAGCCGGGGAACCTTATTGATGAGCATGGCGCAGCTACCACACACAGCTCCACGACAGGAATATCGAAAGGATAGGCTTGGATCCATATAGTTTTGGATTTGGAACAGTGCATCTAAGACAGTCATACCTTTTTTCACATCGACCTTGTAGAGATCGTAGTGCGAAATTTTTTCACCACTACGGCTTCGTGCAACTCGGAATAACACTAGTAACTCCTCTCCTTCACTTCGAATTTGCCAAGATTGACATCCTTGTAACTGACCGAGAACGTGTCATCAGTCTTTGTGATCAATGTATGTTTCAAGAACCGCTCATCATCACGATGCGGAAAGTCGAGTCGCCAATGAGCACCTCTGCTCTCTTCACGAGAGAGTGCACCCAAGATTATAGACTCGGCGAGATCAAGCATGTTGCGTAATTCCAAAGTCCGGACAAGTGCATAGTTGAAGCGCTCATCACTCCGACCCAGACTGACATTTACAAACCGCTTCTTGACGACACGGATCTCTCTTAACGCGGTCTCAAGCTCTTTTTTGGTCCGGAACACCCCCACCATCTCGTCCATAACATGTTGCATAATCTCTCTTAACTGTGCGGGGGTCTCACCGCGATCATGCATGAGCAGGTGCTGTAGATCCTGTCGCACCGTGAATGCGGCCTCATCAACCGGAGCCGCTTGTGGCTTTGGAGCCGCTTCGAGATACTTGGAAACAGCTTGCCCAACTAGGCGACCAAATACTAACGTCTCAAGTAGAGAGTTACCTCCAAGACGATTTGCTCCGTGAACGCTCATACAGGCGGCCTCTCCAACTGCATACAGACCCTTCAGTACGGTCTCGCCATGAACATTACAGTCAATGCCGCCCATAGAGTAGTGCTGCCCCGGAAGCACAGGGATAGGTTCCTCAATGGGATCGATTCCTGCAAAGTGCATGCAGATCTCCCGGATACCCGGCAGTCGCTCCTTGATCTTTTCTGCACCCAAGTGCCGTAGATCCAGATGGACATATTGACCCTCAAAGCCACGCCCTTCCAAGACCTCAGTCCTGATGGCACGGGCCACAATATCACGCGGTGCCAGTTCCATCTTATCCGGAGCATACCGCTTCATGAACCGTTCATTGTCCTTATTGAGAAGATACCCTCCTTCTCCACGTGCTCCTTCAGTGATCAGGATACTTGAACCGTACAGAGTAGTCGGATGGAACTGCACGAACTCCATGTCCTTGAGCGGCACACCAGCTCGAAGAGCAATGGCACAACCATCACCAGTATTGATCAGAGCGTTGGTCGAGTGGCCATAGACTCTACCGAAACCACCAGTAGCAATGACGACAGCACGAGCTGCGAATCCGTGAATCGCTCCTGTGGCAATATCAAGCGCCGTGACTCCACCAATTCGATCACCTTGACGTACGAGAGATGTCACAAACCATTCATCGAAAAACTGTACACCATGACGCAGTGCTTGTTCATAGGTCGTATGAAGAAGATTATGTCCCGTCCGATCAGCAGCATAGCATGTTCGCGGAAAGGCTGCGCCACCAAAGGGTCGCTGTGCGATCTTTCCATCTTCGGTCCGTGAAAAGGCGGTCCCCCACCGTTCATTCTCAATAACTGCAAGAGGTGCGTTCTTGGTGAGGACCTCGACAACATCTTGATCCGCAAGATAGTCAGATCCCTTCACAGTGTCAAATGCATGTGACTCCCAGGAATCGTTCTCGCTCATGGCCGCATTAATGCCACCTTGCGCGGCTACAGAATGAGAGCGAAGGGGATGGACCTTTGAGAGAACTGCCACCTCATAGTGCTCAGCAAGTTCGATGGCCACTCTCAGTCCAGAGAGACCAGCACCCACAACGATTGCATCATACTCGTACAATTACTCATTCAACTCCAAAGCGTATCGCATAACATATTTTGTAAAGCATCATTCCTTAAGGAGATTTTTGAGTCATGGGTTCTGTGTGAAAAGTCAGGAAATTAGTGGTTAAACTACGTATGAACACCATTTTGTATCTGTATCCATGACTCTTCAAGACCCATCCTGCCTTAAACGATTTATACAGGGGACGTTTCATACAGCCCTCATATCTGTGAACAATCGGTGATTGTACGTTAGACTTTCTTGAACAGTAGGTCCAGCGTCCGCCCACCAACGGCAGTGGGCACTAACTACCTCACCATCATAGCGAAGGCCATTCGTGAGATATGGCCGGATGTTATGTAAACTCCTATCGTCTTGTCCAGGAATGCCCAAGTCTTCAGCGGCTGCTGGCAACCCTTGAAGAGAAGAGGAGGAACTGATGGATATGACTGCTGACCAACATGTTCAAAGTTCATCCCCTATACCTAAAAAAGGATAGATTCTCAGTGTTCAAAGCAAAGGTGCAGTCAGACGAAGAACAGTCAATGCTGAGAATGAAAAGCTAATTGCTAGACCACATTCTATCGTGGGGCGGGTATGGCTCCTTATACCTTCACCTCTATCGCTACTGAAACTGAAACTGAATATGAGATGGATAGATGGATAGATGGATGGATGGATGGATGGATGGATAGACCGCTCCGATACTATTGATGAGCTGAATGAAATGAGTTGTATCAGACACGAACTGCTACGATAGAGATCTATGTTTGGGACTGTTGTGCTGCAGCAGCAGCAGCAGTAGCATGGTATTCTGCAATTGCTCTTGCGACCACTTGTTCACTCTTGCGCAGTAGTACCAGTCCCAACACCAGCGAGACCATGATCACCCACAGTGCCGTGATGTTCAGGAGTAGGTTTGGATCTGGAAAATACTCCCGCCCCACCAAAACGTCCAGGGCATAGAGAATTGGCCCATCAAGAAGGAGAAACATGATGATTGGCAATGCAATCAGCTGCAGATGCAAAGATGATGTGCGCATATCATCACCCAATTTCCCTGTCTTGAACAGGTCACGGTACTTCGGGTCAACGATGCGCGTGGAGAAATAAGTCAGAGAGCCTACAGAGAAGACACACAATGTTACGATTGCTATGAGATAGAGAAGTGCAGACACCAGAGGCAGGGTTGGAATAGCATAGAGCGGATGCGCTCTAATATAGAGCACCCAGATGAACGTCCATGGAAGGCATATCACCATACCCAACACAATGAATGGCATTGAGAGTTTCTTCACATAGCCCAGAAAGACTTCTAGGGATGGGAGGTCGCCTCTGCTCTTCATAAGATCGAGAGTGGCCAAGATAGCAATATTCAGTAGACCTGGAAGATATACCAGTATCAGCACGTACGTGAGGACCGGCTCACCGTATCCAAGTAGGCCCAGACCATAACCAAATGCGCTAACTCCGAGAATGAACCCCCAGAAGACTTTCTTGTAATAAGTCATGGCCTTAAACGAGAGTGCCTTCACCACCATTCCAACCACCCCTAGACTAGGCTAGCTCACTGCAGAATGGACTCGGACCGACCAGCCCTCCTCTTGACTCTCCTCACGTTCAGCTGATATGTCTCTTGGTTGTCTCAAATCAATCATCAACCCAATCACATCCATTCATTCGTCTATTATATGTGTCTTAGCTTTATCTAGCCAACCTCAGGATCTGGGTCCACCCAGTCATTGTAGAGATTCAGCATGATGGGCGCCAGTGCAAGAAGAATCACTGCCAGTTTGTAGACGGTGCTAGTTCCAGCACTACCGGCTAGCTCAGCAATGAACTCACCAATACTGGCGATAAGGATGACACCATAGGCCAACCGCTCCCATAATGGCAATATACCTAACCAAGCGTATAACGTCTCCATGAATACTCCTGCAATCTCCACCAGACCGGAGACGATACGTACTGCCGCAGTCACTACGTCAATCGCACCAAAGAAGAGGTACAGAAGTGTGTCTGCAATTTCTACCACTCCGGTACCCATGAAATTTGTGCACAGCATTACGACGAGTCTCTCAAGAGTTGAATAGCCACTGACCGGAGCAGTCTCCATTGCGTATATGTTTAACAACTTTCCAAGTATCACAAGTACAGAGATCGCAGTCCAGTAGGCTTCTTCCACCTCCGACAAGTAGAGGAACAACGGTTGCTCTGTGCCAACTGCTATTCTTGCAGCTCTTGCTAGTGCTTGTCTTATTATTAGGTTGATTCCTTCATCTGCTACTGCTAGTACATCCACAGTCCCTCGAACACGGTCTCTTGCTGAGGTCGATGGAGCACCGCGGTTTTGAGATGTAGATGAAAGGTAAAAATAGGAGGCCAAGATACCACCGATGACCGCATCAACAACTGTGTTGAACGTTAAGACCTTTGAAGAAGAACGCGTGTACGCACGAACAGCCTCAGAATCACAGGCAAGAACAAGATCAAGACCGGGATGTACATCAAGAACTCTTCCAAACGACCGCCAGGGAATAATGCCCGTGCCAGCTAGAATCCCGTCCTCCGAGCCATGGGACACCCAGACGACTCGTCCCACAGTTCGATGGATGGTCAGAGCATACTCTAACGACCCATACTCCACCACCTGCACATACGGATCATTCTCCCTGATTGTCTGAACCGCAGTACTCACCGCACGATCATGATGCATGACCACCACCACATCCGAGACTACTGGTGCCGAGAGCGGCATGACCCACAATGGTGATAACACTGCGATCACAAGCAGCACAGTGCGTAGTTTCACAAGAGCACGTCTATGACGACCGACCGACCGACCGACCGACATAGTTCAACTCGTGCACCTAGTGCACGACCCACTAGCCCCATTTCACTCATGAGAATTCCTTCCTCAATCGCTCAATAGACCAAATACGTATAAACTTTCGGGCACTTCTGAGCTTTGTGTGGAATCACAGAAGAGGGAGGCCATTGTACCACGACTTTTGGGACTCCTCCAGTTTTATCTTCTCCGCTCATCCCGGCTCTGTGTGAAAAGTCAGTGAAATAGTGATTATGAGAAGTATGAACACCATTTTGTATCTGTATCCATGACTCTTCAGGACCCATCCTGACTTGAACGCTCTATATGTCTATGGACTTTTCATACAGCTCCCGAGTCATACCATCTCTGTGGGATCAAGTAAGTCATCAATATTCTCAATCTCCAAGCCCATCTCGCTAACGACTTGCCGAATCGTCTTTCCGGTCCGAAGGGCTTCCTTGGCCACCTCGGCCGCCTTATCATAGCCAATGACTGGGGCCAGCCGAGTCACAAACATCAGACTCCGATCAAGCATCTCCTTCATTCGAGTAGTATTTGCTTGCAACTCAAGAAGACATCTGTCAGCAAACGAGCGTTGAGAATTCCCCAGGATATCGATAGACTCCAGTATGGAGGTGATTATCAACGGTTTTGTAACATTGAGATCAAGCATGCTTCCAAAACCTTCGGCCAATGCAATAGTCGCATCATTTCCCATCACTCGCAGACAGACCTGAATCATTGACTCGGCCTGTGTGGGATTGATTTTCCCAGGCATAATTGAGGAACCTGGCTCATTTGCAGGTAGATGCAGTTCGCCCAGACCGGCTCTTGGACCGGATCCCATCCACCGAATGTCATTGGCCATCTTTAGGCAAGCAAGAGCCATTGCACGCAACGCTCCACTCAGTCGGACAAAGAGGTTGTGCGAGGCGATAGCTGCGGCCTTCATTGAACTGGTCCTGATCGGGAGCTGTGTGATCTTTTGAAGATGTTTCACGACACTCTCAGCAAAGCCGGGTGCCGCGTTAAGACCAGTTCCCAAGATCGTGCCGCCAATAGGAACATGTGCAAGGTCATCACGAATCGTCTGTATGTCACTGAGAGCAGCAAAGATATGATGTCGGTACACTTCAAACTCCAGAGAGAGGGGGATAGGTACTGCATCTTGTAGATGCGTTCGCCCCACCTTGATGACTCCGGTGAATTCCCGAATCTTCTGATCGAGAACATCAAGCAGGTGCTCAGTCGCAGGAAATAGATGGTCGGATAATTGTACAAGCACGGCAAGATGCATGGCCGTAGGTATCACATCATTCGAAGACTGGCCCATGTTCACATGGTCATTTGGATGAACCGGGCTCTTGGTCCCAAGAGGCTGCCCAAGAAGCTCATTGGCACGATTAGCAATGACCTCATTCATGTTCATATTAGTCTGAGTCCCAGAACCAGTCTGGAACACATCGACTGGAAATTGCGTGAGAAATCGTTTCTCCACGATAATATCATCTAATGCCTGCAATATGGCATTGCCACGTTCAGCATCAAGACTTTTCAATTCCATATTGGCTAGAGCGCAGGCCTTCTTGACTCGTGCCAGAGAGAGAATAAACGTCTCCGGCATGGTCTGATCACTGATCTGAAAGTTGCCAATAGCTCGTTGAGTCGTCGCACCCCAGTAAGCATCTTGGGGAATCTCGACTTCGCCAAGAGAGTCTGATTCTTTTCGTCGCTTTTTCAAACTGGCCATTCCTCCCAAGTTGATTCCAACTAGAGAATCTGATCATCAATTAGTGCCTGCAGTCGGCTCCTATCAGTCACATGATCCTTGAGAGGGACATCAGGCAAAGACAGCCCGTCAATAAGAAGAGGAGCCTCTGTACGATAGAAGATCCCAATTGGAATCTTCCCATTATACTCGAATGCCTTCTGAAGCGCGAGACCTCGATCTGTGGGATCGTGACCGGCCTCTTCAAGAGAGTATGTCCGCTCATTGAAGTAGCGCCAAGTGAGTTTACGATTCCATGTGACACAGGGTTGCAGAATATCAACGACCGCAAATCCTCGATGAGTAATGGCCGCCTTCATGAGCTCAACCAGCATCTTCTGATCACCAGAGTAGCCCCGTGCAACGAATGTAGCACCTGCTACAATTGCGTGAGCGACCCCGTTGACAGGTTCCATTGGGGAACCAGGAGGCGGAGGCGAAGTCTTTGAGATGTAACCTCGTGGAGCAGCAGGCGAGAACTGGCCCTTGGTTAGAGCATTGACACCGTTGTTATGAATGAAGACTGCGAGATCAACATTGCGTCGGGCCGCATGTATGAAGTGTCCCATGCCCTCACCGAGACAGTCACCATCTCCCGTATGCACAAGAACATGAAGATCTTTGTTTGCCATGTGTAGCCCTGTTGCTACAGGAATTGGTCTTCCGTGTAGAGTATGAAACGAGTTCAGGTTGATATAATGCGGGATCTTTCCAGAGCAACCGATTCCCGAGACCAACACGTAGTCCTCATGAGAAATGTCTAATTCCACGATTGCTTTCTTTAACGCGGCAAGGATCCCGTAGTTCCCACAACCCGTACACCATGTGATCTTTTGTGGTCCTTCAAGGGCTTCAACTGTGATCATTAGATACCAACCTCCTTCAACTGTAAGATGACCCATCTCGGCGTCATCGGCCTCCCGTCAAATTTGGTAATATATCCATCAAACTTCAGACCGGTCTCCATAGTCACTAGCTTGGCGAACTGTGATGTGGCATTATGCTCAATGGAGATGACACGTTCAGCCGAGGTAAACACATCCTTCAGAAGCTTCGTACGAAGCGGATAGATGTCCGTAAAGTGAAGATGGCCAATAGAAACCCCTTCGTGTTCTAGATGTTCAATCGCCTCACGGACCGCACCCCACGGAGACCCCCAAGTGACTACCACTGTCTTGGTTGTCTTTGCCCCATAGAGGTCAGGAGGCTTCAGTGCATCTTTAATGGCGGTGATTTTCCGGAGAAACTTTTGCACCATTGCATTTCGAATTGCCGGGTCCTCAGTGATGTGCCCATCTTCGAGGTGACTGTTACCAGAAGACACAATGAATCTGCCACGATCGCCCGGAAAAGCACGTGGAGAGATACCATCATCGGTTAATCGATATCTCATGTAAGGATCGTCCAACCTATCGGCTGCAAGTTTCCCCCGGTCGATCTCCACGTTGGTCACATCAATTCGTGGAACATTCATGACTGAATCCGCGAGGTACTGGTCGCCAAGAATGATGACGGGGACTTGGAATCGTTCCGCAAGATTGAACGATCGCGTCACGACATCAAAAGCATCCAGAGGGTCTCGGGGTGCAAGTACGATCCGTGGAAATTCGCCCTGACTTGCAAATATTGTGAAGAGAAGATCAGACTGCTCGGTACGCGTCGGAAGTCCCGTGCTCGGTCCCGGACGCTGAGCATTGTAAATGACAACAGGGGTCTCCGTCATTCCTGCCAGACCCAACGCCTCAACCATGAGAGAGAAACCGCCACCGGAAGTGGTCACCATAGATCGCACACCACCATAGGAGGCCCCAATGGCCATTGCAAGAGAGGCCAGCTCGTCTTCTGTCTGAAGTGTACCTATCTTGAGATCGTTCGCGTGAGAAACTATCTCAATGAACGCAGAAGTTGAAGGGCTCATGGGGTATGATGAGACCCATTTGACATTAGCTGCCATCGCACCATAAGCGATCGCTTGGTTTCCATTGATAATGAGCCTATTCTCAGACGGGATACTGTCGATCATACTGAGATTATGGCGACAAGAACCGCTGAATGTCTCCTCTGTTAGGTCGTATAGAGATCTTGCTACACGAACATTGGCCTCAACTATCTTCTCCCCCTTTTTGCCAAAGATCTCTGTGAGAACTTGCTCAGCCAAAGAGAACGGAAAACGAATTACTGAGAGGAGCGCACCTAGTGCAGCGGCATTTGTCATTCGTGTCGAGCCGCCGACCTCTCTTGCCTTCTTGGACAAGGGAGCTGGATAGTGACACTCTTCAAGGGCATCAAAATCGAACCGATCATCAAAGATGATGATGCCACCCTCAACCAACTGGTCACGCTTGGCCGAGATCGCATCTTTAGAGAGCGCCACAATTAGATCAATGTCATCCACTGAACAATGAACAGGATTGTCAGCCACCCGAATTTGAGTGAAGTTGTACCCACCTCGAATCCGTGACTCAAAATCCTTGACCGTGAAGATGTAAAAGCCAGTCTTAACAAAGACCTTTGTAAGCAGGTCACCTATTGTGTCAATTCCTTGTCCGGCCATACCACCAATATTTATCGAGAGATCCATCCAGCAACCACCTTAACAAATTACAATACGTAACATCTTCACCGCTGTCATTATTGATTGTTTGGGTATGGTGTCCCACCGAATAATAAATAATATATTACGCTTTGGTGCCATGCCCCAATATTTTTAAGCGAATTGCGGGGTCGAAGTCCATGTACAGTTTTGTTGTTAACGACAGGACCTATGCCAATCTGAGAAGGCATGGTTCAGAACAAGACTAGACGGTGATAAAAATGGCACAAATGTCAGGTACACCTGTGCTAATCCTCAAGGAAGGCACTTCACGCACGCGCGGTAAGAGCGCGCAGGAGAACAACATCATGGCCGGAATTGTAATCTCCGATGCAGTCAAGTCCACCCTCGGACCACGAGGTATGGATAAGATGCTCGTAGACTCACTCGGTGATGTGACGATTACAAACGATGGTGCATCAATCCTCAAAGAGATTGATGTCCAGCACCCAGCTGCAAAGATGCTTGTTGAAGTTGCAAAGAGCCAGGACCAAGAGACTGGTGATGGTACAACAACTTCAGTCATCATTGCTGGAGAGCTCCTGAAGAGAGCACAGGACCTTTTGGACAAGAAGATCCATCCGACGATCATCGTCAGCGGATACCAGAAGGCCGCAGAGAAGGCGACTTCGATTCTTGATGAACTGTCGGTCTCAATGGAGGGACTTGACAAGAGCACCCTGATGAAGATTGCTTCAACCTCCATGAACAGCAAGTCTGTGATTGGTGCAAAGGACCACTTTGCAAACATCGCTGTCGATGCAGTCCTTCAGATCACTGACAAAGTGAACGGTAAGGTCAGAGCAGACATCGACATGATCGAGGTCATTAAGAAGCAGGGCAAGAGCCTCTCAGAGAGCGAACTCGTAAAGGGCATGGTCATTGACAAGGAAGTCGTACACGCCTCCATGCCACGGAAAGTCGAAACCGCCAAGATTGCACTGGTGAATGCTGCAATTGAGGTCGAGAAGACAGAGTTCGATGCTGAGATAAAGATCGACAGCCCGGACCAGATCAAGGCATTCCTGGCTGAGGAAGAGCGCATGCTCAAGGACATGGTCGATAAGATCATCGCCACTGGAGCAAACGTCCTCATCTGCCAGAAGGGAATTGATGACGTTGCACAGCACTACCTTGCAAAGGCTGGTGTCATGGCAATCCGCAGAGCCAAGAAGAGCACACTTGAGAAGCTTGCAAAGGCTACAGGCGGCAAAGTCGCCTCCAGCCTCGAAGAGCTTGGTGATGACTACCTTGGCCACGCAGGTGTTGTTGAAGAAGTCCGCATTGGCGACGACAAGCTCGTCTACGTGAGGGACTGCAAAGACCCCAAGGCCGTATCCATCGTCATTCGCGGTGGTACAGAGCATGTTGTTGATGAGGCCGAGAGAGCCCTTCATGATGCACTCTGTGTTGTAAGAAACGTCGTCGAAGACGCCAAGTACGTCGCTGGCGGTGGATCCACTGAGATCGAGATTGCCAGAAGACTAGAGTCCTTCGCATCCGAGGTCAAGGGCCGTGAGCAGCTTGCCATTGAGGCATTTGCTGAGGCACTGCGCATCATTCCAAAGACCCTTGCAGAGAACGGCGGCCACGATCCAATCGACATTCTTGCCGACCTGAACAAGGAACACTCCAAAGAGGGCGGCAGCTGGTACGGTGTCGATGTCTTCGCTGGCAAGTCCAAGGACATGATGAAGGCAGGCGTTATTGAACCAACCCGTGTAAAGTACCAAGCCATTCGTTCCGCAGCCGAGGCAGCACAGATGATCCTCAGGATCGATGATGTGATCGCTTCAAAGGCCAGCCCACCAACTCCACCTGGCGGTGACATGGGCGGCATGGGCGGCATGGGCGGCATGGGCGGCATGGGTATGATGTAAACGCTTGTGCATAGTTAGGAGCCTTCGGGCTCCGCACACTTCTTTTTTTTATTTCATGGAGTCGGTTTCGTTGGTCAGCAAGCTCTTGGTTCTCGGCATGATCCCTTTTGACTCGGGTAAGACCTCACTTGCAATACAGCTTGCTGAGTACCTGAAGAGTCAGGAGAGAAGGACCGAGTACTTCAAACCGGTCAGTGGGCATAACTATTGGTACAGATATGCTCACACACGAGAATGCATCAATACTGGGCAACTGGTGTCCTACGATGCGACTCGTGCCAGAGAGAGCATAGGATCAACAATATCGCCATTGCTGGTGAATCCAGTCCACTCATTATTTGTTCCCGCACGATTAGAGAGACCAGGAAGAGCCTATCTGAGCACCTTAGGTCTTGCAGGGTGGGACTCGTTTCTGGCATTGCAACGAATAAGCATTGCCAAGGACAATGCGATACAGAACAAGATGGCGATGGCACGTGGACTGATCGAGAGAGGCAAATTGATCATCACTGAGGAAGAGGCTAATGCATTAGCCGCTGACTCCGAGATAGTTGAAGTATCATCCTTGGAAGAGGCACACAAATTCGAATGCGCCCATTTTGAGACCGCAGTCAACAGTGCCTTCAGGGTTGTTACAAGAGAAACCGACTACGTGATCATCGAGTCCTTCAACGACTCGATCTGGCCATGGGAAGGCCTTGAAGCAGTAGATAACGTTCTTGTCGTAGGACCAGGGCAGGTCTTTGTCTATGATCCTGCAAAGATGAGAAAGGCTGCATTTCTAACAAAGCGGGGAGAGGCACCAATTCGAGAAGTGACATTTACACGGATCGAAGATATGTTATTGCCCGTGGAACGTATAGAACTACATCCACAAAAGGGCATCGACAAAAAGCTGATTAGAGCACTTATTGACGAGTGACAAGAAAAACAGATTAGTGACGAGATAGACCAAAAATCAAAGGGGTAACCAAAATGAGTACAGACAGTGAATGGGACCTAATAATAGTCGGTGCCGGTCCAGCCGGTATGACATCCGCAATATACGGAGCAAGATATGGTATGAAGACTCTACTCCTTGAGAGTAAAGTGGCTGGAGGCGCACAGGCAACTAGTCCGGGGATCGAGAACTATCCGGGTTTCAACTTCATCCCTGGAATGGAACTTGCCGAGAAGATGAAGGAACAGGCCTTGAAGAGCGGGGCGACAATTAAGGAGATCACAGAGGTCTCATCAATTAGTAAAGATGAAGCTACTGAAGAGTTTACGATAGTGACAAAACGAGGCGAGTACAAGGCAAAGGCAATAGTACTCGCAATGGGTGGAGAATACAGAAAGCTGGGAGTGCCGGGTGAGAAAGAATATACTGGTCGAGGAGTGTCATACTGTGCCACATGTGACGGACCACTATTCAGAGGAAAGACAGTGGCAGTGGTTGGTGGAGGAAACACGGCCGTGACCGAGGCGCTCTACCTCTCCGAGATCGTAGGCAAGACCTACCTCATCCATCGAAGAGATGAACTCCGTGCAGAGAAGGCGTTACAGGATCAAATTCTTGCAAGCAATGTAGAGATTCTGTGGGACACGGTTGTCAAAGAGATCAAGGGCGAGCAGCTCGTGACCCATATTGTCATTGAGAACGTGAAGTCAGGCGAACAAAAGGAATTACCGACCGATGGTGTGTTTATGGCTCTAGGGATCGTTCCCTCAAGCGAGGTCGCCAAGGAATTTGGGGTCAAGGTGAATGGCCGAGGTGAGATCATAACCGATAAGAAACAGGCCACCAACATCCCGGGAATCTATGCTGCGGGTGATGTCACGGACACAATGAAACAGGTCGTTGTTGCGTGTGGCAATGGTGCAATCGCTGCTGATTCTGCGTATGAGTACGTTCGTGATCTAAAGAGTAAGTCATCAAAATAATCGAAGAGGGCCTCTGCGCCCTTTCCATTCTTTTTTTTTTTAAGTGACTGTGGTCGCATAGATTGAAAAGAGACCTTCAGTGATGCTCTAGTACGACTCTGAACTCGTGGGAAACGTTAATAACTGCCCCGCAGTCCGAGGCTTCGACGCAAGAGTATTCTTACTCGAAAAGCGAATGTAACAGCATAGGTGTCATTCCATGAATAAGATCAAGGCTGCAGGTCTAATATTCGCAGTGACGTTTGTGGTCCTAGCGGTATTCATACAACCAGCTTCGGCAAATCCGAGCACACGGATAGATTCTCTATATGCGTACATAAGTGATCAACACGATACCGTAGAGGGCGGGTACTCCCTGAAGGCAGAGACTCTGTCACGAGTCGAACCAACCTTTGCGGCATTGGAGGCATACAACATCTTTGGTGATTTATCAGCCCGACCTCCAGTGATCAATCTCACTGACACGAAGGACTTTATTTCGAGAACACAATGGACACTGATAAGTGAAGAAAAAGACAATTATGGTGGGTTCTCCAGCTTTATCGCAGGAAATCCAGAAGTTCAGGCATCGTACTTTGCCATTCGTGCCTGGCAGATTCTCGAACTTCAGAATGATTACATTGGAATGACCAGCGTGGACATTAACGAGACCGCAATGCTTGTCTTTCTGAACCGAACCTTCACCGATGAGGGTGGCTTTGCTCAGACGATAGATGGTAAGGCAAATCTTCTTGCAACATATCAAGCACTCTATGTGATGGACTATATGGCCACACGAATAGAAACTGAAGATAACATACCTTACGCCACAACGATGACTAAGTGGCTAAATAAGACCGCAGTCATCGAGTATATTCTTAGTTGTAGAGAAGGCAACGCATTCATGTCCACACCAGACTCAAAGATTGCGGGCGTGACACCGACAGCTGCAGCGCTTCTTGCAATGGATATTCTCAAGAGCCTTACTACACTTGCAAACACGCAGGGGATTCGAGACTGGCTCCTTGCGCGACAAGTGATCACTCCAATCGCAGAGGAATACATTGGTGGATTCACTGAGGGATACCTGACCAATGACACAAATCTGGTAAGCACTTACTATGCCCTTGAAGGCCTTAAACTTCTGGGCGCTCTGGATAGCGTGAACTCATCCATAGCCACAGACTTCATCATTGACTGTCAGGCTGCCGACGGTAGTTGGGCACTCACACCCAATAATGACGAGGGCGAGACCACCTACATAGGTTATGCAATGCAGACACTCAGCATGCTCAATGGAGAGAATGTCAGGTCCCTTCTCTCAGTAGAGGATCCGAACAATCCGGCACCACCATTAATTGATTGGCGAATATTGCTGATTGTGGTGATCTTCGTTCTTGCGGCAATAGCAGGTGTTGTCGCATTGAGATTGGACTAATTGGCCAAGATTCATATGTATCAGATATATCAATCCACTACACAGGACCGTGATTCGACGGCCCTGTGAGGTGGCACATACATGTCCGAGGCAAAGATCGAAGTAGTTCCAAAATACACTCGCGGTTTTGAATGGTTTTATCATTTAGCTAAGACTCAGCTTGCCGACAGGCCTTGGAAGAGATTAGGACTCCTCACGTTCTATGATGCCCCTTATGTTGAGAGCGAGATGCTGTATCTTTCACCAAAACAGGTCATGCTAGCAATGGCAAAACTTGCAAAGAAGAGAGAGAATGGGCTTGTCATTGTAGTCGATGCGATGGAAAAAGGAGAGATGGGCCTTAGCACAGAAAAGGGATACAATCAGTTCATGGAGATATTTGATAAGACATTCCCAAACTCTGTAAAATATTATTTTGGCGCAGCAAACTCTGAGAGAACGTGGTTACATAAGCACAAGAGCCTCAAGATCCCACTTCAATGGATTGTCAAAAAACCCAATATCTTTGCAGAGGTGATCTCGGATGCATCACCAGTAGGCGAAGAGGTCAGCCCGGCAGATGCTCAAATCGAGAACTTTGAGGGAATGCGAGAAGTACTCATCGAAAAACTTGGGCCACCATCAATCACTGAAGAGGTCATGGGAAGAATCAAATCTACGGAGGCCAGCGAGTATGTAGGCGAAGCGGTTGGTCTCATGACGGTATTCATCTCACCAACGACCGCAGTGACTCGTGGAGTAAAGTACCTTGGAAAGTTCATGAGCCTTGTCAAGGACAGACGGAAACAGGAAGTCAAACAGGTATACCAAGAGTGGCAAGAGCGTGTCGAAGAAGGATATACAATAGACAATCTGAGAAAGTTCTTCTATGAGAAAGAAGAAGAAGATCAGTCCGGGCTCGAAGAGCATGTCCGCCAGTACAAGACCGTGCTGCTGATCACAGAAACACGTGGAAGCCTGTATGATCTTTTTCTTCCGCTCATTCTTCAGCACCTTGTTGAGGAGGTCGGGTATCTCCCACCTCATCTACGACCAAAGAAGAAACCGAGTCCAGAGGATGAGAAGAAGACTGAAGATAAAGACTATTCGCCAGAAGTCGACGATACGCTTCAATATGAGGAACTCAGTGGAGATGATTATAGAGACCTTCCCGACATGGACACCCAAAAGATAGGATCTGAGAAAGAGGGTCTTCGCCCTGAGATCGATATCTCAGAAAAAGAATATGAAGGCAAGCCCGAAACCATACTTTTCTTGGACGCTACCACCCACCTCTCAAAGTTCACACGCTCATTCAATTTCGCACTTGGGATTCCAGATCGATATCCCAATATCATTGTGAGTGCTTCGTTCTTTACAGATATCGATCCAATCTCGGACACACTGCGCAGAGGAGTCATTGAATACATGAGCGACAGAGCTCTGGTCTTTGACATGCACCCACACCTCTTTGATGATGTGACTGCGAATATTCCAATCACTCGTAAAGCATGGCTACTCGATCGGCTACAGGAGCTTGAGCGAGCAAGACGTGAAGGAGGCGTTGGCTTCTTGGAATATTATTCATCTGCTAAGGAACTGTGGAAGCTTCATCTTGTCGAGAAACCTGAGAAGGGGATAATTGGTGAAGTCAGAGGATGGTTCCGCCGGAAAAAATGAGTGATTGTGAGTTCCCGGAGCTGTGTGAAAAGTCCACAGACATAAATCGTTCAAGTCAGAATGGATCCCGAAACGTTTTGGATTCGATCGCAAAATGGTGTTCATACTTCTCATGATCACTATTTCACTGACTTTTCACACAGAGCCTGAGTTCCCACAAGAAATATAATCAGAATGTGCAATGAAAGCTTTGGTTATCCCGGAGGAAATTTACGTGAGCAAACCAGATCTTACACAAGCACGGGTCATGAAAGTACAGACAGGTACGGTCATCACGCTTCCAGAAGATTTTGTCGAGGGTATCAAGAAACCATACAGTCTCGTCATCCTTGTAAAGAAAGACGGGAATGTCAAGCTCTATCCTGTGGACACGGACAAGGTTCTCTACCTCAAACTTGAGATCGAAAAGTTGTCCAAGAGTTTCTTGGAAGACCTGACAGGCGTCTTCAGTGAAGGTGGCCTTGAAGATATACTATTTACAAGTGGTATTTGTCAGACGAAGAGCCAGTGTTATTATGAATGCTACTTCCCTCCAAAGCAGTTGCTACTGACCAAAGAAGAGTTCGAAAAGAGGCTCCGGGCCATCTCGGGAGTTCAGAAGGTCATTCTCGAGTATGTTCCGACAACATGATCTTCATGGATTTGGAAGATGTGCTTACAGCGACCATACCCTCAGTCTAAGGTGCTAAGTAGTGGGCGCTGTCTGTATGATCTGTGGGCGTAGCCTACCGGATGATTCGCTCAGCTCCATAGAGTCCATGTACAAGATGCTGAAGCATCGTGGGGACATCACAATCGTTGAACGAAAGTACGATCCCATCAGTGTGATCATAGGAATTATAAAAAAAGATGCTCTTACACCCGAGCTACGTGAACTAGAGCAATCTATTGAGATCATTGACAAGATGGGGGATTTCCAAGACACCTCTGCTGACACTGATGACAGACATGAGTCGTTACACATTGTCATCAGCAACGAGAATGGTGTCACGATCGCTCGTGGAAACTTCTACATGAGAGGAGCCTTCTATGCAGAATCTAATAATATATTCTATTTCGCAACAGAGAGAAAGGCATTCGGCCCGTTAGAACTACAGAACATCTCACGTTTGGAGACAGGCTACCAGATTAGCTATGATGGACGCGAGGCCTCAAATGTCCGCTTTGCTCAACCGTTGATTGCAAGTTGGACTTTCTTGGACAGGAGGTCCATAGTCCGCCCACCAACGGCAGTGGGCAATAACAACCTCACCATCAGAGTGAAGGTCATACGTGACTTGTGGCTGGGAGTAATTAAACTCCTACAAACAATGTCCAAATATGTCCAAGTTTGGTGTAGCTGCCCGCAACCCTTAGAGGCACAGGCACAGGGCAAGGACATTTCTGAGGACACACTTGTCGAACATCTAGCAGACGTGCTACTGAGATCATTCAAGAGACTCCAAGGCATGAACACAGGGATTCTATTCTCAGGCGGGGTGGATAGTGGACTCGTCGCGCACCTGAGTAAGCGCTTCTGCAAGAGGACGGTGTTATACTCGGTCAATGCAGAGAGTTCTCATGATGCAAAGGCAGCAGCAAGAGCAGCAGACCTCCTGAATATGGAATTACGAAATATCACGATTGATGCTGACTCGACATGGAGTCTTCTCCCTGAGGTAATCTATGCCATAGAGGATAGTAACCGAATGAACGTGGCAATCGCCTTACCATTCATGGTGGCTGCCAAGGCGGCAAACAAAGACGGCTACGGGATCCTGCTCTCAGGCCAAGGACCTGATGAATTATTTGCCGGGTATGCGCGTCATGTCAAGATCATGCAAGAGAGGGGATCAGAGGCACTTGAACGCGAGCTGCTGCACGAGGTCTCAATAACACATAGGGCAAATCTCGAACGCGATGAGAAAGCAGTTGCGTATGGTGGTTGTGATCTTATCTTTCCATACCTCTACAACGATTTTGTGTCACTTGCGTTAGGAATTCCAGCGAGATGGAAGATACGAATTGAGGAATCTATCACGCGAAAGTACATCTTTCGAGAACTGGCACAAGAATTAGGGCTTCCGAAGGAACTTGCATGGGCTCCGAAGCGTGCAACACAATTCAGCTCGTCTTCGGACAAGCTCTTGATCAGCGCAGTCCATTCCAATATAGGAAAGCCAAACAACTTTTCAAAGAAGGGATCGGAGAGACTTGTTCAGGTAGTCCTTGATCGGATTGCACAAGAACTTGGGGTTGACAGCGTTTCCACTGTTTCTGAATATGATATAGATTGGAGTCCGGTAGTCTCACTTGTCAGGAATAACTCTATCCGCCAGCAATCAGCGGCAAGATGATAATTGTGTCATCGGGATCTATAAAGTCATCCAGGGAGAGGCGTCTACCTTCAACCAAAACAACATGATCTGTGCTCAAGTTGAGTTCCTGCAAAAGCTGGACTACGGTCTTGCGCTCCTTAACATACACTGTTGTCGGCTTGACAATTCCTTGCAGTTCGGCCAATTAAACACCCAAATGAAAGATGTGAACGGGGCCTTATAGCCTTAATCAGTTCGGACATTTTCGGCTAATGCCGACTGAAAAAAAGACATTGCAAGTTGATAGGTCGGTATTGATAAATAGTAGGCACTGCGAGCAGTATCGTCATACTACGATATTGGAACACATCATTCGGTGTGTGTCGTCATGGCGCTCATGTTATACGAAAAGCTTCATAAGAGGCTCTCGCTCGAAACCTGAGCCAAGTGACGTAATACAATTCGGCGTTCACCGAAATAAAGAGGTAAGCGACCATGGTTGGAATTATTGGTTATGGTGTATACATACCAAAATATCGCATCAAGACCGAAGATATTGCAACTGTCTGGGGTGAAGACGGTGCAAAATTAGGAAAAGGCCTTGGTGTATTTGAAAAGTCCGTACCGGGTCCGGATGAGGATGTTATAACAATCTCAACTGAGGCGGCTCGGAATGCGGTCAAATATGCAGGGATTGACCCGAAGGATATCGGAGCAATCTATGTTGGTTCAGAATCTCACCCATACGCGGTCAAGCCAACCGGAACGATCGTTCTTGAAGCGATTGGCTGCGACCACAACATCACATGTGCTGACTATGAATTTGCATGCAAGGCTGGAACAGCCGCGATTCAGACATGTATGGGACTGGTCCAATCGGACATGATCAAGCTGGGAATGGCCATTGGCTCGGACACGGCTCAAGGCAGACCTGGTGATGCTCTCGAGTACTCGGCAGCAGCAGGTGGAGCAGCCTTTGTCATTGGAAATGACAACCCTGTAGCGACCATTGAAACTACAGTATCGTTCACAACAGACACTCCAGACTTCTGGCGAAGAGAGGGTGAGGACTTCCCAAGCCATGGAGCACGATTCACAGGTGAGCCCGCATACTTTAGGCATGTCGGTGCAGCCGCAAAACTTCTCTTTGAGAAAACAAAGACAACCATTGATGACTGGGACTACTTTGTGTTCCATATGCCAAATGGAAAATTCCCTGTTGCAATGGGAAAGCAGTTGGGCGTGCCAAAAGAGAAACTCGAGGATAGTCTTGTTGTCAGACGAATTGGCAATACCTACTCCGGATCCTCAATAATAGGCTTGGCGCGGGTACTTGACATTGCAAAACCGGGTTCACGGATCTTCATGGTGTCATACGGCTCAGGCGCAGGAAGTGATGCGTTCGCCATAACAGTCGAAGACGAGATTGAGAATCACAGAGGTAAAGTCCCGACGGTTGATGACTATATCGAGCGCAAGAAGTACGTTGACTACTCAACCTATGCGAAATACAGGAAGAAGATCAAGTCATTAGCATAAGGAGGGAAAATAATGGAAAAAGATGTAGCAATTATTGGAGTCGGAATGAGCAAGTTTGGCGAGCTCTGGGACAAGAGCATTCGAGAAATCACCCTTGAAGCGGCAATGACAGCCATCTTCGATTCTGGAGTACACGGTAAAGATATTGACGGAATTGTCGTAGGAAACATGAGCGCGGGTCGATTCACAGGGCAAGAACATCTTGGGGCCCTTGCAGCAGACATGGGTGGCATGAGCAGTGTCACAGCCTATAGTGTGGAAGCTGCCTGCGCAAGCGGTGCCGCTGCGGTCCGTCAGGCATACATGGCAATCAAGTCCGGTGAGCATGATATGATGCTTGTGCTGGGTGCCGAAAAGATGAGCGACGTGACTCAGAGCGCAGCAATGGACACCATGAGTGTAGCAACTGACTGGGAATGGGAAGGCATGTTCGGTGCAACACTACCAGCCCTATACGCATTCATGGCAAGGCGTCACATGAAGGAATACGGTACTACTGAGGAACACCTCAGCATGGTGACCGTGAAGAACCATAAGAATGCCCAGTGGAACCCATGGGCGCAGTTCCAGCGACCGGTCCCATTAGAGGTCGTCATGAGATCAGGGTTGATAGCAGACCCGATCAGGGTCCTACACTCGGCCCCAGTGACAGATGGAGCGGCTGGCCTCATCATGTGTTCTGCCGAGAAGGCAAAAGAGTTCACGGACTCGCCTGTCTATGTAGTATCATCTGAACAAGCAAGCGATACATTGGCACTCCATGACCGTAGAGATATCACGACCATGGATGCAGCAGTTCGTGCAAGTAAGACCTCTTTACAGGAGTCAGGTCTGACCATCAAAGACATTGATGTCTTCGAGCTACACGACAGCTTCACGATCGGAGAGATCATTCTGACAGAAGACATTGGGATCACCGAGAAAGGAAAGGGCGGTAAGATCCTAGAAGAGGGACTTACGGAATTAGATGGCAAATTCCCGGTCAACCCCTCAGGCGGACTCAAAGCAAGGGGTCATCCAATCGGAGCCACAGGTGTCGCGCAGGTCGTAGAGATCGCACTTCAACTCAGGGGCGATGCCGAGAAGAGGCAGGTGGATGGTGCCGAGAAAGGAATGACGGTCAGCGTCGGAGGTACGGGTGCAACTGCAATCGTGCATATTCTTGGGAGGTAATGTAAATGTCAGATAAAGGTGTAGCACAGATTTGGAGAAAGATCAAGTCACTATACAACATTGAAGGCAGCCATTGCAAAACGTGTGACACATACTACTTCCCTCCGCGTCTTGTCTGTCCAAAATGTCGAAGGAAAGGAGACCTTGAAGAGTTCCACTTCAAAGGACTTGGAAAAATACACACATTTGCAATTGTACGACAAGCACCTCAAGACTTCAAGCGACAGGTGCCGTACATCGTAGCCCAAGTAGAATTGGACGAGGGCCCACGTTTGACAGCACAGATTGTCAATTGCGAACCCGAAGAGATCGAGATAGGTATGCGAGTACGTGCCTGCTTCAGAAAGATTCGCGAGTTCGGACAAGAAGGGATTATCGTCTACGGATACAAGTTCGAGCCTACGATGAAAGTGACAGGTCACAAGTGAGTTTACCAGATATCAAGTTCGGTCACTCGACCAACTGCGGGGAGCGCGACGTTACGCACTAGCGTTCCCCCAATCTCTGCCTCGTGGACCACAGCATTATGTACATGCCCATGGATCACGAGGTCAGGTCTTTCTTTTATTAAAACACGATAGAACTTACGACTTCCAAGCCAAGGGAAGGATCGAGTGTTCTCGCCCTCGCAGGTCTCAAGACAGGGACTGTAATGCATTAGTAAGATACGACGATCAACATCAGAACGAATCTTTCGGAGCAATGATTCTGCACGATGTGCCCGACGCTCAAAAGTACTACGAATGCTGGGCATATGTCGTTCCTGCCAAGTGGTGGGACGATCTAATGAACCTTGAGTGCCAACAATACCGACACGGACTCCATCAATCGTAAAGATCTCAGCCTTCTCATCAAGTATCACTACACGCCCCGACACTAATGAGATAATGTTCTTCCGGACCTCAGTATATTCCTCATTTCCAAAACACGATACTATTGGAAAACCCTTGCCGAGTACGTCATCTATGGTATCGAGTACCACTGCGAATTGTTCAGCGCTCCCGCGTTCGATGATATCACCCGCTAGCAGGAAGATATCAGGTCTCTGACATTCCTGAAGACTCATTGTGAATTCCTGTAAGAACCGGGGACTGTGGACATCTGCTACTGCCGCAATCCTCATTTTCTCTACTCTACAAGTTTTTTGATGTAGGCAGTGAAACACTGATATTAAACTTCGTCTCTCGGAAAGAAGGAGATGTCTGAATGACCAAGACATATGCCCTAAATCTCTTTGATCGCCTGCATGTAGGACATCAAGTACTCATTGACTATATCCAAGATGCGGACAGACCGATTGCCGTTGTCACGGATGGAGAATTGATGGGGCATGACCTTGAACTTGGTCAGATTATCCAGCCAGTTGAAGTTCGTGTGAAAGCTTTGCAAAAGTATCTGGAGCTCAATGACCTTGAGGGCATTATTGAAATCACCGTGTTTGATAGGTATGAGGACCTATTGAAAATAGAGGGTGCTACTACCTTTGTGATGTTTAAAGGTCCGTGTTGTACGGAAATTGATGAGAAGGGAGTACATCAACGGAAAGAGGTCTTTGGGGACATTGACAAGCATAAGTACATCAAACCTGTACGAGCAGATGATGGCGACAAGGTCTCCTCTGCAAGGATACGACTTGGCCAGATCGACAGGGAGGGCCGCAGACTCGTTGGTACAGAAGAACCTCCACGTAGATTAGAGATGGAACGGCGTGGAGACCTAAAGTCACCAAAGGGGGATCTCTTCGATGTGAGGGATGGCCCCCCTGAAGAGCAAGCTGTGAAACGACTTGAAGACGAGACTCCAAAACAAGTGATCACTGTGGGAGATGTGACAAGTGCCACGCTTATCGAGGCTGGAGCCAAGCCCGATCTATGTATAGTAGATGGAAGCACAAAACGAGGAATCTATGACAAGACCATCACACTCCAGAGAGAGTATAGAATCTACAATCCGGCTGCGGCCATCTATCCTGAGGCTTGGTCGACAATAGGCACTGCTCTACGTGACAGACATCAATCACTTATTTTTGTTGAGGGCGAAGAGGATCTACTTGGCTTCCCGGTCGTATTGCTTGCTCCCGAGGGATCCGTCATGTTATACGGCCAACCAGACAAGGGAATCGTATGGGTGCCCGTGACTGAAGAGAACAAGAGCCGTGCACGCGCTCTACTTGATCAGATGCCAGTCATCACTTAGACTCAGCGTGCATTACCAACGGTATCTCTTCAATACAATCCGTTGCTACGATGTGATCACCAAGCTTCTCAAAAGCCGCCTCCCCTGCAAGACCAGAGACAAAGGCAGCAGCAGAAGCCGCCGCAAAGGCACCCTTGCCTCGTGCAAGAAAAGCAGCAGTGATCCCGGTCAACACATCACCAGTTCCACCAACAGTCATCGCAGGACAACCAGTCTTGTTTAATTTGAATTTCCCGTCAGGCCGAGCAATGATGTCCGTGGCACCCTTTAACAGGATCGTTGCGTCATACAGTCTAGCCGCCTCGATTGCCTGAGATATCCGGTTATCCAAATCATGTGAGTCACCAATATCATGGCCAATAATGATACCCAGCTCCCCCCAATGGGGGGTCAAGACCGTATGCTCAGGACCGAACTTGATGCCACTGCCAGCCACCAGTTTTAGACCATCAGCATCCAGAACTATATTGTGATGATTAGAGACCAGATCGTCTAGGATGGACTTCACCGCTGAACGGGTTTCATCAGCACGACCAAGACCGGGACCCAAGATCACAACATCGCTCTTCCGCGTATGGTGGAGAACAACATCTACCGCTTCCGGCGAGAGAATCTTAGTCCCAGTGCTAGCCACCATAAGGTTGGGACTGTACGAGCGGATTGCTGAGACCACAGGCTCGGGAGCAACAACACTCACAAGATCTGCACCTGAACGGTACGCGGCCATTCCGGCCAGAGCGGGAGCACCAGAGAAGACATCGCTCCCACCAACAACAAGGATACGACCGAAATCGCCTTTCTTGGATTGTAACGAACGAGGACGGTTGAACAGCCAGAGGTCACCATCACCACAGATCGTATAGGCCTCTGGAGGTATCCCAATGGGTACGACCACTAGATCCCCAACATGATCGGTCGCCTTCAAGAGACCATGCTTGGGCGCATGGAGCGTAATAGTCACATCCGCCACAACAGCAGTATTGAGCACTTCACCAGTCTCAGAATGAATACCTGTGGGAAGGTCGATAGAATATTTGCGAGCAGAAGAATCATTGATCATTTGTATCGCGGTTGCAATCGGTTCACGTATCGGACTACGGAGGCCAAATCCAAGAAGAGCATCAATAATGATCGAGGCCTCCTTGAATGCAGAACAGGAACTCACTGCACTCTCAGTCCTCAGCTCGGTGATCTTGACCCCTGAGAGATTTTGCAGGATGTACCAATTGAACTTTGCATCAGGGCTGGTGATCCCACGTGAACCCCCAACGAGCAAGACTTCAACCTTCGCACCAGCCTCATGTAGATGACGGGCGGCCACCATTCCATCGCCACCATTACCACCACCGCCACAGACCGCAACAACACGAGCACCAACAATCTTTTCACAATCAATAATGACACGCGAGACCTCTCGTCCGGCAGCCTGCATCAACATTCCGTGATTAATCCCAAGATACTGGGCATTCAATTCTGCTACTTGCATTTCCTCAGTGGTGATTGGATCCTGCTGCATGATTCTGACCTCGACTATCATCAGAGATAACGCCTAATCAAATCTTTCTTTTGAAACAAAGCAAAACAAAACAAAAAGAAAAGAGGGATGGCCAGTGACAGGCACATCCCATATTAAATTATTTCTTCTTTTTAGAGAGATATTCGTGAATACCGCGAGCGGCTCGCTTACCAGCACCCATTGCACTGATGACGGTCGCTGCGCCAGTGACAATATCTCCACCAGCAAAGATCCCTTCACGGGAAGTCATCCCAGTCTCTTCGTCAATGAGTATACCGCCCCACTTCGATACTTCAAGACCAGGAGTGGTCTGGGAGATAATCGGGTTCGGAGAGTTACCCACTGCAATGACGACCGTATTCACATCAATGACAAAGTCAGAATTGGGGATAGGTACAGGACGCCTGCGACCGGATTCATCAGGCTCGCCCAATTCCATGCGAATACATCTCATGCCCACAACATTTCCCTTCTCATCGCCAATAATCTCAACGGGGTTAGTGAGCAACTGGAACTGTACACCTTCCTCTTCTGCATGATGGACTTCCTCAGCTCGGGCAGGTAATTCCTTGCGGGATCGACGATAGACAATATGGACATCAGAAGCACCTAGACGTAGAGCCGTCCTTGATGCATCCATTGCCACGTTGCCACCACCAATCACAGCAACTTTCTTCCCGATCTTGATGGGAGTATCATACTCAGGGAATCTGTATGCCTTCATGAGATTGACACGTGTCAGGAACTCGTTTGCTGAATAGACATCGACAAGATTGATTCCGGGAATGTTTAGGAAGTTAGGGGCTCCTGCTCCCGAACCAACAAAGACCGCGTCGTAGCCGTCTTCATTCATCAACTGGTCGATCGTGCGGATCTTTCCAATGACATAATCACACTTGAGTTCGACACCCATTCGCTTGAGATAATCAACCTCTTTCTGAACGATGTCCTTTGGAAGCCTGAACTGTGGAATGCCATAGACAAGAACTCCACCCGGCTTGTGAAATGCCTCAAAGATCGTGACTTCATAACCAAGTTTTGCAAGATCGCCAGCGCATGTGAGACCCGATGGGCCCGAGCCAACAACTGCGACACGAAAGCCGTTCTTTGGTGCCATCTCAGGCAGACCTTCACCATGCTCACGTGCATAGTCTGCAACAAAGCGTTCTAGACGACCGATGGCAATAGGCTCATTGCGGATGCCATAGATACAACTCGCCTCACACTGACTCTCCTGAGGACAGACTCGACCACAGATGGCAGGTAGACTGTTTGTTTCCTTGATCTTTGCAGCCGCGCCCATGAAGTCCCGTTTAGTGATCAGTTCAATGAACTCTTTGATTGGTACCTCAACAGGGCAACCGCTCATACAACGGGGGTTGCGACACTGCAGGCATTTCTCTGCTTCAGCAACAGCAAGCTCAACAGTATATCCAAGAGCAACCTCTTCAAAGTTCTTGATCCTCTCAGCGGGGTCTTGCTCAGGCATCGGAATCTTCTTTGTGGGTGGTTTTCGTACCCGTTTCGGCTTATCTGAAGACATTAGTTGCTACCTCCATGTTCTTTCTTCCATCGTTCCAGAGCAATGGCCTCTTGCTCCCTGTACGCATTCAAACGCCCGAGAAGCTCATTGAAGTCAACCTGATGACCGTCAAACTCAGGACCGTCAACACAAGCGAACTTCATCTGACCACCAACATGAACTCGGCATGCACCACACATACCAGTTCCATCAACCATAATACTGTTGAGGCTGACAATGGTCTTTATCCCCGTCGCCTCAGTGGTCTTCGCCACGAACTTCATCATGATTGCAGGTCCTACCGCAAAGACGAGGTCGATCTTCCGACCCTGCTGGATGAGGTCTCCAAGAACAGTGGTAACAAACCCGTGAATCCCACAGGTACCATCGTCAGTGGTCTCGTAGAACTCATCACTGATTGATTGCATCTCATCTCTGTAGATCAGAAGGTCCATTGTTCTTGCGCCATTGATCGTGATGAGATGGTTACCGGCCTCTTTGAAGGCCCTTGCAACAGGATATGCAATTGCTGTTCCACAACCGCCACCAACAACACACACTGTACCAAATTTGTCAATATGCGTCGGTCGTCCCAGAGGACCTACAAAATCGAGGATCTCATCGCCCTCATTGAGCGTGCCGAGGAGCATCGTCGATTTGCCGACCTCTTGAAAGACGATTGTGACGGTTCCCTTCTCTCTGTCGAAGTCTGCAACGGTCAACGGAAATCGCTCACCAGTCTCATTCACGCGGATCATGATAAATTGACCCGGCTGGCATACTTTTGCGATGTCCGGCGCGCTGACCTCCATCAACTTGACGACAGGATTGAGTACCTTTTTTCGTACTATCTTGTACATGGGTTACGCCTCGTCCCTTAATACGTGGCGTGCCGCATCTACAGCAGTCATAAAAGTTTGGGTTGTAGACAGTTACAGAAAACTTTGGCTGTTTTAGGATAACTAGTTCTGGTCAGTCAAATACTGAAACGAATGATATCATCTTGAAACGTATTCTAATTACAGAAATGGTCAAAATCACTAAAAATCTGGCACCTAGAGAGATTACAGTTTTGTCAACTTTGATAAGAGAACCAATGAGCAGCACCAACATCACCTTGTCAGAGTATCTGTTCATTCGCCTAATAGAGCAAGAACTTGGAACTCATAGATTCAAAAGGTAATGTAGTGCGTGAGAATAGAGAGAGGATTGGAGTGGACCACATGAAGATCGAAGTCATTCAGATACCCGATAGTGACACAGTGATAAAGACCGCAGCAATAACAAAGACCTCTTACCATTCTGCCAGCTATAATGAACTAAAGAACATGACCTATGATGAGGCAAAGACATTTCTGCGAAAAATAATAAAAATGGGCCACGAGACTGCCATTGAACCACTGATATTTATATTTAACATCCAAAGAGTCAGCCGAGTTCTGACGCATCAACTAGTACGCCATAGAATCGCGTCATTTATCCAGAAGAGCGCAAGGCGCAGAAGAAAATATGGTCCTGCGGACTTCGTGTATCCGGAGAATTCCGAATATAGAGAGATCTACGAGGATTTCTGGAATACTTGTCGTGACTACTATGAAACCTTGATAGAAAAGGGCGAAGATCCAGATTACGCACGGAGAGTCCTCCCACAGGGTCTCGCAACAGAGATCACGATGACCATTAACGCACGAGCGCTACGTAATTTTCTCCGGCTCAGGCTGCATCCACGTGCGGACTTTGAGATTAGAGAGTTGGCATCAAAAATAGCGGCCATTCTGAAAGACCATGACCTGTCGTTTCTTATTGATGATGTAGTTACTAAATACAAAACAGAAGAACTGTGAAACTATTGAATGATCCAAAACAAAAGGTCAAACAAAAATGCTACAAGTCCCGTCATTTATCTCTGAACATCTAATTATTCCATGTTCAATTAGTAGGTCAATTGACCGTCCGCGATCCCAACAGAAATGAAACATATGACTCATCAACATATATCAAAACCAATCATGCTACTAGAAAACAAAGGCGCATCTACCATATTTTTCATGTATCTTTAACAACTATCTAGTATCTTCCGCACAAAATTAGTAAATAAAAATGGGCAAGAGAAATGCCCCGTATCATAACCAGAATAGAGAGCATCTATGGAGCACGCTTACGTTTAGTCACTTGCCATAGAACAGCTACAGAAACCAGCCCCACAATTGCTATCATAATAAGAAAAAGATAATCACTTGAGAACCATGGAATCCATGGAATGTTAGTCGTATCTGTATTTGACTGCGTAGAAGTATTTGGTTGTGTAGAAGTTGTAGGAGTTGTTGTCGTCACGGTACCTGAAGTTTCTATATTGAAACCTATGGGGATCGTTATTGTGTCGGGCTCGCCAGTAGCAACAAAGACCAAATACCATGTCCCAGAATATGGGACTATAAAGGAGCCAATAGTCCCAGATTGAAGTTCAGTCTTGCTAGCATATTTTGTCACGTTACCGCCAGCAAGCCATGTGGAATAGTTGTTCGAATCACAAATAAAGACTTCAACATGATCGGCTCTGTGTGAAAAGGCGATAAGCAAGATCGTAAGAGAGAAAATCACCTTAACGTGATATCCTATTCAGATTACACTAGTTCCCTATCTTGATTGATCCTGTTCATACCTGTGGACTTTCCACACAGAGCCACTGGTGGCAGTATGTCTATAAGAACCAAGTAGTCCTGTAGACTAAACTAAGAGAGGCACCCAGTTGACTGACGAACGTGACCAGCATGACTCGGCCTTCAAGGGCATTATGGAGTTACTTCTATCACGTGACTGTGTCCGATCAATTGCTGGGTCCGAAGTGGCAAAGTTTCCACTTCGAGTGGACTTTATCACCCAACGTATCTGTCCCTTGCCTCAGGATATGGGCGTTGTCGCCTGGCTCATCAACCAGCTTCCACCATTTGTCGTTTACGAGTTCAAGGGCCCTACCGATCCGCTAAATGAGTCGCACATCTGGCGATTGATCGGGTATTGTGGCTTATTTGCCATGGAGAAGCGGCTCCACTTTTTTGAGCCGGGGATCGCTGCCATGGTGGTCTATGTCGGGGCGTCTGATACTCTCCGGCATCTGATCACTTCACACACCGAGACTATGGCTCCGGGTATAAGCAGATATCCGTCGCCCACGGAAGCGGTCGGCGGTGGACTCCAAGTATATTTCGTGGACGTGAACGGTCTCATGCTGACCCCTGAAAACCTGCCGTTTCTGCTCTTTCGAGAGACAGATATCGAGCAGGTGCTGGACATGGTCCTTACAAGTCCTGAGACTAAGAGATTATATGGGTATACGCTCTATAAGGTCAAACGGAAGACAATTCAACGCCTGTTAAGAAAAAAGGGGATCACCATGACTGAAGTAGCCACATTGAAAGAACTCATCGAGGATTTTGGCGTGAAGGCCGTCATTGACGAGGTGGGCGTGAAGGCCGTCATTGACGAGGTGGGCGTGAAGGCCGTCATTGACGAGGTGGGTCTTGACATTTTGTTGAGAGAGGCTGGCTTGAAACAGACATTACAATATATTCGGGAGCGTATAGGTAAAGAGCAATTAACCCGTGAAGAAAAGCAACAGTTGTTGGAGATCGTAGATACTATTCGTGAAACGATTGGCAAATAGGAATTAGAATTCATTATGAATATTTGGATCCGTGGGAACCGCGCTATAGATTTACTAAAAGATAGGCCTTTTTATTTATTACTTTCCTTTCTGTTCTACCGCTGATCCATTTAATAATATGATAATATTTAGGCTTTGCAGTGGCAAGGAATCCAAATGGGCAGTCCACATGTACTCGATTTTTCGCAGGATTGAGAATTCAAAAATCATAAATTGATTTTTGACAACATTCATGCATTCAGAAATATGGATCATTCTGCTAAGAGAGAGTAAGCGTATGGTTTCAAGGTGTATTTGCGGTGCATCTATTGTCTTAGTTCTACTTCAGATGGCAATAGTCCCATGCACTGTGGCCATTGACACCATGCACGGAGGTCTCTTCGGTCTAGATGACCTGATCATCGGGAACTTCACTATCTGGTATTCGGCAGGACAACTATCCCCCTTTGATCTTGAATACATAGATCGTGTGGCATCTGCTGGTGCAAAAGTGATCCATATGACCGGGTTCTGGTGCAACAACATCACAAATCCACTGGACATCATCTACAATACAACAATCCGACATTGGGCCGAAGAAGCAGTAGATTTCGGTCTCAATCTCGGGCCAGTTCCAAGTTATGAAGATCCTAACGCACCGCCTCCGGAACGGTACATGAATACCTCAAGTATTTGGGCTGTAGGGGTTGGCGATGAGGAACCTGCATGGCTACGGTTTTCCGACATCTACTCCAAGGTTTCCGACGATATTGCAAAGTACGACAACATCTACTTTGCAGACACGGGATTTCATCTCAAGCCACTATATGAGGCGAACAACTCTGAACGGTGGACTGAAGTTGAATGGCTCAACAACAAGTCGGTCTGGGTCTACAATTATTTTTATGATTATATCAAGAGCAAGATCCCACACGCTCTGGTCACCCAATTCATTCTCATGCCGCCCACATGGGGCATAGTCGATGATCTCTGTGCGGCATATGAAGTGAATGCAGACATCAACCTGCTCGATTGTTACTATGCAAAAGACTATCCTTGGCTCTTGTACGAGACCATCCGCAGATACAAGACCTCACTCTCGGAGAGGCCTCTCTTCATGACCATCTGGGGAACGATCTGGGACTTTCTCAACACGGCGGGAGATGGGCTCTATTATCACGAGGGAAGCTATGAGCAGATCCGCCGGGAGACCTGGACATCCTATGTCTCAGGAGTCGATGCTCTCGGTTTCTTTGATTGGGCACCTGAGAACAATAACAGTTACACATGGAGCTGGGGACAGGGAAGAACTGATGTGATGGGGCGCAAGTTGTTCAAGTATGTTGATAACTTAGCAGGCCAGCTGAACTACCTTCCGACTCTGAACTCCAGTCCGGAGGTACTTGTTGTGGGTGATGGCTACCAGACCGGAGAACCGATATGCCACGTTTCAAATCTAAGACTGTTCACTGAATACGATCTCATCAATCAGAGATGTTTCGCAAAGACGGACGTTGATCTCTCCAAGTACTCGCTCATTCTGCTGACGGACTATTGGCACTACAATGCTACAGTCACCAAAATCAACGACTATATTGCGAATGGCGGAAATGTTGTGTTTCTGGGAGGTGTGGGTAATGAACCGGGACCAGAGGAGTCAAGATTGGCCTATCTCATCGAGCACAATTCCACTGAATATGTTCGCAGCGGACATATTCTATTGAACATTACAACTCCAAATCTGCTCGACCTCAATCTTGTGTATGATGCGCCATACTATTATTCACGCTATCTTAGATCGGATAATTTCAGTGCCGATTATCACCTATTAGGACTCGAATACATTGTGGACGACAATGGTACTCGCACAAGAATTAATGACACATCCATTGTACTCTACCATAATGCCTCAATGCCCGATAGTGGATGGATCCTCTATTGCGGAACGCTTGACGCCACGACCGACCCGGGAAAAGTCGCAAACTATGACCATGAGAAGGAACCAGATCTTTGGTTGCTCTATAGAACGCTGATACGAGCATTCGCAAAGTTTCTCAACATCACAAACTCGATCTCCACTAACGCTACTGAGAATGTGCTCATCACGCAGGGACTTGTCGAGGATGACACTCTGTTGGCGGCCATCTGTAACTTCAACAATGAGAGCCGCGTGTTTAATTATACAATTGATTTGAGTCAGTATGGTCTTCCGGATGGCACATATTTTGTTCATTCTCTTGATGCAAACAGGTCGCTGGGGACTTTCACCTCACATAATAAAATTTTCTCATTCAATGTCAGTGTAGTGACCAATGGAACACGCATTCTCCTAATCTCGCAGAATCAGATCCAACCGGGCTACACAATCAACATCTTCCCGAAAATTCCAGATATCAGTGCCACTACAACAACTAACTCTGAACAACCATCAACGACAACAAACGTATCTATCCCGTCAACCACAAGCACCACATATTTTGGTATGGCAGTTGCAGGAGTTCTGCTTGCAACAGGACTCACGATAATGGTCATAGTGATCTTTGCCCGCAAGAAACAGGCGTATGAGGAATGAGTCTACATTCGTGAGCATATCAGATATAATTTAAGTAAATATATCACAGATATTTGCGGTATGAATCAGTCATGCGAAACCAAGAACTGACGAGTCAGGTCGGAAATCTTTGCCAGATTACTCAAGAGCTCATGTACAGCCTCTAACACATAGGCGTCATCGATGTTTCCATATCTGTGAACAATCCTATTCCCAAATCGTTTCATTTCCCTAAGTTTCACAATAGTTGATGCATCAAATACTATCCCCTCCAATTGTGAGAATACATCCATTTCAGAAGAGGGAATCCCAAGTCGTTGAGCGCTCACAATCACTGCACAGAGATCAATCACGCACTCTATTGCTATTTGAATCAGGCGTTCGATTGCACGTTTCTGAGTAAGAGAACTCTTGTATTCAACATAGCTTGGAGGCAAGACTATCCTGATTTCATGCATGATCTGGTCATGCTCATCAAGTTTACTTAGAATCCTTTGGCCCATCTAAGACTGTTTCCAAGTACATAAGATAGCGAGGGCGAAAGTCCTCCCATTCTTTAATCGTCCATATTGCAATGTCATAATAGGCATCTTCATCTTTCATGTATTTGATGACTCCATCCTTTAGAACCTCGACCTGAATGTATAGAGGCAATCGCTGATAGATCGACACATCCAATCCATGCTCAGAATACTTGATCTCTTTCTTGAGAGGATTTACGGACTCTACACACGAAGGCCAGAGGACTATACAGACATCAACGTCATTGTATGGTTCACCGCGAGCATAACTACCAAAGACAACAACTCCAAGGACATCTTCATCTTCACGAACCATATGGACTACGGTCTCAAGAGAATGATCTATCACCTCAAGAGGCTCGCGCGTGACCAACGTTCATTCAACTCCGTTCTATTTCAATTACTTCTACCATGTTTGAGTATATTTCTCACACGTTGAAACAGGCTCTGGAAATTGAATGGATCCATCCACTTTGGAGATAGAACGTTTCTTCCGGAATCGTCTAAGAGCATAGATGACTCCTTTATCATGGGGCCCGATATATCGCGTGAATATCACGCAGAACAAGCCCCACGAGATCATTGACATTGCGTACAGGAATTACAGTGGCTCCAGCCCGGGATAGACTGACACGCGCCTCCTCCTGTTCACCAGTATCAGCAGCGCCGATATGAAAGAGGAACAGGTGATGCCCCCGATCTGTGAGATGCCGGGTCATGGCCACCATCTCATCCCAATTATCTACCTCAGCATCAGTGATCATCAGGACTAAGACAGGCCTCTGCGCGTCAGCACACAACCGAGTAATCTCGTGCACGGGCATGACGGTGCCCCCACCCTGATAGGAGAGAAGAACATCCTCAATCTTATGGCGGTCACGACCCCATCCCGTAGTACGGATCTCAACAGAGAAGTTGATTGCAGCCACACGACAGCCCCGACTCAATGCAAAGTCAGTAGCCCCAAATGCAGATACAAGCGCAAGATGATACTCACCGGAAAGTCGCGTCCTGTTCATCAACCCATTTTCTACAGCATATAAATCAACAACAAGCCAAGCTGTGTGTGGTATAAAAATAAGTAATGTTTATAAAGCGCTTGTTTTTTTTTGGTTGAGCTTGGGGTGTGAGTTCCAACAGGCTCAAACAATAAAGTTTGGAGGAAATAGAAAATATGAAACATAGGACTATTGTTCTTCTATTACTGGTTTGCGTCGTATGGACATCGGTAAATCTGCAGGGCGTTGCAGCATACTCTAATAGTGATACGCCAGGGTACCCCTATTCTGATCACGGCGCAGGTGCGGGATGTACTTCAGATGCATATCCGTATGATAATTATGGATATGTCGTTGCACATGTTAATGCAATAGGCTTTCCCTCAAATGGATGGGCCCTTCTTGGAGCCCGGGATAATATCAATGGCAATCACTATTTGACAATAACCGCAACTGTTCGAATTTACGCATATATATCGACCAATATTTTTGGTCATGGCCAAATTGATGTGAACGTTCTAATTTTGAATGCCGATACACATACAATACTTTGGGAACATTGCGCATGGACTAGTGGTGACATTGGACCATCCAACCATAAATCGTATATTAACTTCCAGCCCACGATATCTGCAACGACAAATGATGTCTATGGCGGAAACCTGCTCATATGCGTCAAATTTGTTGCAGGTGGGGCATATGGTACATTGATAGGATATACGTCAAAAGACACCACAAGTTCAGCAAGAATGTACATAGATCAAATATCTTGGAGCTATTAAATAATAATTTCACCATGTAAATTCGTAAAGTGAAAGGTGACCGAATTTATGAAACCCATCAGGGTTTCGGTCACCACCACTATTGCTTAATCTCATACTGTTGCTGGAGAATATGTTGGAGAGAACGAGTTGTGAAAATAATACTCGAAAATGTTACAAGGACATACGGAAATAAAAGAAGAATCATTGCAGTCAATAATGTGAGTCTGGAGATCGAGAACCAAATATTTGGTCTTATCGGGCCAAACGGAGCAGGAAAGACAACAATTATCCGAATGTTATGTGGACTCTTACAACCTGATAGCGGTTCGATTCACATAGAGGGTATGGACTGTTGGAGGGAAGCGTATGAGGTCAAGAAGAAAGTATCATTTCTACATGAAGTGGCGGAGTATCCTGCAGGCATATCAGGACTGGAGTATCTCATCTTCATTGGCCGAATACGGGGAATGCAATTCAAGGAGGCAAAGAGGCAGGCTCAGCAACTTATCAGCTATTTGAAACTGGAAGATGCGGCCGACCGATGGATCGTCGATTACTCCAAAGGAATGAAACAGTTGATTGGAGTTGCAGCAAGCTTTATGGGAAATCCGTCACTAATCATTCTGGATGAACCGACCGCCAACCTTGACCCTAATGGACGGTTTTTGGTACTTGATCTTATCAAGCAATACTTCACCGAACACGGTGTCGGCTTCCTTATTTCTAGCCATATCTTACACGAGCTTGAGCGCATAAGTACTGAGGTGGGATTTCTCTTTAATGGACGCATAATAGCTAAAGGAAGCCCAACCCAGATTCTAGCAGATTTGCCGAGAGGTAATGTAGTAATCCGTGCCACAAAATTGGCTGATCTCTACAATCGACTGAAAGAGCTATATCCAGAGATGGCAGTTCAATTCCAGGACGATGAGCTTGTTGTGGAAAATGCAGACATACAAGAAACATCCCAACGCATTCATCAGGGACTTCAAGATTGCGGAGGCGTCTTGCTCGAGTTTCGACAGGAAGAGGGAAATCTTGAACGTGCGTTCAAGGAGCTTGCCCGGAGGAGGGAATAATGCAAGTACCCGACTCAATTGATCGGTTTACGCTCGTTCTCAAATTGACGCTCAACTCAATTTATAATAGAGCGAACCTTCGTAGACTACTGGCTATATTCATTATTCCAAGCTTTTTTACAGTTGTGTGGGTGACCTCTGGCACGCTCAGAAGCGAGCAGGCGCTGTTCTTCGAATTCACTGTGAAGTACACTCAGAACTTGTATATCACACTCTATGTAGTAGTTGCAGTCGTTGGCTGGATGTACTCGTCTTCATCATTCAGAAAGCAGGTGAATACACTCGCATCGCATCCGATTTCACGTAAGACCATATTCTTTTCAAGACAGATCGTGCTATCTTTCACAGTTTTCCTCATTGAACTATCTTGTGGTGTGGCAATCTTTGCACAAAAGTGGCTCATGAACGCAGATAGCGAACTCGTTGCCCAATCATCATTTCTTTTTGTCAGATACGTGGGACCAATAGTATTGGTTTCAATCATAACTGCGATAATATTTGTCAGCATCATGTCTATTGTCCATATCGCAACTGACAAGTCAAGCGTTGCGTTTGCAATAAATATAGCATTTATAATACTGTGGGATGGACTGACAGGAATTGAGCTAGGAACTGGTCTTTATTCGTCCAGCTTGGTTCCATTTCCAACTTTGAGCCCCGCTGCGTTAGTACGAAACTTGTTGCTACAAATGCTGAATCCCAATGAGCATAATTCGGTAGTAGAAAGCTATCTTGGGTTTTACTTCACATGGCAGTTTCTTATTGTACAGGTTGTGTTTTTCGCAATCATAGTCTATATCACTGCATCCATCGCATGGAAACTCTTTCTCCGTAAAAGCAAAACTTGGTGATAATGGATAATGAAACATCAGCCACTCCTAGAGGTAGTAGGTCAATTGAAGAGCAAGATGAGTCTCTTGATCGCACTTCGCTTGAAGTCCCTGAAAAGACCTATAGTTTTGATGTTTCTTCTCTGTGAACCCATAGTGCTGGGTGTACTCGGCACTAGATCAGTTGGCACAGAGTCATTCAACTCGGACGGCTCATTGGTAGGGCTTCTTGTATTGGCGTTACAGATATCTGCTTTACTCCTACCATTTCAGGCGGGAATCAGCGCAGTTTTCCTTGTAGACGCACTAGGTGGAGAAACAAAGCATAAAATCGATCTGACGCTGCTATCAACTATTCCAGTGAAACAAAGCGAGCTATTAACAGCAGATTACTTGTTAGGCCTCTGCATCACACAACTACAATTACTAATACTTGACATTGTGATCATACTCGGAGTTCCAATCACAAAATATCCAATAATAATGCTTCAGGGAATAATCATCCTAGGAATTGCCTTTTTTGTGGTGGCAATATTGATTGTTTCACTCACGACCATGTTGATTGAAACCATGTCCTCGGCTCTTGCATATTTCGCCGCCCCACTTGTGTTCATTTCATGGAGAATGATCATACTTGAACTCTCTGCGAATCTTGAGATGGGATGGATAGTCTTCGTGGAGCCATCGACTATTGTTGAATCGCTCACCATAGGACTTCTTGGACAAGAGGGGTCGTTTCTATCAAATATGCTCTACTCAAGCAATCCGTTGGTGGTGGAGTACCTCTCTATAGCGAATAATATAATATTTGGCATTATCATCATTACATTGATTATTACATTTGTGCTGCGTAGTCATCGGGGATATAGAACGTGAATACAGATTGACAAAGAAACATGATGCCAAATTTCTCAGACACTAAATACCATATACAGCACGGGTATCTCTTAGAACTAATCCAACAAGGTCTGATTGATTATTCACAGGGACTATTCTAGCACCCGCATTAAGGAGCCTTTTTTGCAATTGGATATAGTTCTCATTCTCACCAGCATGAATATGGAACATGAAGACATGATGACCTCGACTGGATAGATGTTTGACCGCTGAAACCATCTCTGGCCCGTTATCAACCTCCGCATCTGTGATCATAAGAACAAGAACTGGTCTTCGTGCCTCATCACACAAGCGTATCATGTCACCCACTGGCATGATTGTCCCGCCTCCCTGATAGGAGAGGAGAACATCCTCAATTGTCTGTCGATCCCGTGACCACTTTGCAATTCGAGTTTCCACAGAGAAGTTGATTGCTGCAACGCGGCAACCACGAGCAAATGCAAAGTTCATAGCCCCGAAGGCGGAAATCAATGCAAGATGATACTCACCAGAGAGTCGCGTCCTGCTCATTGACCAAGTCATCGAACCACTCGAATCGATCACGATTAAGAGGTCTGGCGGCGTTCGTGACTCTGTATCACCAAACGACTCGATGCGCAGCCATCGGCGTGTGGACATGTTTGGAACCAGAACAGGAAAGGCCTGCAGGGACTGAACAAGGTCCAGTTCTTCGATAGGATCGCCAAGCCGCCACACTTGAGGCGTCAGAGGAATTGCACCTTCCGGACGCTGCTCATGGACATCGATACGAATCAGACGCCGGACCTTTGCACGGTACCAGAAACGAGTCCAACCGCGACCATAGGTTCCTGCACCTAAGAGAAGAAGGACTGCCCGGAGATCATCCAGATCGCCGCCCCGTGACTCAACATCAGAGGCGAGGCGTGCCAGCTCATCATCGGAGGTGGAGGCCTGAGAGGGGTTTGCGCACCTTCGCGCGATATCGCCGTTGCGGATCTCAACGGGGCTACCCATGATAGCATCAACGTCTAAGGGGATAGTGATCTCTATTCGTCTATCACCACCCTCACCCCCGCCTTCCTCGCCACCTGAGAGATCACCGCCAGCTCCGGATAATTGCTCATCATCCGAGTGACGCCATTGCGCGATGATCTTTGCGATCTCCTCAGTAGCCTTTGGCCATTTCCGCTCGTTATCCCGATACTTTTTCGTGACAGCCACTATTGCCTCAGCGGCCTCAAAGGTATCATCAGGTACATTAACAGAGCGGGGGATCGGAAATCCCCACATCACACGATAGCATGTGACGATGAGCACCCAGAGATCAGAGTGGGTTTCGCCGCGAATAGCAGACTCGTGTATGGAGGACAGGATGCGATCATGCGTCAGTTGCGGGAAACGTTTCAACAGGAGGGAATCAACAACAAGATCGGCAAAGAGATTGCACACAAACATGGCCGTCGCATTGTTGACATGACGCCTCGCCCGAGCGAACATCATGGCACTGGTCACAGTATCATAGGGGCAGACGAGATAGTGCTGAAGTTCATGATGGCAGATGGAACGCAGAAACGGCTCGGCCTCAGCAGGGGTCATGTAATGCGGCACTCCAGCCGTGTTGATATGAATCGTCCAAGTCTTGTCGTCCACATAGAAGAAACTCGTCGCCTCATCACTATGCTCTATGACAGGTTCCGGAAGAGGTGGGGAATAGAAATCGGAGAGAGCCTGAGACCATGCCTTCCGGGCCACATCGACCAGTGGGGAATTACGAGCGTTAGGCTGTGTCAGCGTCAAGTCCTATGCCAGCTCCTTCTCGATCATCGCCTTGAGTTCAAGAGCCGGAGCCCCGCCTGAGACCTCAATAAAGACGGACGATTCGGGAGAGTCGCCAGTTGCATAGATCACAAGTGTAAGCTGCTCGGTCCGGATCACACGGCGTTTGGGAGGGTGGAGGGTCTCCTTCAGAATAGGCGTCATCGGGGGATACTTGAGACTGATTGCAGTCCACAGTTCTTGCCATGTCTCGAACGTAAGAGTAAACTGCGAGAGGGTAAGCCTGTGCAACGCCTCCGAGACCCGCCCGATCAACATACCTCTATTTGGAATCGTACCATTGGACATCAGCTCATCAAGCAACTTTGACAGTTCAGGAACATCACGACTGACAATGGCCTTGTCTATCCGCTTGACTATCTTTGTGTATCCGGACTTGGTGAGGTCCTTTGCCAATTGCACATAGTCAATCTGGACGATCAGGTCACTCTTAGCCATCTCTTGAAGTTCCGTGATCTCCTTCTTGGTCGCATCACCTCTCTTGAGGCGTGCCAGAATCTTCAGGGCGGGCTCACGGGCCGCAAATCGAGCAGTGGCAAGATCTACGAGGCGTTGGGTGAACTTGTACCGGTCCCCATAGAAAGGCTGCTTAGAGACCTCATCACGAGTATACCGAGTCCGATGCCAGAAGACCAGTGGCGCAATCGATTTCACGATCTCAACTGAGACCTCACTCGCACCGACCAGCCATGCAACAGCCTTACTGTACCGATTCAGATCCTTTGCAGCTCGAACGCTCAACGGGAGTACTACCTTGTTACAGACACTCTTAGCAGTGTTATAGTGACAACCATCACAGAGACCGGTCTCAACGGTGAGGCTCTGCGTCTGACTTTTGTCGACTCGAACACAGGCACCGAACTCACGAATAAGAGCACGGATGTACTCCGAGGCCTCAAGGGACACATGGACCTTATCTGCCAGATTCCAGATCGTGAGCAAGTCTTCCTCAGTCAACAGAGCGGGGACCTGCCAGAGTTCGTCATACCCAAAGAGCCGTTCGTCGCGTGTGGCTAAGATGGTCTCAAGATCACTTACCGTGGGCATGGTTATCGGGACAGCAAGTCCAAACCTGTCGAGAAACGGAGGCGCTAGGTCAAAGGTTCCCGAGTCCGTGGGATTCATTGTTGCATAGAGACAGAACTCTTCACAGTGCATGACCTCATCGTAATACTTCAACTCGCCTTCTGCAAGCATTGACAAGAGAATATTCTGGGCGTGTGGTGTGAGGCGGTTGATCTCATCTATGATCTTCCAAAAATCGGTCACGAACTTTCGCCAGACTATGACCTCGACTCCATCCTTCATCAATGGCCCGGGGCGTAGTGTCGCAACCATCTTCTCTTCGGTCAGTTGTGGATGACCCCGAAGAATGCCGTCCTCGATCTCACCAATACTCTTTCCGGTCATGATTCGGCCCAAGAGCTTGATGAGTGTCGTCTTACCTCCACCATGGCCACCAACTAGTAACATTGCAGAGCGAGGGACAAGTGCATTGATCACGCAGGCACCAACTATCAGCGGCAGACGAATAGACTTGGCACGAGAACTGCTTGTTGAGGGACGGAACCGTATGTGTAGGTCGCCCGAGTGGACAAAGAGTCCATGACTCTCCACCGTTGCTATTACCTCATGCACTTTTTGCCGCAGACGTTCACTTGGTGTTGACAACTGACCTCACGCTCCTATATGGCAAGGGACACCACTGCTTATGGTTGATGTGGTCATAGACTCCAATTAGTCTCTTTAAATTAGAATCTTTGATAGACCACCAAGTCGTTCATATAAAATCAAGATTCGAATTTTAGGTCATTTCTCAAGTCGAATCATCTCAAGCCCGAGTTTATCGAACACCGTATCGGAACTGATTAATCGGTATCACCGCAGATCAAGCACACTCCACCTGTGCCTGTTCGGCAATCGCCCGTCGAAGTTCCTCGATGGACAACTCTGGAATCTTTCGCCCGATCTCCGCAAGTTGTTTTACAGGATCGGAAGGCACTGGCACAAGGAGAATCCCTCGTTGGGTCTCTACAATAAAAAATGTGTTTCCGGTTTTCTCCCGCATGGCCTTTGGAATGCAGACTCTCCCTCGTTCATCAAGTCGAACAATCATTATTCTCACATAATCACTATTTGTCATAATATATATAAATTCCACTCTAGTGACTGCCAATCACCTCTCAAAAAATCACGCGCATTGAACCATAAGAGCCGGATAAATAAGAATTATAATACCCACTTGCGTTACAGACCATGGGCGCCAATTATTTCACGTATACGAATAGATAATAAACAAATGTTACTAGACTAGACTGCCGGGTGGTAGCAGAAGTGGAAGACAGTGCCATCTCACGTATGATCACAATAGTCGCACCTGAAGACATCAGCAATGAGGGTATGCAACAGTTCTCAGTCAGACAAAAGGCCATCTTATTTCACCAAGAGATACAGGAGTTCAAAGCTGCAAGAGAGAGACTGACCGAGTTGGGACTGGTCTTCGGCGGGCGTGTTTTGCTGGCGGGTCCTGTGGGAACTAATTTTGAGGCATTTGCGGACACACTTGGCAAGGAGGTCCCACTCAAGAAGATTCGGTTTCGCGTGTCAGAGTCCTTCAGTAGTGATCGTCTGCTTGTGGCAGTACGCACGCTCTTCGAACTTGCTCGACGCGAACGACCAGCTGTTGTCTATATTGATCAGATTGATACGCTCTTCACAGCCTCAAGAGAAGTGGGCATGCTGGTTGGAGATCTTCTTCGGGGAGTCACATGGGACGAGGATGAACTTATTGTGATAGCCTCAACGGCACGGCCTGAGAGACTTGAGGCAGCCAGTGTAGTAGACTTTGATAGGACCTTTGTGTTTAGCAATCCGACAAATGAGGACAGGACCAAAGTCATCTCGGAGGTTCTTGCTGGAGCAGAGGGTATTGATATTCCCACAATTATCGAGATGACCGAAGGGTGGGGCTACTCTGATCTTCTCCATCTAGCGACTGCATTAGCCATCAAGAGAGAGAGCGGGACGGTCACACTGAAGGATGTGATCGACCTTCTTCAGGACAAGGGCATTGTTCCGGTTGGCGGAATTGGTGGAACCGCGGAGATAGTGCGTAAGATTTCGGGAGCGAAAATGATCACCGGGCAGATGAACACTATATATCCAAATGATTTTCTTGACCAATTGTATCTGATGATGGTCTCAGAAGATTATACACAATCTCAACATGTCGTAGAGACACTCAACGCGGGACTGCCGCTATCGGCCAAAGACAGCAAGTTCGTGGCCCGATTTCCATTCGTGCTTCTAGGAGACCAAGAGGATCGCCTCATACGTCTCATCAGTGCTAAAAAGAACCATGACAGACTCAAGCGCGTCATGGGGCGAGGAGGGTAGAAGAATCTGGGAAACGGCGATGTTCAGATCGAGTCAATTCGTCTGAAGAACTTCATGACCTTCAAAGACGCACTGGTCAGACTCACACCGGGTCTAACAATCATAGTAGGACCAAATGGCGCCGGAAAGAGCGCGATCTTTCACGCCATCAAGTTTTGCCTTGGGTCAAATCAACGAGAGAACAGGTATGACAGATGGAGCCAGTTCATTCGAAATCATACCGGAAGTGCAGAGATAGAGATCACAGTCCGGGACCATAGAACAACACGGGTCTTTACAAGAAAGATTGAGATGGGAAGAACTCCACGAGCATACATAGATGGAAAGCGTGTTCGTGCCGCTGAGATGCGCCGGGCAATCGAAGATCTTCATTTCAATATCGACAATCCACTCGTCTTCATGGCACAAGGCCGTACAAATGATCTACGAGATGCGTCTCCGGAACAGGTCCTCCGACTGATCGAGGAGGGAACTGGCCTCGACAGGTCCCGAGATAAAATCATTCTACAAGAATCAGAGTTGAGTGCCGACAGGCAAAGACTAGAAGAGGCCATCGCAGAGACTAAAGCAGTTGAGAGCGATATCCACCTTCTCACTAAAGATATGCAACGACTTGAGAAGAAACGAGAATACGAAAGACAGCGACGCGCCCTCGAACGTGAGTATGCCTGGGCCACTCTTCAGGACGTGGAGATGAGGATTGAGTCGATTAAGAAACAGATCGAGGCTCAGAAAGAAGGAATGAACGAACTCCGTGATGACAAGGCAAAGGTCTCCAAGGAGATCGAAGCAGTGGAGGAGAAGAGGACCAGACTAGAACGTGAACAACGAAGTATTGAGAGAGAGCTGGGCCGACTCGAGTCGAGAATTAAATCAAAACAAGAACAGCTAGAACGAATTGAGAAGGGAAATGCAAAGACACTCTCAGAGATCAAGAAGCTAGAAGAGACAATTGAAGCTGATAAGATACAACTAAGGCGAATAGGCGACGATCTCAAACGGGTGGTAAAGGCACATGGTAAGGCCGAGATTGAATCCCAACAACTTGCTCAAGAACGGGACAAGATCGTAAGAGAATTAGAAGAGCTTGAGACCCAACTTGCGAAGTTTGAGAAATGGGATCGAAAACGGCGTGAGGCTCAGACGGAGGTCTCCGGATTCGCCCTACAACTCAAAGACAAAAGAATCGAGTTACGCGCGTTCCTGACCAAACAGCAACATCTTGAGGCAGAGATCGAGGCCATGGAAAACAAGTGGGGGCAAGCGTGGTCCACTCTTGAGACCTCCTCAGCAGAGGACCTTGACAGGCAACTCAAAGAACTAGATGCACGCCTCGCTACTCTCAATGAGAGCCTGTTTGGCGAAAAGAGCCAGCTTGCCGAACTTCAAAAAGAGATCAAGAGCCTCGAACTCAAATTATCGGAGACCGCAGAACGAATCCCGCCCAGTGTCCAAGAACTCCAAAAGCTTTTGCACGAACACCAGCTCGGAGGTGTCGTAGGACCAGTTGGAGGTCTCTTGGTCGGAAATGAAGAGCTTGCGGCACCGGCTGAGGCAGTCCTATCAGACATTCTTGTCCACGCATTCATCACAACTGAAAAAGCGGACTTTCAACTCACTAGGCGATTACGAGATGAGATCGAGGCCCCCGCTCCGATCATCCTAGTCGATCTTCAACAGGAAGTCGCCCCTGCTCCAGAGTTACCTCCGAACTCACGGGTACGGGGATGGCTCTGGGAACTACTGGGCCTGACTGACACGCTTCTACAAAAGTTCAGGATCGCATTCGGGGACTATGCGGTGACGACAGACTCGAAGACTGCTGCGCGCCTTGCCTACAAAGGCATCAGTGCCGTCACTCTAAAGGGAGAGGTGTTTGAGAGCCGTAAGAAGACCGTCGTCGGACACCCAAAGAAGGGGCCACCTAAGATCCTCTCCACTGCACCATTCTTGAAGAAACAGAAAGAAGCAAAGAAGAGAGCACAACAAGTCGAGAAGAAGATAGCAGAGATCAATGCGGAGATCACTGTGGTCTCCGAGAAGAGGACCAAGATTCTTGAACTTGTCTCACAGATGGGAGCATGGAAGACCACATGGAAACGCAGGAAAGAGATCACAGAGGAACTTCCACAGGTCAAGGAGAACATCACACAACTCGAAGAAGAGATCGCTCAACTGACATCACATCACGAGCGTGCAAAGGTACATGTTGCAGAACTTGAGCAACATCAACCTCCTGAACGTGAACGCATAACGGGTGAGATGGAAGCTATCCGGATCAGACTTAGAAATATCGAGAGTGACCTTGGTGATGCCAAAGCAAGAGTGGCCATATCTGAACAGAGCATGAAAAACTTCCGCGAGCAACTGGATTCGATCCGTGAGAACATTGAGATGATGGAAACAAGCAGAAACGAACTTCTTGAGTCATTAGGGCAATCAGAAGACGAGTCCAGCGAGATACTACAAGACATAGCCAATTTAGACAAGCAAATGAAGGAACATCAAAAACAAAAACAGGCTCTCTCGGAACAACTTGACCAAATACACGCGGATCAACGCCAACTAAACACACGCCTTGCTGAGATAGACATGGAACTGAGGACCAGTAGGACAGAGGTCAGTAAGACACTTGCCACCCTGAGCAGACTCGAACTCCGTAGAAATGAGATTCTTGTCAGTGTCGAGGGCGTACCACAACCTAACACCATTAGAAATCACGAGGTGGTCTATGCAGAACTGTCACGGGTCAGAGATGTGCTCACGGACTACACCGATGTTGATGAATCAATTGCTGTCAGGGATCAACAACTCAAAGAACGCATGGAAGTACTGAACGCACAAGTAGCCACTCTTAAAGAGGAACTCGCAGAAGCAATCTCCACGATCGACTCGCTTAAGGACCAATATCAAAAAGATATGGCCAAGACATTGCGAAAAGTCGAGAAGTACGTCAACAGGCTTTTACGAAAGATCGACTTTACAGGCGAGATACGACTGGAACACATACAGCAAGATGATTCGGCCGGAATTCATTTTCAGATCCGGACTCATGCAGAGGAATTTTTGGGGATCAAGGCCGGCTCGGGTGGAGAACAATCCATGCTCATTGTCGCATTGATCCTTGCCCTCCACAAGTTCAACCCGGCTCCGATATATGTCCTCGATGAGGTCGATACGTTTCTCGATCTGGAGAATACAAATGCTGCTGCGCAACTTCTTAGAGAGGCGTCAAAAGAGAGCCAGCTCTTGGTCTTCACCCCAGCAAAATCAACGACCCTGCTAAAGTATGCTGACCGACTTATCGGAGTGGCAGCGCCCAGTGGCAATTCGCCAGCAAGGATAATTGAGGGGCCAATCCTGAGCGAACTGGAAAAGGACGATGAGGCAGAAGAGAAGCCGGACGACCCAATGTCAAAGGTGGCTAACTAGAGATGTCAGAGTCCGGCGATCTCTCGAAAAAGGCAAAGCAGATGGCTGAGGCCATTGACAAGGGGAGAGTCGATCCGTTACAGCTCTCACTCATCGACCCGTATCGTCAACTCAAAGACCTTCAGGACAGACTCCCAGCAAGACTCACGATCGATGAGATCCTCAACAATATCTTAGGCGCAAAAGTCCACCGAATTCAGGAACTGGCGCGGATCCTCTTAGCACCTGATGTGTACGTGAAGATATTGCAACGGATGACTACACGACAAGTTGGAAAGGCCATGCGATACAGGCGACCATTGACCATTCCAAAATTGGACTATCACAATCTGTCTAAAGCACTGGAGAGACTGCTTAGAGGGATCACTGCACAGGCAGAACGACCCACAGGTGATTCATCCGATGATGATGACACCGATGCACAGGAAGAGTTTGTTATCCGGACAGAAGAGGCGATCACCCTCGAAAAAATAACGGCATTTTATGACGCCCTGCCTGCTAATGAAACAATATCAATCCATGCGATCTTAAAGTCAGATGATATCGATGTGATTCTCGAACGGTTCCTCATGATCATCATCCTTATCTCGCGTGGGCTGCTAGTCTACGACTCTGACAATCAGACTCTGACAAAGATAACCACAGACAAGAGAGGTCAACAATAATGGGCCTGAATGAATACTCGGTCTTGATGAATCTGCTCACGAGAACTGGAAAACCAATTGGTGCCGATGTGGAAGATATGCTGGACGCACTTGGTTATCCGGAGCTAGAGGGCCGAGCAGTACTGTTCGGACGACTTGCAGCGTTGCACAATCTTCTTGAACCTCTTGGTCTATCTATCAAATTCAACCCTATAGATAGGGTATTCTACATTGATGTCCAACCTACGAAGGATATGGACATTGCTCAAGAGGTCCTTCCCGATCGTCTTGCCGCAACACTCCTTGCAGTGATGACTCTTGCGTATCAAAAAGGCGGGTGGGTCTCGGTCAAACAGGTCCAAGGAATCAGGAAAAAAAGCCTCAGGAGCATTCGTGAAGATCTGAGAGATCTGGCAAAGAGCGGATACATAGAGTTCGACCGCAACTCTGGAGATGTGCGTCCGGGAGTGCGGGTTCCCTTCGAGATCGATTATGAAGAGATCTTCAAAAACTTGGTTGTACGCGATACGTGAGATGAACAGAACCAGATTGACCTAGACGGATAACTGCGCATTCGCTAGTTTTATCTGCGGTCACGATGCGGGACAATTGGTCTTAATTATGTCACATAGACGAGCATTGCGATTTTCAAAGACAACATGCCCAGTCTGTGGTAGCAAAGAAGTCGCTCGTGACGATCTAAAAGGAGACCTGCTCTGTACAAACTGTGGACACATCATTACACGTCGTGAAACTCGTGCTGTTGGTAAGTTCGAGATTGCACAGCATTTGAAACGTGAAGGCAAACTCAGGTTTCAAGACCTCAAACAGATCACTGGTGCGTCTGATGACCGCCTCTTTGGAGTTCTCCAGAGTATGGTCAGTATGCACCTCATCGAGGAATTCCAAGGCTACTATCATCTGACCAAGCGGGGACAACGCTGGTACAGACAACGACTGGGACAAGAATGGGGCTACTAGTGCCAAGAAACGGCACCTCCCCGTTCAATTCAGTTGATATGCGTTTTGTCGTTTTGACCATTTTTACCATTTCGGTATCTCAATATTTGTGATAACGCCGTTAATTTGAATAGCTCTATGGATAACCAAGTTTGCCCAGAAAATCACAATATTTTATGCAGTAAGCTCAATACTTATTAAAAGAGGATTTGGAATAATACTGCGGTTCGAGTCGGAAGCCTTCCATATCTCCTCATTGGAGATCAATCTCCCCCCTCCTAACCACGCGAAATATGCCTACTTTCTTTCTTCAGGCTCGAACCGTAACCTCTCTACTTTCTTTTGATCACAGCACTTCTGGAGACCTCAAAGTCCAACAAGGGAATCACGTGCTCATGAGAGGGTTGCCAACAGTCACAGAAAACTTGGACATATTTAGACATTGAAAACAGGAGTGTATATACTTCCAATCACAGACCACGTATGACCTTCACTTTGATGGTGAGGTAATAGTAGCCCACTGCCGTTGGTGGGCGGACGCTGGACCTCCTGTCCAAGAAAGTCCAACTTTCAATCAACGGCATACTAACCAAAATCCATCATGCAAAGAGCATAGAATTAAAATACTGCATAGTTGAAATTAACATTGGTTAATGAGATGAGCGGAGATTCTACTAAGAATATAGGACCAGTGATTGCTTCAGAAAAAGAAGTAGTTGCTGAGATGATCGACATCTATTGCAGTAAAAAGCATGGAACAAAACGAGGAGAACTGTGTGATGACTGTGCAGAACTTCTTAAGTATGCACATGAGAGGCTCGACAATTGCAGATACGGTGAAGACAAACCAACCTGCAGAAAGTGCCCCACCCATTGCTATAGACCGTCTATGCGTAAGAAAATGAAAGCCGTGATGAGAGTAGCAGGGCCAAGGCTGTTCTTTCGTGCCCCAATAAAATGGATCCGTCATGAGATTAAAGACAGAAGAAAAAGGAAATCCATGCGAACCAAGTAAAAAAGGGGGGGAGGGGTGGCAAAGAATGCCACCCGAATCTGCCATGAATTAGTGAGTAGTTTCTATGGACTCCTCATCAATAGGTGCTGCAAACTCAGCAGGTGCACGACTCTTTCTGATAGCCCAAGCTGTGATGAGCATCAGAATCAATGCACCACCAAGCAAAAGCAGGTTCATGACCATGTCTGAACCAAACTGATATTGCACAAGGATTGGAGCAACAATCAATGAGAGTAGGTTGATCACTTTGATCATTGGGTTGAGTGCAGGACCAGCAGTGTCCTTGAGCGGATCACCAATGGTGTCACCGACCACACTTGACTTGTGACGCGCAGAGCCCTTACCTCTGTTGTTGGCGGGATCGCTCGGCTCATCTTCGATTGTCTTCTTTGCGTTATCCCATGCACCACCGGTGTTTGCCATAAAGACTGCCAGTAGTTGACCTGAGAGGATAACACCCGCGAGGAATCCACCAAGTGCATTCACATTGAGCAGGATTCCGACAATCAAAGGTATCGAGATGGTCATGACAGCAAGGCTGACGAGTTCCTTCTGAGCTGCTGCTGTGGAGATTGCAACTGCTCGACCATAGTCAGGTTTCTTAGTACCTTCTAAGATACCGGGGATTCGGAACTGACGTCTGACTTCTTGTACCATCTGACCAGCTGCTCGTGATACAGCCTTGATATTAAGGGCTGAGAAAAGCCATGGAATCGCACCACCGATAAGTAGTCCAGTGAAAACCATAGGATCAGACAGCAAGAGCGAAACGGTCGCACCAGAGATACGAGTGATATCAACAATATAGCTGTTGAACAGACTTACTGCTGCAATCACTGCTGAGGCGATAGCGACGCCCTTGGTGATAGCCTTGGTCGTGTTACCTACTGCATCAAGATCTGCCATGATCTGTCGAGCATCTTTATCAAAGTCACCCGGAGAGAGCTCACCTATGCCATTAGCATTGTCACTGATAGGACCATAGCTGTCCATTGCAACATTGTTACCAGTGTGCGATAACATGCCAATACCAACTAGAGATATTGCATACAGGACGTATACAAACTCAGCACCAGCAAACAGTGCCATAGCAATAACAAAGCTGCCAACGATTGCCATGAGAGCGGCAACGGTTGATTCGTAGCCTGATGAGAGACCCTGTAGAATCACTGTGGCAGTACCAGTGTCCGCCGACTTCACAATCTCCTTGACAGGAGCCTTCTCTGTAGAGGTGAAGTAGCTTGTAATCGGATTGAATGATACAGCCAGCATCACACCAGTCGCAATCAGTGCTCCAAGCCGCCAATCACCAGCATAGAAAATGCTAATGGCGAAGGCAGTTATGATTGTAATAAGACTGGATACCTCATAGGACATGAACATTGCATGCTCTGCATTCTCGGTCTTCCAGACTGCCACCATGAAGGTACCGACCATCGATGAGATGACTCCAACCGCACGAATAACGAGCGGGAAGACAATCCAGAACATTGCAGCATGACCGAGACCACCCTCTAGTGTATAGATAGCAAGACCAAGAATCAAAGAGGAAACGATAGTGACCTCATAAGACTCGAAGATGTCTGCTGCCATACCTGCACAATCACCAACATTGTCACCGACAAGATCGGCAATGACCGCGGCGTTTCGAGGATCATCTTCAGGAAGACCTTGCTCTACCTTACCAACAAGGTCAGCACCGACATCAGCAGCCTTAGTATAGATACCACCTCCGACTCTCATAAAGAGAGCGAGAAGGGTGCCACCAAGACCGAAGCCGAGAAGAGCGTCTGGCGCAGCAAGACCGAAGACTATGAAGATCGAGGTTCCACCAAGCAATCCAAGACCGTCCGTCAACATGCCTGTGAATGTTCCGCCGTGATAGGCAATTTCTAGTGCCCGATTGCGGCGATTTCCACCTTCACGTGTTGCTTGGGCAACTCTCACACTTGATTCCACAGCGATCCTCATTCCAAGTTGACCCACGATGAGTGAGAAACTAGCACCCAGAATGAAGGCAATAGTTCGTCCAACTGCAATGACAAGACTGGTGTATTGAGGGTCATTACCGAATACCTCAGTTGCCTCAGGAGTTGGAGGGACGATGTATACGCTTAGAAACAAGAAGATGGTCAATACTATCAGAGTAGGTATGATTGACCTGAGTTGCTTTTGGAGATATGAGAGAGCGCCCTCACGGATAGCATTCCATACAAACTGCATCTGCTCAGTGCCTTTGTCTCTGGCCTTGACCCCTTTCCAGAGCCAATGAGCGTAGATGAGAGAGATAATGGCTGCTGCTATCACAAAGAGTAGCATCCCTTTCTCCAGCAACGTGAAATGATAAAGGAATGTGTCAAATATTCCTCCTTGCATTTTAAATTCACCTTGTCAAAGGTTTCAGAGCGTTGGCCTCCCTTATGGGGATGCGCAGTGCCCTAAGTTTTCCTTTGTACTTGTGCTGTGACCAAAAACCCCACCCTTTAAGCATTACCTATCAATCGGAGCTGTGTGAAAAGTCCACAGACATAGATCGTTCAAGTCAGAATGAATCCCGAAACGTTTTGGATTCGATCGCAAAATGGTGTTCATACTTCTCATGATCACTATTTCACTGACTTTTCACACAGAGCCCTATCAATCCATGATCTCAGGTATTATTCAAACACATCTTGACATATTGAAGTATTAGCACGATTCGCATCACTACATGAATAAGAGATGAGATGTTGCTGCGAATGGCAAAAGCTCAAAAAGCATTCAAGCGTCACACTAAATAACTATGATGTAACCTGATTGCATCATTAATTTACAACAGGAAAGAAGGTGACCATATGACCCAACTGACTGACGAATCACTTCGTGAACTCTTGCTAAAGATCAAACACCCCGCCATAGATCTTTCTCTATTGGAACTGGGAATAATTCGTAAGTATTCTGTCGATGGAGATGATGTGAACATCGAGTTCGCATGGCCATTTCCGGGAATACCAATACGCAACCAGCTCATTTATTCCGTACAGGGGCCATTGACCGAAATCGGGGCCAACTTAAAATTCACCGAGACCATAATGGACGAGAGCGAAAAACAGCGATTCCTCATGCTGGAACAAGCAGCATGGAAGGGTTGACAACAGCCACAGAAAACTTGGACAAAAGATATGAGTGTGCAATGGAGGTCTACCACCCGGACTGACTGGGTCGGGTCCATGAATGTCACCGGGATGACGGTGGTCAAAATGACCCTGGACGACCAGACGAAGTGCTCTACTTGTGCCATGAGCACGGATTGAAATTTGCCACTCCCGGTCGTCCACAGTCCTCATCGAACTGAGGGTCAGTAGTATGACTGATGTGAGTCCACTAAACTATTGCGGAATCGATCGATGTCAGCAAGAAGACTCTGGTCTGTGCTGCAATTGCTGACCTTGAAGACCACAACAAACACTTTCTCCAGGGGCTGGCTGATGACCTAGGTCTTATGCCGGAGGAACCTGTTGCACAGAGGACCTTTTCCAACTCATGGAAGGGGTTCGTCCAACTGACCGATTGGATGAGGGCCATCGGGGTCTCCATGGCGGTGGTCGAGTCCACGGGGATCTACTGGTGTGCAGCCTCCTTCACGGCTGTTGAGCGCACGGGTATCGAGATTGTGCTGGCAAATCCACGGCAGGTCAAGAACGTGGCGCAGCACAAGACAGACCTGAAGGATAGTGTCTGGTTGGCGGTCCTGTTACGAGCCGGATTTATCAGGTCCTCCTATGTTCCAAAGGGGGTCATCAAGGACCTGCGCGATGCCACGAGAATGCGTGCCAGACTGATGAGGGACCTTGCACGGACAAAGAACCGCTGTCACAGGGTCCTTGACACAGTACTGGTGGACGTGGGACTCAGTGATGCCTTTGGCAAGACTGCACGACTGATACTTCTCAGGGCTCTGAGAGGTGAGGCCACCGGGTTGACCGAGGAACAGCAGAAGGCCTTTGAGGCGGTGTCAGAGGTCCAGCGGCTGATCATCACGGACCTGGTGAGGAACATGGAGGCACTAGAGGAGCGGGTGACGAGATAGGATGTAGCCATCGCAGTGCTGGTGGAGCGATTACGGGAGGAGCAGGGCGACCGAAACATCGAGTAGTTGCTGGTAACGATACCCGGCATGGCCGTGACCAGTGCAGCAGTGGTGAAGGCCGAGCTAGGAGAGGTGAGCTTCACTTTTCAATTGATTTGATTGGTGATTTACAAGTTGAGGAAGCAAGCTACGATTCGCCACTGTTTCACGAGCTAAGTGCGGATGATAGGGATATTTGGGCTCAGCAAGTTGGTCAACAGGTTTCCAAATCTGGAGAAATTGAAGATGGTTTTCGTGCAGTAAGTGATATATCAATATTAATAATATCAAATGCTTTAGCTCTGCTCCCCTCCGCTTTTTCCATAGGAGGCCTAACCGCAGTAGCAGTAGTATTAGCAACAGCTCTAGTGACTTGGGAGTTTTGGCTCTTTGGATTGGCATGTGGAATTGGATCAGGAGCTATCTCCCTGGACTTTGCACTAGGAATTTTCGCAGGTTGGTTGGATTCCTTTTTTGGATATGGCGGACTGATTGTTTCCACTATTATCAAGAGTGCAATAATGTATTATATTGTAAACAAAGTATATACCTCGTGCCAGAATCTTGCTTATTTCAAGACATGGCTTATCTGGACAATTCTCGGAGTTGTGGTGCAATTCTTTATGTGTGTGTACTCGTACTACATATTCACAGTATTGCTTGAAACATCTATTCAATCGTATCTGGATGGTGCTTCCACGTGATTGAAGTTCTGTTAGATAGTCCCATTGTGTTTTGCTGGGGCATCAGTGTGTTACTCCCCATATTCTATTGGCTGTTGTTTGGCTTCGGCAGCAAGCTTCATGGAATTGGACTACGATTCTTTGATACGGCTCTACGTTCGATCATCTTGTCAGAAACGATAGGTCTTGCGGGAAGCCTGATCACCACAGTTCTTGTTCCAGAGAGTGCCTCAATGGTGGTTGTTGTGGCCTTGTGGGCATCCCCACTCGTAGTCATAACTGCATACTTGTCCCAGATGCTGCGTCGTGCTATAGAAACCACCCAATATCAATCATAACAGGTGGACGAAAGTGGCATCCCTTGCGAGGTTGTTTTCTTTCTGCCGTTAATGGCCTCCATTGACGGTCAGGGGGACGCCTACCCCATCGCTGAGTGCGACAACGCCTCCCGTGTGATCAAGTACGTGGCCATCCTGGGGTATCGCCTAGACTCCTACGGTCTGGTGAGCATGCGCGTCCATGACATCAACGTGGTGGCAGACCTCAACAGGCACGATCCCAACGCGCCGAGTCAGGACGAGCCGGTGGAGTATGATAACGATGGAACCCCAGTAGGAGCCGCCAAGTCTGTTAGAACTGGTGTTCCGGGATATTCGCCATCGAGTATTGAGGCGCAAGTACAGAATGCAATTACGGTAAGGTGGTTGGCTCCATGGCCTGTAGTGGAATTTTCAACAGATATACATATTCAAGATTATACCGCAACTATCTCATTCACTGTGAATCTCTAACTCTACGTCTGTTGATAGTCGTTCAAGGAATCCTGTAATTCTGAGGATATGTGAATATCTCACAATTCGACTTCGCCCAAGATGACATGAAGCAGAATGCGCCTCAGAAGAGGAAAGAAAAGAAGTGGTGGACCGGGCGAGATTTGAACTCGCGGCCTTCTGGATGCAAACCAGACGATCTACCGGGCTAATCTACCGGCCCATGTTTCAGGTCGATGATGTTAGTGGTTTTAATCCTTACGCTCATGTAGCTCGTCACGCAATGTATCCACCCAGAGCGGTGCACCCCTCAATTCACTTGCGTCCTCAGGTGAAATCGCTTCATGCTTGACCTTTGACATATCATCCGGAAGAATACTGCTGATTCCAGCAGGGTCCTCAATGATAATCGTAAATGGAGAAGATCCCTCAATGGCGCGGTCTATCATGACAAGTACCTCAGCGCCACGAGCCTTCTCTTCAGGTTTTTCGGCGAAGTTGATCGCAGTCTCCACGACAGGACGGGTTCGTTGCAGCACACCCTCAACATTAGTGATGAAAGACTCTGCCAACGGTCCCGGTTCTATATCGATTCCAAACTCAGGAAGTCGAATTGTACCCGAACTCGATCTGATGACTCTGGCACGAAGAAGGTCTGGGGAATCAACGTATAATGTCCATCGTGAAGGCGATCTCTGCTCAGTGGTGAAGACATCATTATGAGTGAAATGACAATGCGGACAGCGTACTGTGAACATGGCAATCTGATTGAAATAGGGGACCGAATAAAGGGTGGATGTGACCTGAAGGCCCTGCTTGTTACAGATCGGACATCGAATGTCAAAATCGTCATTCATAGCATTGTGCGTGAACTTTGACCATATAGAAGTTCCCGACACGGCCAAGTCTATACACACATTATCTAAAAGCAATCACCTCATATTCATATTGCAACATGCTAGTTAATATCAGAGCATGTTGGAATATATCACATAACTATACCCGAAAAATACAACATCATATCAATAGGATAGATGCGAATAATATCCATACAACCTAGTTATTGTTAAGATAACAGTAAAGAATCATCCATGACCAATTTACCATAAGAATGGAGAGAATGAGATGGAAATAAAAAGCCTCTATATCATCTTCAAGGATTCAGGAGTATGCCTCTATCATAAAGACTTCAAGGAGCCGCTCTTTGATCCCCATCTTATCTCATCATTTATTTCAGCCATGACTCAATTTTTTGAACAGAGTAAACAGACTCTCGAATCTGCAGCCCGAGCCTTCGAGGGGCGGGATTACAAGATAATAGTGGAATTCGGAGAGTGGACAGTAGGGGCACTAGTGGTCTCAGAGGACCGTGAACTAATGAGAGAAAAACTGCGCAATATCATCGTTGCGTTTGAGAACCAGTTCTCCATACTTAGATATGTTGACATGGATCTTGCAGTCTATTCGAGATTCGAGCCCTCAGTCATGAATGAGTTCATTCTAGAACAGGTGACCCCAGACACAATCGTTAGAAAGAAGTTGAGATGGGAGGATCTAACTATGCATCCTGATGTGCGATGGTTCTTGGAGGGAATCCCTGAGCGCTGTTCTGTAGAAGAGGCCGCTGAAACCTTAGGGATACCTGTTGAACTTGCAATAGCACGAGCAGCGGAGGCAGTCTGGGAAAAGGCCGTAGTGACCATTCAACCCATTCGTGCAGACGACATATATCAAGCACATGCAATTGAGAGAGTCCTAAGTGATTATCGCGATATTTCGGCCGAAACACGAAGAGCCCTTGCGGAGTTGGACGGAGAGACCACGGTCGCAATTGCAGCTAAACGTGCCCAAGTGAGCGATTACAAACGGTTCATGGAAGAGATAGCAATCCTCGCCCAGCGAAAAGCAATTGAGAAAGTACCTCCAGCACAAGCAACGCTGATCCTTCAAGCATCAGTACTACAGACATTGCTTGATGCGGGGTCGAAGATCATTGGCATAGTGAATGCGAGAAAATTGTTTTTCAGTACAAAAAAGGAATTAACACGGCTATATCCATGGTTGTCATTTGTCGATCTTGAGGATGGTGTTGATGTGGAGGTCCGTAGTTCGTTGATCACGGCATCAGTAAAGGGCACGGTCTCACCATCATTGCTGTACGATGGATTTCGAACGTTTATGCAAGACATTGTTCAAGGAATCGAGAGATTTATTGGCAAGAACCCAACAAGGTCAATAGTAGAACGTATCAAGACAATCATAGAGAGACAATTTCCAAATCGCAGTGTTGAGGTAGAATGGGAACAGATCATAGCCCCGGAGATCAAGAGGGGCAAACCTCTTATTAAGCGGGTGCCCGAAGTCCCCAGTGTAACTGACTCGGGGACGTACCATTGAACGCAATCAATCGTTCCACTGCATTATACTTCATTGGCGCACTGATTTTAGGCATCATGTCATTGATAATAGGAGCGTTCAGTGGAAACCTCCAAGCATTTACATACATAGTCCTGTTTCTCGGGCCAGTGTTGACAATTGTGATCGGAACAATTGGAATCCGCAAGTATTCGCAGAGCGGAGAGATCATTGGCTCAGACCAATTTTCTGCAATGAACTCTTTCTTCGCGTTAGGGGTCATTGTTTTGACACTGAGTGAGGCTATGGCCACGATTGTGTGGTTCCTGCCTAACCCAGTGGATTACCTCTCGATTATCTTTATTCTTCAGCTCCCAGGACTCTTACTTTGGGCCCTTGGCGTGACCAGCTATTTTCAAGGATGTATAGCAACAATAGGAAACATTGCTGTGAAGAAGGCACATATGGCGGTCGTGGTAGCAGCCATCATCACATCAATCATAATCACACAACTTTCAAACTCGTCCATAGTAGTGATACTCTCTGAGGGGCCTGCACTTGTTGTCCTATTAATATCAGCATATTCTCTTGGGTGGTTACTATGGTCATTTCGACATGGAACACTAAGAGTCCATATTGGACTACTATTACTGGCCACGGGAATCTTTCTCGCCCAAAATCTAGCATGGAACATTTTTGGCGTATTGCCAACACAAGAGTTAGCCCGTATCCTGACCATTGAGGCATATCTGGCCATTGGAGCGACACAGGCCATGACCCAGACATCATGACCTGTAGTCCGAATGAATAAATGAATGATCACATCTCATTTTTTCTTCTCGTACTTTTCCAGCATCTCGCGCATTGCAGGAGGAAGTTTACTTGGATTAGCTAGAAGACGCGCTCTCGTCTCCGGACTCATCCGTTCCATCATCTGACGCATCTTCTCAGGGTTAGGACTACCCTGCCCCATGCCCATTGCCATACCTGGTGGGGGTCCACCGCCCATCATTGCAAAGGGCATCTGTGGAGGAGAAGAAGAGTTAGACTCGTCCTTTGAGACCTCCTCACTGGCGACACGAAGGATATCCTCAGAGATCTCACCGACTCCTTGATGTGCATAGTAGGTGTCATAGAGTTTCCTGAAGGCTCCACCGAGTGCAAGCAGCTCTTCAGTAGTACCCTCTTCTACAATCTTACCATGATCAAAGACGATTATCCTTGAAGCGTTGGCGATCGTTGTGAGCCGGTGCGCGATCACAACAGTGGTCCGTTCAGAGAAGAGCTTTGCCTGAGCGTCCTGGACAAGAGCCTCACTGTACGCATCAAGTCTACTAGTGGCCTCATCCAGAATGAGAATCCGTGGATTTGCCAGCATAGTCCGGGCGATCGTGATCATCTGACGCTGGCCTGCACTGAGATTCTTACCGTTCTCGATCACGAGAGTCTGATAGCCCTCAGAGAGAACTTCAATGAACTCATCAGCACCGATGATCTTACACAGTTCAATGATCTCTTCTTCCGTGGCATCTTCTCGTCCATAGCGAATGTTCTCAATGATCGTCCCATCAAAGAGGTACGGCTCTTGAGGAATCAGCGAGATTGCGTCGTGTAATGATGCTAGCGTCACATCTCGAAGATTCTGATCGCCAATCAGGACCTTCCCCTTCTGCGGGTCATAAAATCGATTGATGAGTGCAGCAACAGTTGTCTTGCCAGCTCCCGTATGACCTACGAGAGCGACGGTCTCTCCAGGTCGAATCGTAAAGGACACATCCTTGAGAACCTCGGTTCCTTCAACATACCAAAAGGTCACATGGTCGAAGGTAATACCATCACTGGTCTCTCTAAGTGGGACCGCATCTGGAGAGTCACATATAGCCGGCTTCGATTCCAAGACATCCGAAACCCGATCCATTGCTGCCAGAGAGGCCTGAACCTGTGAGGAGGTCATGGAGAGAAAGAGAAGAGGCCACATGAATTTCTGAACAAGAAGAATACCAAGAAAGACCTCTCCGACCGACATTAGTGGAGCAGTACCGACGACCAACGAACTCCCGACGAACAAGAGCGCGGCAGTCACGAACATACCAATACCTCTCATGAGAGGCTGCATGGATGTCATCAGAATGAGAAACTTCTTTCCATATTGGTATGCCTTCTCATTTAGTTTGAGCATATCTTCGGCAAGCTCTTCCTCTCGATTGAATGCCTTTGCAACATGAATACCACTTAGATTCTCTGCGATCTGACCAGAAACCTTGCCGTAAGCACGCTGTGATGCAAGCATAATCCGCTTCCCAACGGTTCCAAAGAGAACAGCCATGAAGGCAATACCGGGAACAACGAGCAGCGAGGTCAATGCGATCAATACAGAAGTAGTCCAGAGAAGAATGAAGGTCGCAACTAACATCAGCAACTGACCAGCAACATCAATGAACATCTGTATGCCAGTTGCAAGACTGACCGTATCAGAGGTCACACGTGAAGTGACATTTCCACTCTGTTCCCCCTTGTGATACGAGAGATCGGCATCTATAAGATGGTCATAAACATCTTTCTGAACAGATTGCACAAAGTTTGCTTGAGCTCCTGAGAGAATCCAAGTATAGATTCCATTAAAGATCCACACTATGATTTTCAGAGCAAAGTACAATATCACGAGATAGATGATACCTTGGACATTTCCGCTCGTATAGAATACAAGGTCAATACCTTTCGTGATCACAAAAGGTGAGATCACAGACAGAACTGTTGCAATAAGGGACAGAACCGCCCCAAGAGCAACAACCCTCTTGAATGGCCCCAGGTAGCCAAACATTCGCCGCAGGAGCAGAAGAATCGGACGACTGAGTTTTTCTTTCGTACTTGATCCACTCGGACCACGATGCCCACGAAATGCCATTTATGCAACACCTCCATTACCGGACACTCGGGCAACCATAGATTGCGCGCCCGGCAACCGTTCAAAGATATGCTGATACACAGGAGACTCACGAATCAATTCGGCATGAGTACCGGAGGCGATAAGCCGCCCCTTGTCAAGGATAATGATCATGTCGGACTCGAGTAATGTACGCAATCGTTGAGTGACTGTAATACTTGTTCGGCCCTTCATGACCTCGCTCAGAGCTTTACGTAAATGGTACTCGGTCTCTGCATCAACTGCACTCACAGAGTCATCGAGTAACAGGATTTTAGGATCTTGTAAAATGGCCCGGGCAATTGCCAGACGTTGACGCTGCCCTCCGCTAAGAGTCGTCCCGCGTTCGCCAATCACCGTATCATACCCATCAGGAAGTTCTACAATAAAGTCATGAGCCTGAGCTCTCTTTGCGGCCTCAATGATCTCCTCAATTGTCGCATCTTTTCGCCCAAAGGCGATGTTATCTCGAACTGACCTCCTAAATAAGAAAATATCCTGCTCAACAAGACCAACAGCATTGCGTATTGTCCTAGTATTTATTCGACGAAGATCGATTCCATCTATTGTGATCGTCCCATCAATGGGATCGTAAAATCGGAGTAGCAACTTTAGAACGGTGCTCTTTCCACTACCGGGGCCACCAATAAGAGCCACCCGCGAACCACCGGGAATTGTAATGTCCAAGTCCTGTATTGCATAGTGTTTATTCCCTTCGTGATTGTGATCATATGAGAAACTAACATGGTCAAATGTAATGTCACCTAACCAATTAACATCAGTAGCCTCATCATCGGCCTCGACAAGGGGATCTTTCCAGTTCAGAAGTTCTACAATCCGTTGTGCATTGACATAACCACCACGAAACATAAGAAGCATTCTTGGGAGTTGGAAGTTCATGAACTCAAGCGCGATCAATAGACCAAGAATAGATGTCAGTGTACCCACACTCAATACCCCGGAAAAGACCGCATAGGTACCATAGAAGAATGCAGCGGTAGTCATGCAGATCAGGACAATGGCCGGAAGATAGAACGCGGCGAGCCGACCTTCCTTTGCCACAACGTCGGCGTACTTGACACTGACCTGTTGAAATTTCTGTTTCTCTTTGTTCTCCGCACCAAAGGCTCGTACTACCTCAATTCCTGTAAATACGCCCTGTGCCACAGAAGTGAGATGTTCCATGGTCTCAGAGCGGGCACGTCTCACTGGTTCGATCGTGTTGGCATAGCGATACGCAAAGGCAACATAGATGGGGGATCCAACGAATACGATCAGAGTGAATATGGGAAGCGAGAAACCATTCACCACAACGAAATTTGCAATGCTCGGTAATGTATCATATTTTATCAACAAGAAACCAGTAATGAAAAGCGATAGCAATGAACCCATGATGTTCCTCAATGCGGGATTAAGTGAGAGCCGGATCCAGTTAATATCCTGCATAGCGACGGACAGCAACCGCTTGGAATCCACCTCATCATGAAAGGCCATGCTATAGTCTTGAACGGTCTCAAAGAAATCTTGACGCGCATCGCGTTCCCATTTGAAAGTGACTACCGCCCATGCATAGCCAACAAAAAAATACATACCCATATAGATGACAGCTAAGTCAACAAGAGTCCATACATGGGACATAAATTCTGGAGAGAGTCCGCTCACAGTCAGAACATCAATGGCACGACCAACAATGACACTAGGAATAGTAGTCAGGTAAGCGGAGACCCCCGTCAATATAGTTGCCAAAGTTATAATGCCCTTATGCTTCAAGATGCCACTGAGCATATACCTAGACGCACTTGCGTATCTTTGTGCATTCGCTGTCATTTTATAGTTCCTCCATGCTCCATATCCTCAATTATTTCGTGAAGCTCTATCTTAATCTCATGTAGTCGTTTAATGATGCGACCCTTTTGGCGTGCCTTTAGGTCAGGACGGATCAAATTCAATCGCTCAAAAGCAATGGAAACCATGTCCAAGTATGCCATGGCCTGATCAACTGGGTCAAGAAGACCAAGCCAGAAGAGAGGGCCTATCTGCATCTTTTGTAGTAGCAACGCCTTATGCCCACGAATCCGAATGAGAAGCTCCTGTCCCTCGTCTGATAGACGATATGTCTTGGACCGCCCCTCTATACGAACCGTCTCAATGTAGCCATCTGCCTCCATCTGGGCAAGAAGTGGATAGATCGAGCCGGGACTGGGTTTCCAAGCGCCACCACTGCGCTCTTCCAAATTTCGAATGATGTCAATACCAGATAGCTCCCGAGACTCTAGTAATCGCGCGATCACCAGTCTCAGTAATCCACGAGGCACCGCATGAAGTCTACGGTGTCCATCGCAGCTCGGTCTACTAGGCACATTGACACCTCGATATCGAATACGATATTGGATGCGATATCGAATGCGATATAAACATGTTGGTCGGAACACGTGGGGGCACCATGAACGGCAAGTACATGAGATTTGACCGTGAAAGGAATCTTGATAAGAATGGGCGAGGGCGAATGAACGAAACGAGGAAACATCAATGGGCGAAAAGGCAAAGGTGAAAGAGACCGTTCGACTTTACTCAAAGGTATGGCAGCTTCCCTCGTTCGAGGGGATAGTCGGAAGACTTGCACTCTCCGTTCTCATTGCCAGCGCAGCAATCTCACTTATGAGAACGAGGGCAAATCTACTGTCACTGGCACCAGTTTTAATCGAATACATCCTTCTCTTTGGGATAACAACCTTTCTTGGAATAGGCCTCTTGTATCTCATTGTTCGCCAAAAGAACTCGCCATTGGATCTACGAAGAACTACGGGGTCCATGTTGTTTGCAGTGATATTCTGGTTTGTGCTTGCAGGAATTGGTGGACTCATTGATGCCCTTGTGGGGATAGATTACTTTGAGGGCCGATTGACTCTGTTGGGAATGGGATTTGCATATCTTGCATTATCGTTTTTGATCACAGGACTGAGCGACCATCACCCGGTCCGTAACTTCATCGGGTCAGTAATGTTTCCGGGTGTGCTCATGGTGACATGGATCGCCCTTGTCAATTATGGCGCAACTATTGTAATGCTACCACCAAATGGAATACTCATCATCCTGATCATGATAGCCCTTGATTCAGCAGTTGTCACGTTTATCTTCCGGTCAGTGAGCAGACCCTTCGAGCGCGACCTAGGGATCAGTGGCCCAGGATTATTGCGAGCCTTTGGTCACGCATACCTTGTAGACAATCCAATACCGTTTGAGTCCATGATGACAGACATCTCCACGGTGCAAGACCTCCCCCTAGAAATCATCAAACTGGAAGATGCCTCTGGCCTCTATGCTGTAGGAGTGATCCTGTATATTCACCCGGGGCCATTTCGAGAGATCGGAAGTAGTGCACTACCATACTTCATCATGAACCACATCAGGGAAAAATATGGAGTCCTTGGATTCGTGCTACATGGGACCTGCACACACCACCAAAATCTCACTACTAAAGATGATTACACCAAAGTCATTGCCGAACTTGATCGGTTGATTGAGCAGACCGAGACCCACGATCTCGTGTCAGGGCCACACTGGTCAGATAATAGCAAATTCAAGGTATGGACATTGTTCGCAGGCGAGGACGCCTTGACAATGACAACAAGCGCCCCGGAGTTCACAGACGACATCAGTCTAGAGGTGGGTATACGGACCGCTACTCTTGCACGATCAAGAATCCCCTCACTCAAGCGCGTGGCGATCGTTGATGCACATAATTGTATTGGTGACGACGCGGTCTCGCTCATGCCCGACGATCCCGATGCGGGAGAATACGCAGGGGCAGTGGCAAGTGCACTCTTTGGGACGCTTAACTCAGTGCGTGGAGAAGTATCGGCAGGAGCCTATCAATTTAGACCGGACAATATCAACATCGAAGAGGGGATGGGCCCCGGTGGAATCACCGCACTGGTCATCAACAGTGTCGAGGGTGAATCTGTGCTGATCTCAGTCGATGGAAATAATGTCGAGCCGGGTTTTCGAGAGCGGGTCATCAGTCTTCTCAAAGGACAGGGCTTCAAACACGTAGAGATTGCAACCACGGACACACATGTAGTAAATGCGGTTTCCATGTCGAACACGGGATATCCACCAGTGGGACGAATAAAGGCGATAGAGGTTCTCGAAGCGATAGGAGTTGCAGCCGCAAAGGCGCGAGAGGCCACCCGACAAGTGCGTGTAGGTCTGGGATTTGGCGAGATCAAAGGGCTACGCACCTTTGGAGAGAAGGGCTTCGATACATTGACACAAGATATTGCAGAGAGCGCATCTATAGCAAAGCATTCGGGGCTACGTGCAGCAGGAGGCACCGCGCTCATCACAATGCTCCTTGCACTTCTCTTGTAGTAACGAAGCACTTAATGCAAGAAAGGCACACTATCATGAGGAGAAGATGATGAACAATCATAGATACCTAGTGTGCATCACTGGTGCCAGTGGGGCAATATATGGAGTACGGACGATACGGGCACTCAAACAGCTTGGGCACGAGGTTCATGTAATAGTCACAAAATGGGGGGCAAGGACACTCCAGTACGAGATGAATCTGTCCATAGACGACCTCGTGAAAGAAGTCGATGTGGTGTATGATGAAACCGATCTCTCAGCAGGGCCAGCCTCGGGAAGCTTTCCTCTTGATGGGGTTGTGATAGTGCCCTGTTCAATGAAGACCCTTGCAGGGGTTGCACAGGGCTTTACCGATAATCTGGTCACCCGTGCTGCGGACTGCGCGATGAAAGAACGCAGGCGCCTTCTTCTTGTCATGAGAGAGACCCCACTCAACCTCATTCATATTAGAAACATGGAACGGGTGACGGAGGCGGGGGGCATTGTGTTACCAGCAAGTCCGGCATTTTGGCATAGACCTCGAACAATAGAAGATCTTGTAGACTCGGTAGTAGAGCGAGTGCTGATTCATCTGGATGCAATACAAACCCCTCAGAACTCTTGGAATGGCGAACATTCCTAGCGAGAGAGATCACTCGCTGCCGGGAGTATCAAAGCTCTCTAGTAGGGAGTCTGCCACCTTTCGAATCCGCTGCCGATAACCACGTGTAGTGTAGACACGAACTGTTTGCATAGGCATCAGGAGGCTCTTTGCAATAGGACTGATCTCCTCAACACTCCAGAATTCGTATCCGCGAGAACCGCGTTCAAACATTGATATCGAGTCTAGTGGATGACGCCCCGGATAGAAGGTCACTGATGGCCTCTTGGGGATATCTACATAGACACGCTGTGGATCGATATCAGCAGATTCTGCAATCTCGCGTTCGGTCTCTTTTCGCCCCTTGTCCGTTGCCAGCCGCTTGAGAAGGCGATCATCTGAAATGGAACGCATACTCGCCATCTTGATCAGATCACGATCACGATACGCCCGAAAGATTTTCCCAGCAGTCTTGAAGTCATCAGAAGAATCAGGAGGGGTATGCAACAGGCGGTGATGAAAAGTAAAGTCGTCACAGGCAAGATACACTGAGGGATCTTTGAGTGGGAACGAGAATAGCTCTTCTCCACCAAGCTCTAGAATCCTGAGCAGCATTAGCTCGGCTGCACGAACAGTCTTATGATAGTAGACTGCCTCGAACATGTTAGCCCCGGCCGCAAGATATGATTCAAGGGTATAACGTGAATCACGCGACACAACAAGTCGGTTTTTGGCAACGGCCATCGAGAGGAACATCTTTTTGAATTCGATATTTGCATAGTCAACTCCTGTAAAATATGCATCTCGCTCAAGACTATCTAAGAGCTCGGGGTTAATGGGAACTGTTGATAGATTGATGCGGATGTTTTTGATCGGGACCCCATGTGTGATGAAATCGATGACCTCTTCAACAGTGTAGGTACTATCGCCAATAATATCGTTCACATCGGAATTCTTGATCGCAAGTTCCGCGACTCGATAACGATCAGCCCCACCATTCTCTAGAAACTCTTCCATGACGTTGGCCCACGCCCCACGAGAAACTGTGAGGATCATCGCAGTCAGTCGGGCACCGAATACGGTTGACTCGTCAGCAGGAAGAGAATCGAACATGATGTCCGTCATGCCCATGAAACCCAACATGTGCCCCATCAGGGAGGTGTCTGCGCCAGGGTAGACCTTGTAGACTCCTGCTGGCCAGCGGATGTTCCTCAGGCGTTGTGTGAGATGCAGGTCGAGAATTTTCTTTTCGGTCTCGGTGAAGGCAATGTACCCTCTGATAGGGTCCTTGATCAAAATTGCTGCTTCAGTCTCTGATAACGACATCATGCATCAATCCATAGCAAATGGGCCGCCCTAGTCACTCATAACTCATCTATTAAGGTTGGCTTTTGTCGATATCGGTGCTGAAAAGTGAGCGTCTCTTCACGCAACAAGAAACAATCTAGTAGAAACAGATCTTTACGGAAAAAAGAAACGAAGGAGAGGGGAATCCCCTCGCCATAGACTATGTGAATGTTCTCAGAAGAACATCCCATCGATGTTGAATGAAGGCCTCGAACTCAGCAATCTTCTTCTCATCTTTCTTCGGTTTAAAGAGTTTTGAGAAACGACCTTGCAACTTGAGGAATTCCTCAATTGGTTTGCGCTTAGCAGGGTCTTGGTATCTCTTGCTGATAGGATCGAGTTTGAACTCGTCACCGATGCGTTCCCACATGATCCAGTACCCGGTCTCCACGGCAAGCTTGCCAATCTCCACACCTTTCTCAACAGGATAATTCCAAGCCTGCGGACAGGGGATAAAGATATGGATAAACTTGGGACCGCGGATCTCCTTGGCCCGCCTGAACTTTTCATAGAGGTCTCGCGGGTAAGCTGCGTTTGCAGTGGCCTGATATGCAGGTTCATGCGCTGCCACAATCAGATCAAAGAGCTTCTCAGGTTCTTTCTTACCATACCAAGTGGTAGTGGTCTGTGCATAGAGTGGAGTAGCACCAGATCTCTGCGTTCCGGTATTAGAATAGACCTGATTATTGTAGCAGACATATAGAAAATCAGTCCTTCGCTCAAAGGCACCACTAAGACCTTGAAGGCCAATATCAAAGGTGCCACCATCACCAGCCCAGACCATGACCTGAACATCATCTTTGCCCTTAGCACGAAGTGCTGCTCGAACACCAGAGGCAGTTGCTCCCGAAGCCATGAACGCAGTGTTCAGAACGGGAATCCCAAGCCCTGTCCGTGGAAAGAGCGATTGAACGACACTAGTACAACATGCTGGCACAATCTGGATGACATTCCCTTCGAATGCCTTATGAGCGTGGCGCAGGGCAACCATGTCCTGACAACCAGCACAGGCTGCATTTCCCTTTAACACGTATTCCTTTAGGGGTAGATCTCTTATTGCGACCATTTCTCATCACTCCATCAAATTATGCCAAGTTTCTTCAGGACCGATCTCACCGCTCTCCACGGCCTTGACAGTATCCAAGATGATCTCTTTGATGTCAGTGACCGTGATGTCACGACCACCAAGACCACCAATGTAACTCTTGACCATTGGTCGATGTGGGGTATGGTAGAGAGCTGCACGAATATCAATGGCAACTTGACCACCGTATCCATAGGACGCACTTCGATCAAAGCTAGCAAAGGCCTTGACTCTACTACCGAGTTTGCGGATATTATCAACTGGGAAGGGACGATACATCCGAATACGGGCCGCTCCTACTTTGTATCCCTCTTCTCGAAGCTCGTCTATTGCATCAAGTGCCTCTGCCCCAACGGTTCCCTGAGAAGTGAAGACGACTTCTGCATCATCTGTCTTGTACTCTACAACTGGGCCGCCAAAGTATTTACCGAACAGCTTCTTGTAATCACGTTCGACCTCGGCGTAGACCTTGAGGGCATTCTTGCTGGCCTCATGCATCTGGTAACGGAATTCCTCATAATATTCAGGGAAGACAATATTACCATGAGACACAGGGTTTGCAGGATCCATAACCCAATGAGGAGGTTTGTAGGGGGGGAGAAACTTGTCAACTTCTTCAGGTTCAAGATAATCGAAGGTGGAGACTGTATGGCTTAACACAAAGCCATCAGCACTGATCATGACAGGCATCAGCACACGTTCATCTTCGGCCAGTTTGAAAGATTGTATAATGGTATGGTAGTATTCATCGACACTGCTCACATAGAATTGAAGCCAGCCAGTATCGCGCTTACTCATGCTATCGTCATGAGTGACATGAATATTCCAAGCCGGGGATACTGAACGATTGACATTCGCCAACACAATTGGAAGTCGTGCAGCAGCCGCCCAATGAAGAGCCTCATCCATGAGGAGAAGCCCATTAGAGGATGTGGCTGTGAATGCCCTTGCTCCAGTCGAACTGGCACCTATACATGCAAACATTGCAGAGTGTTCGGACTCCACACGGATGAATTCACCCTTGTAAATCCCCTCTTCATTAAGAAGGGCTACTTGCTCAGGCACCGTTGTTGCAGGAGTAATTGGGTATGCGGCAACGACCTCAACACGAGCGGACACGACTGCGCGTGCAGCCGCGTAATTCGCACTCATCAATTTCGTCTTCATGCAGTTGCCTCCCGACGTTCTTCAGTTCGCACCATCTCGATGCATTTCTTCGGACAGACCTGCGCACATATACCACAGCCCTTACAATAGTCATAATCGATATGGGGTGTACCATCATCATCAAGATCGATGGTAGCCTCTGGGCAGTACATCCAGCAGATCCGACATCTGTTGCAGGCATCATAATCGATCACAGGATCGAAAGTCCGCCAACTTCCCGTCTTACCGGTAGAACCGACAACGGGTTTAGAGTAAGGAGACTTGGGTAAGTCTTCTCTTGATTTTGGTTCAGTGTTAACCTCATTGACCACAAGAAACACTTCCGACTGCGGTCATTACAAAGCCGCTTCAGCACTGAACGGATATTAAGTATTACGCTGTATAAGAGTGCGGTTATCGGAAAGAATCAGATAAGATAGTCAGGCTTAACTGACATTGCATTTAGTATGTTCGTGGTGATCTCCATGGACTTTGGTGTATGTCTAGTTCAGATGCCGTGTGTCGAGAGCGATAGAGAAACAAACTTCAAGCGAGTTCGATGGCTTCTCAAAGACTATACTCCAAATACGGAGAGAGAGTTCATAGTTCTACCAGAGCTCTTTGCTATTGGATTTCGCCATGCCGACTATGAGAATGTGGGAGCCGGAATTCCGGGACCAACACAATCGTTCATGGAAGAGCTCGCTTCTGAAAAAGGAGCTTATGTAGTGGCAACGGACATTGAGCGTCATGAAGAGAAATACTTCAACACACTGATTGTGACCTCGCCCAAGGGAAAGACCGTAGCGACCTACAGGAAGATCCATCCATTCCAAGAAGAACGCGACGTGTTCGAACAGGGGGATACTCTTGCGCTCCTCGATGCTGGAGGCATCAAAGTGGGACTTGAGATTTGTTATGATCTGCGATTTCCAGAAGTGACTCGGGGTCTCGCTCTGGAGGGAGCCGAGCTGATACTCATTCCAGCCGCGTTCCCGGATCCGCGCAGCCATCACTGGAATGCATTATTGCTTGGTCGCGCGATTGAGAATCAGGTCTATATTGCAGCAACAAATCGAATAGGATCCGGTTTTGACGGAAAGACATACTTTGGTCACAGTCAATTCATTGATCCGTGGGGAGTGCGACCCACCAGACCAAACTCAGAAGAGAGAGTCATTCGTGAGAGAGGTAATACGGTTGCGGTCGCCTCAGTAAGACAGGAAATAACCTGTTTTCAGGACCGAAATCAGAGCGCATATGAGCGGACTCAATGGTACATAGATGTCTAGGACACAACCGTTAAGAGCAAGATAACGCCGTGAAATACGGAGACACAATAAATGAAAGACGATGAATCGGAACGCATCAAAGAAGCCGTTCGAGAGTGGTTCTCCCGAGAAGGCATGAAGGTGGAGAGCATCTCAAATCCACGAGCGGAATTCCTTTACAAAGTGAAGTTCATGAGGTTCTTCTTCACGGTCGTCCGTCCCAACGATCAAAAGTTCGTCCAGATAGAATCTCAGGTCATGATCTCACCGCAGCACCTCAAACTCCTTACTGCCGAGAAGATGAAACAGTTCCAGATCAAGACCATGCGTTTCGCGTTCACTCAGGACATTAGCGTAGGATTCATCCAGCCTCAACCCGGACAACCAGGACCCAAACCACCCGGCCCCGGATTCGTGGTGTCGGATCGCATCTACGATGATGCCTTCGGCGATGACATTCTATGGCGCACGATGAGAAAGGTCCACAGAATTGTTGACATGATCATTCACATCCTTAATGATGTGACAGGAGAGACTGGAGGTAAGACCCCCGCTCCAGAGGACACAGGCCCATCATACTACACATAAAAAACAAGAATTCGCAGTGGGCTCTGGGCAAACAAGACTTATCTACAGGATGAGCAAGACCAAATATGGGTGGACTTGACATTGCCATGGAATATTGAGAACTATTATATTTTAAACGGCCGTGTTCTTAATGTAGAGATAACTGTCCCCTTAATGGACTTTCTATACGTCAATATTGATGATGTCAAACAAGCATGGTTCGAAATGCTCAGTCAATTTGTTAAAGAAGAACCGGGCCTTGAAATGTCGTGGGAGATTGAGCCACGGGAGAATGATGCACTCATTACTATCAGAATAGCCAAGTCCGGCGAACTTGAAGAGTTCACCAAAGATGAGATCGAGGACGCCATTAGTGCCACCGATGCTCTCATCGCAGAAGAGGAAAAGAAACCAAAAAAGGGAAAGTCCAAGACTAAAACTCGAAAATCCAAAAAATAGCCACAAGAATCGAAAAGTTCCAGTTTTCGTCAAAAAAGGACGAGTGCAAATGAAGGCTGCAACACTTTAATAGCAAAGTCACAAGAATTGAAGGGAGAGTCGCCTAAATGTCAGGACTCGATATCGATCTTGTGACCAGAAGATTAGCAGAAATTAAGAGGGCACTTGGTGAGATCGAGTGTGTAACAGATTTAGATATTGATGATTTTTTATCAGATGCATATATTAAAGATGCCACAAAATACCGACTCATTGTGGCAATTGAAGCAGCTATCTCTGTCTGCAACCATATTGCTGCTAGAGCACTGAAAGAGATCCCAAGTAGTTACTCTGAATGTTTTACGAATTTGAGCAGACATAGAATAATTTCCGATGACCTCGCTAAAGAACTAGCCAATATGGCCAAATTCAGGAACTTGGTTGTGCATGTATATTGGAGAGTTGACGACAAGAAAGTCTTTGAAATAGCGCAAGAAATCATTATTATTCTAGAGAGATTTGTTCAGGAAGTGAGAGAATATGTCAATAAATAAAAAAGTTGTGAAAAGTAAGATTAGAGATATTCTCTCAGAAAGAGATGAAATTGTCTTCGCGTATCTTCATGGCAGCTTTAATGAGGCACACTTTCGTGATGTCGATATTGCAGTATACGTTGATGTAGAAAAGGTCAAAGATTTTCTGAGGCTTGAACTTGATCTATCTACAAAAATCGAGAGCATTGTAAAACTACCAATCGATGTGAAAATACTCAACGATACACCGATGAGTTTCAAATATAGAGTCATCAAGGGGGAGCTCTTAATCAGTAATGATGAGGAATGCAGGTTCACGTTCATAGAGCGAGTGCTAATGGAGTATCTCGACTTTAAACCAATTGAAGAGCGGATAATCAAAGAAATCTTGTCATCATAATCAACACCATTGCCAAATTAGCAATCAACGATGACAGGAGAACATCAACTTTGAAGGAATAGGACATATTGCTGACTGCAACATCGACTGTGGGTCGATAGTGTAGCGCATTCAATACCGGATCACTTCATAGAAATGTCTGAAGGATTGATCACAGACGGACGAGTTTTCACACACTGCTAAAATGCACAGATAGAGAGGAATCTTCATATTCACAAGGATTTGGTGAGCATTGGAGCGGCAACTTGATGGATAAGACGGACGGCATTATGATATTGCTGACGGCATTGCTTGTACTCTATTGGATCATCACGTTTGTTGTCTCAGACATTATCAGTCCCTTAGCAACGGTATATGCATGGCTTCTCAATGTATCACTAACAATGGGCTATGCTGGAGCATTCATAGTCAGCCTTCTTGGAAACGCAACAATCCTAGTGCCATTTCCCTACATAGGGGTACCGTTCATTCTTGGAGGATTACAGGATCCCAACACTTCAGCGTTCGTCTTTGACCCGACACTTGTGGGAATTGTTGCAGGAGCAGGAGCATTGATCGGAGAGATGACGGGGTACGTCACCGGGTATCTCGGAGGAACTCTGATCGAGGAGGAGAAACGGAGCTCCTTTCTGAAGTTAGCGAATAGATACCCACGGATCACACCGTTAATCTTGTGGTTTCTAGCAGTGACCCCATTACCAGATGATGTACTGGTAGTTCCTCTCGGAGCAGCAAAGTATCCATGGTGGAAGGTTGTCATTCCTCAATTTGTAGGTAAGGCTATGTTTCTTGCAGCCATAGCATGGGCTGGCAGACTTGGCCTCACATGGCTTGATACTTTTGTCAGTGGAACAGCAGCAGGAGGAATAGTTGGACGTACCATTGAAACGGTCTCATTATTCCTAGTGCTTGTCGTATTCTACATCATTCTCAAATCGGATATCTTGCAATAATTAGACTCTTGAAAAATGAGGGGCGTCTCGCGGAACAGACTCCACGAGACGATCAAGTACGTGATAATTAGGCAGGACGAAAGCCTATGTAGACCTTACCAGATTTGCCAGTCTCATAGTCAATCTTGAGAGGCATCCCGAGCTTGACCTTCTCAGGTTGGGTGGGATCAAGACCGAGAAGACGGGCTGTTATTCGTGTACCCTCGTCTAGCTCGACAATAGCAACGAAGTAAGGGGTTTCGTCTTGGAACTCCTCTGCAGCAATATGAATCACGGTAAAGGATACGAGCTTGCCCTTCCCACTGACGGTCGTCCATTCAAGATCCGTACCGCCACAGGAATAGCACATGCCCTTGGGAGGAGCGATGACCGCACCACAGGACTTGCACTTCAAGGCGTGAAAGTCATTATCCTGAATGTACTGTTGGTACTGTTCAATAGTAGGTCTCTCGCTCATGCGTCAGCCCTCCTCATGATATTCACGACACAGGTCGCACCCGTGCCACCAAAGTTATGCATGATCGCAGTGTTGTGATTTGGAACCTGATTGGCACCAGCCTCACCGATCAGCTCACGATAGAGGACAACAGCCTGCTTGACACCAGTCGCCCCGACAGGATGCCCGACAGCCTTGAGTCCACCCATGGGATTGATCGGCTTGCTACCGTCCAATGCGGTCACACCCTCACGAACAGCCTTTGCACCCTCACCGGGTTTGAAGAAGCCAATGTCCTCACTGGCTATAATCTCAGCGATCGTAAAACAGTCATGAACGACTGCAAAGTCCATATCCTTAGGCGTCAGCCCGGCCATATCATAGGCGATTCGAGAGGCACGCACTGAGGCCTCAAAGGAAGTGAGACTTGTGCGGTCACAGAGGTTCATAGAGGCAGATGCCTGACCAGTACCGACGATCTTGACAGGAGTATCGGTGTACTGCTTTGCACGCTCGTTATTTGTTAGTACAATAGCAGCAGCCCCATCAGAGATTGGTGAGCAGTCAAAGAGCTTCAATGGCCACGCAATGTATCGTGGAGTCATTGCCTTCTCGAGAGAGATCTCTTTCTGGAACTGAGCAAGAGGATTCTTCGCAGCATTACGATGCGCCTTCACAGCCACAAGAGCCATGTCCTCCTCGGTGGTCCCATACTCTTGCATGTGAGCTACAGCAGCAATAGCAAACACTCCGGGGAAGGTGAGGCCCATACTTGATTCGAACTCGTCGTCAGCAGCCGCTGCAAGAGCCTCCGTCGCACGATTTGTGGATACTGAAGTCATCTTCTCTGCTGCTGCAACGAGAACCGTATCGTATAGACCGGACTCGATTGCCATGATCCCTGCTCGTAAAGCAGTAGCTCCTGAGGCGCAGGCGGCCTCATGTCGTGTAGCGGGTAGTCCTCGAAGGCCAGCATAGTCTGCAAGCAAGGGAGCAGTATGACCCTGATGAACAAGCATCTCGGGTATGAATGTCCCGATAAATGCGGCCTGGATGTCCTCTTTGGGAATACCAGCACCTACTGTGGCCTTGTCCACGGCCTCAGCAAAGATCTCTCGTAGAGTCAGTCCCTCTAGCTTGCCGAACTTGGTCTGAGCACCACTCACAATATTGGTCTCTCTAAGCGGCACAGTGCATTTCCACCTAATGAATAGATACAGTTCAACGCATCATCACAGGATATAAAGCCGCTGTTAGGGAAATCGAACTTTACTCAATGCCAGCAGCAGAATGCGCAAGAATGGAATCAAATACGTATCAGATACGGCTTGAAGGCTGGAAGACCGGCCAATGAAACCAATTTATACTCCGGAAACGAGAGCTGAGAATGCATTTAAAGGCGTGACGAGTGTGAAACATCGTCTCAAATATACACATTTGGAGAAATCAAGATGGACTTCAAATTGACAGAACAAGAGCAGGAACTCTGGGAACGCGCAAAGCAGTTCACCTACGAATACATAACTCCACGTGCAATCGAGCTGGAGAAGCGCAATGAGTTCCCAAAAGAGGTCGTACAAAAGGCCTACGAGGCGGGCCTGATGAACCTGCACATTCCAAAGGAAGCAGGTGGTCCCGGGCTCTCACTGCTGGCTGAGACCCTTGTCTCCGAGGCAACAGGATATGGCTGTGCAGGCATGGCAACCTCAATCATGTGCAATAACCTTGCCTTTGCACCCCTCGTGATCGGAGCGACCATCGAACAGTTGCAGACCTATGTACAACCGCTGATCACAGGCAAGGAGGCCAAGTTCGGATCGTTCTGCCTCACCGAGAGAGGAGCAGGTTCTGATCCAGCAGACATGACCACCCGAGCCGTGCGCGATGGGGACGAATACGTCATCACAGGAACGAAGTGTTATGCGACTAATGCACCAGTTGCATCACTGTTCACGGTCTTTGCATCAACTCAACCAGAACTCAGACACAAGGGACTCTCAGTCTTCATGGTCCCAAAGACGAAGGGCGTCAAGATTGGCCATATTGAGAACAAGATGGGCCAGAGAAACTCGATTCAGAGTGAGGTCATCTTTGAGGATGTTCGTGTACCTAAAGACTGTCTTGTAGGAAAAGAGGGAGATGGATTCAAGATCGCCATGAAGACCCTCGACAAGACAAGAGCAGGTATTGCTGCAATAGCAACTGGTATTGCCCAACGAGCCGTCGATGAGGCTGCCCGCTTTGCCAATGTCAGACATCAGTTCGGGAAGCCGATCGGCGCATTCCAAGGAATTAGTTTCATGCTGGCGGACATGGGCGCACGAGCCTCAGCTGCTAGACTGCTCACACGTTATGCGGCTTGGTTAGCCGATCGTGGAATGCCGGTCTCCAAGGACTCAGCCTTTGCAAAGGCATTCGCCTCAGATGCGGCCATGCAAAATGCCACAGATGCTGTCCAGATCATGGGAGGATATGGATACCTTGAGGAATATCCTGTAGAGAAGCTCATGCGAGACGCAAAGCTCACACAGATCTATGAGGGGACTAATCAGATTCAACGACTTGTTGCAGGTCGGGCCATACTAAAAGAATCCGTCAATCTGGACACCGGGTTCCATGTCAAGTACGAGGGCCGTGATCCGCCTCTCATCTAGTGGTCATCTATAGTATGTGGTCGCCTATCAGGGCGGCCGTCACTTCTTTTTTCAGAACGCAGAACAGTAACACTTGTTCTGCCATATTAGAACAGCCAGATACTGTATTCGAATAATTATGAGGTATGTACTTAAAGGGCAAATTGTTAATGGCCGGAATATCTAATGATGGAGAATGGCCACATTGGAAGACAATGATTTCATAAAGTTGATCAAGGCCAGACGAGCCATCAGGGACTATGATACAAAAAAGGAGGTTCCTGACGAACTCGTCTATAAAGTCATAGAGGCTGGAGGCTACGCCCCGAGTGCCGAGAACCAGCAGCCTTGGCGAATAATAGTTGTCAGGGATAAAGAACTGCAAGAGTTCATCGGGCAACGCGCGGTGGATCGTACTATTCTTCTCTTCGGCCGAGCCACACCACGACAAGAACTGGAACGACGACTGAGCTATATCAGATCAAAGGCCAGTCTGGAACGGGTCATAGATATCCTCGTCACGGGCAGACGGTTTGAGTACATCAAGGGTAAACCTGAAACCAATGGTGCACCAGTACTACTTGTGATGGCTGTTGACCAGACACACGTTGGAAACTCCCAGCCGACACTGAGAGGTACTGGAGGTGTCTATGGCTGGTCATCACCAAGACACGCCGTAGTAGCAGGAGGCATGATGATGCAGAATATGGCACTTGCGGCCACTTCGCTGGGACTTGGGTCATGTGTCTCCTCAGTTCAGCTCGATCACTTCGATGACGTGCGTGACATCAGTGAGAAACTAGGAATTCCGTACCCTCACTGGGTGCCGATCTTATGTCTGACCTTAGGATATCCCAAGTACGAACGAACACTGGGACCACCTAGACAGCCTCCCGAGGAGATAGCATTTCTCAATAAATGGGGAGAACCGTTCAAGCTTAAGGAGTGATATGAGATGGAAGATCTAGGTATATTACAGAAAGGATTCGTCGCCTTCATGGATGGGCTATGGTGGGGACTCCGCGATACTGTCGGCGCACTCTCGATGTACGAGGGATATGCCAACGGCTTCAGGCAGGCCGGCAAAGAGATCGCCGAGACCATTGGCGGAAAGGGACCAACAGACGCTGCTAAGATAGCTGCAACAATCATGACAGCACTTGGCCTCACTGCTGAAGCACAGGGGAAAGAGGTCGTTGTAAAATCGTGTCCCCTTTGGGAACGCATTCGTGAACGTGGCCTCGAGTACGCATTCCATGTGGAAAAGATCTGTTGGAAGCCACTCCTTGAGGGTATTGGCGAAAAGGTTGGTGCCAAGCCAGTTGTCACATCATCCTTGAGATTAGCATACGTCGATCGAGCCAAGGTTGAGTATAAGAAGAGCAAGGCCAAGAGAGCTCTCGATGCAAAGAAGATCTCGGAAGATGACTACAAGAAACAAATTGAAATGCTTGACAAGTCAATAGAACATGTAGTTGACGAGGGGCGCTACGGATTCGAGTGATCCGGTCCGCCCCTTTTGGCGGCTGAAACAATGGAGTCATTAGAAAAGGCAGGTCTGGCCGTCGATTACAACAAGATCGATGCGACCAGACCAAAGACCCTACCGTCCAAGGTGTACATCTGGGACGAGACCCTTCGTGATGGTGAACAGACACCGGGTGTAGTCCTCTCCATGGACGAGAAGATAGAGATCGCCAAGCTGCTCGACGATCTTGGTGTTGCAGTGGTGGTCGTAGGCTATCCGGCTGTGAGTGAGAACGAGAAAAAGACAGTTGCAGCTATTGCACGGGAGGGACTACAACATGCAGTTGTCGGAGCACCTGCAAGGGCGGTCAGATCAGATATTGATGCCTGTATCGAAGCGGATGTACAAGAGATCCCTATCTTTCTTCCCACAACCGATTTCAGGTTAAAATATCAGCTTCGAATGACCCGGGAAGAGGTTCTTGAACGTCTTGTCGATTCGGTCGAATATGCTAAGAGCCACGGAGTCAGTGTGACATACATTGCAGAGGATACCACTCGTAGTGACATGGACTTTCTCTGCACCGCCTATAGAGCGGCTATTGATGCAGGCGCTGACAAAATATGCGTGGCAGATACTGTCGGCTTTGTACGACCCGCTGTCATGAGATATCTCATTCAGGAGATCAAGGCGCACCTCTGGACAGAAAACAAGTACCGCGTTCCCATCTCCGTTCATTGCCATAACGATTTTGGACTTGCCACTGCAAACACCCTTGCAGCCGTTGAGGAGGGAGCGACATATCCACAGGTCTGCGTTAATGGATACGGTGAGAGATCCGGCAATGCAGCACTAGAAGAGGTTGTGATGGCTCTTGAAGAGCTATATGAAGTGGACACGGGAATTCAGACTGAAAAGATCTATCATGTCTGTCAGGTGACCGAGCGTAACTTTGCAATTCCGCTTCCAATTCACAAGGCAATATCTGGAGAGAACACATTCACACATTCTAGCGGGATACATTCTCATGGTCAATTGACCCACTCTATGACATACGAACCTATGAGCCCAAGTAGAGTTGGCCGCAGACGCGAGTTCCATCTCGGCAAGTTCGTGGGTCGCAGATTTATCGAGTACCTGCTCAAGATGGGCGGGGTGAGCGCAACACCGGAACAGATTCAGGAGATCACCGAACGAGTCAAACGCACACACGAAGAGATGAAAGAAAAACAGTCCCCTGAGACCTTTAATCGCATCAAGGAGGAACTCCGACAACTGCGAACAGAGGTCTCAGAGAAACAGTTCTGGGAAATCGTGTTCGATGTCATCTGACCTATTCCGTTGCTGCTGCGGTTGTCGTTGTTGTTGTCATTGTTGCTGCTTCGGTTGTTGACAGATCTTTGGCAAGGCGGTGTCTCAAAAGGACACCAACATCTAGGACGATAATTCCGACCAGAAAAATCAGACCGAAAATCGTCAGAATCAAAGTATCTACCAACCAGCCATGAAACAGAATGTAGTGCAAGGACTCAACAAACACGAACACCATTGCAATGAATTGGCAGGTATTGATCCCAGACAGGTAGGCTTTGGTTGCACGATTTGACCTCTTAGTGATAACGCCGATCTTTGAAACGTCAGATAAAGCAATACTGACCAGAGAACCGGCGTCAATCTGATCTCTCACAAAATCCTCAAGTCCATCAAAGGAAACACTCGTTTCGGGAATCTCAATGTATGTTGTTCGAAAGAATTTGAGAGAAGCGCCACCGCTAAAAATAGCAACCACAACCACCACAATCGAGAAGATCACAAATTGGGAGACAAAAACAAATCCAACAATCAGTAGTGCCACCAGAAACACACAGATGATCTCGAAGAGGCCCCCGGCACTCTCGATACCATCTTTGAACAAGTTCTCCAATCGCGATAAGAGTCGAATATTGAACCATGTTTGATATACTCGTGGTTCCTCCTGAGGTGACAGATACTGCGTGAAATCCTCAACGATCTTGTCTTTGGGACCACCGATTACCTGTGTCTTCATAATCGGTTGATCGGACTCAGCATTTTCAGAGCTTGGCGTGCTATCCATTAGTCACAGCTCCCGCTCCTCAGTACCATTCTATTTTCATAAGTCTTTTCGTAAATAAGTCCGATATTAGTCTAACATCGTTTTAGGCATTTCAAGACCATATACGCATGTCAGCCCCGAGAGAGAGCGAAAGAGACCCTATCATTATGTGCCTCAGCTCCTCCAATACGTCCGTCTGGATCACAACAGATAGCATCATCTGCGTTGTGCAGGTGTCCTCAACCATGTCATCACCGAATTCCTTTTCTGACTGATGAATACAATGTCCTGAATGTGATATTATGCCAATCTATGCTCTTGGTGACAAGGTTCCAAAAATCGCAGACTCTGCATACATTCATCCTCTTGCATCGATCATCGGTGATGTAATAATTGGCGAGAGAGTCTTTGTTGCGCCACAAGTATCTATTCGAGGGGACATTGGTACAATTGAGATCTGTGACGAGTCAAACGTACAGGATGGTGTCGTCATCCACTCCGATCCCTCATTTATCACACATATAGGGAAGCGAGTAAATATCGGCCATAATGCGTCCGTTCACAGCGAATGGATCGGGGATCATGCAGCAATCGGTATGGGCGCGGTTCTCATGGTGGGAAGCAAGGTCGCCGAGGGCGCATTGATTGCGAACGCGGCATTATTACATCCGAAGACTGTGACTGAACCGTACAAGGTCTATGCGGGGGTCCCTGCCAAATTCCTGCGCGACTTCCCAGAGGACGATCCCGCACGAATCACAATTCGCAGATATGTGCAGTCATATGTTGAGAGAACAAAATACTATCCTAAAGAGCTCCGTGAGATCAGGTGAGTTCGAACCTTGAACGAAGATAGTCCTCTATAGGCTCAACTAAGGCATGGTTCTGCTGAGCAAGCAGTGCATTTCTATCAAACATACATGCGCGCTCGATACTAAGCGAGAATGGTGATACCAATTGAGCACGGATTATGGTCTTGAGCCAAGTGGGGTGGACTGTTGTAAGCAACAGCAGGCCGGGGCACATAAGAAATGTGAAGATCACTCCGAAAGATAAGATAAGTATCTTCAATAGTTCTGACGGCGTCACCGAGGTATTGACAAAGAAGAATATCGTAGCTATGACGACCGACCCACCAAGAATCGATTGGCTGGCCAATGACCATGAGATTCCCGGACGTATGAATGTTATATGGTCACTGGACTCCTGAATCACACGGACCGAGTATCGGCTCATTGCAAGTCCAATGAGTATGACCGCCACCACTACCATTGTAATAATCAGATCAAGTGAAAGATTGGCCAAGACCGACCACGTGATCATAATAGCAAGGGAGATCACAGCCGTTGTCAACTGAATCGGACGGTTGTCGGTACGAATAGGATCGCGTTGCAGGAGCTCGGTCTCAACAGGTGGTTCTTGAGTCATAGTAAGACCACAGGTATCAAGGGGAATAAGAGTTTCTACTAAGGGCGACAGAGGCATATGATTTATCTAAAGCTCTGCGAGACCATCACAAGAGGTAGATACAGTGCCGGAGTTCGATCTGCGTATCTTCTGTGCGGTCTGTGGAACTGAAAACAAGTATAGATTCAATGTCCCACCTGCGCCTGTGATGAGCCAAGAGGAACTAAAATGTGAACACTGTGGGGATAAGACTCATGTCTTGCTCACATCATGCCCAAGCTGCGGTCAGACTTTCAAATTCTTTCTCTCGGATCTTGACTTCATGACAGAGATCAATCATCTCTCTGGAGCCTACGTCAAGCTCATCGAGGGTATACGTGATAGTATCTCCGACTACATTGAGGAGTTTAATGTCCCGGTCCCTAAGAAGTGGTCTGTGAAACTTAGTTGCACATGCGGTCATGACTACTTCGCAGAGATACCACTCCGCCAACTTCGTAAGGAGACAACCGATTAATTAGAACATTATGGCAAAGATTCAAACGATATTTGCCGAATTTGGTCCAACCACCACAACGTGAGTTTATTCATAATGCGAGGCTTTATTTAGAACTAATGAGGTATGTAAATATGTGGTCAGGCCCCTGTGGAACCTGCTTTTGCATCATGCCCCCATAACTCCCCCTCCTACCAAACAAGTTCTGCAGGGCTGATCACTTTACCTCATTACTATTTCTTCAACTCAAGTGCACACATCATGCTCCAGATTTCGGATTCGGAAGAGCCACCATAACTCCAAGGAGGTAAAATACCATAATTATCAGAAACGCAACAAGGGTCAATATCGATTCCAAGATTGTTATCACCTCTCTCATGAGAGGTATGCAGCATATGAAGAAATGCTTCTCCCATATGCTACATATGAATGCATTTACATGTATATGCATCTAGCACCGCAAATGCTTAAGGGGTTATCTCATCTTCTTGCGGATCTGACGTATAGCCTCACGGACATCATCCTCAGAAATCTCTTCTTCCTTCAGTTCGACCTCTTGAACAGCAGATGGGGAGGCAGCCCGTTCAGCCACTACAACTCGACGTTTTCCACCCTTTGCCTTCATACTTGAAACCACAGTGCTAACATCGATATGAGCAAGGGCCGCTTCATCAACGCTATCGAGATCAACACCGATCTCATCCAGAATTGACTTCTGAATTGCCAGTTTGTCGATCTCCTCAACAGCAATACCTGTGATGATCTCGACCAGTGCCTGAGCCTGATCCAGTGCAAAGTATTGGCCCTTAGTCTCGGATGCGATTCTCTTGAAGGTATTAACAGCCTCAGCATAATTTTCTATCTCAGGATAGCACCCGACCGTATGAAAAATGATACCTGCATCAAAGGCCTTTTTGATCTCATCCTCCCAGAGAATCCCTTCGGGACATTTCTTCCATTTGTCCCCCTCTTCAACTCCATGTGGGGGAGCATCTGCAACAAGCACAGCAACTTTTGCAGCATCACGATCCCAATTGATATTGTTCGCGGCATACAGAGCATCAGCCACAGCCTCTGGGCCATCACCACCACCAGAAGCATTCATTGCCAGAACACTCTTTTCTATTCCAGAGATATCATCGGTCAATTCGAACGTTTGAGTTACGAACGTGTTCTCCTCAGGAGCATGATCACGATAGCTGACAAGACCAACACGTAATCGCTGACACATCTCTTCCTTTGTGATTGTCCGTATGATCTCCAGTATCTTCGACTTTGTCACTTGAATATATGGTCCCATTGAACCAGTGTTATCAACTATGAATACAAGATCTAATTTTGCTAATCGCTCAGACACATCTTTCACCTTTACAACCTATCTATAAACAGATTGTGTGAACTTGCAACATAGCCATAAGAATGTAGCTAGGACAGGAGCATTGGTTTATCCTCGATATCTATTCACGATAGGCATCTTCCACCCGATACCAAATGCCTTACGTGTGATCTTGATACAGGGGGGAGCTTGCCAGCGTTTGTATTCGGCACGCCGGATACGAGAATATACATCGTCAACAACATCCACAGGATAACCCTTGGCAATCAGCTCTTCACGACCAAGACGCTCTTCTACAATCTCATCCACAAGCGGACTGACTATATCGAAATCGAAGGGGTCGAACTGTTCCTCCTTCAACTCAGCGGAGGGCCGTTTAGTGATGCAACTTCGCGGAATCACATCCCGGCCTGCACGGGCATTATAATATTCGGCAAGTTTGTAGACCTCTAGTTTACTCACGTCACCTATAACACCAACACCACCGCTCATGTCCCCATAGAGAGTACAATAGCCCAGAGCTAGTTCTGTCTTGTTACCTGTGTTCAACACAAGAATACGCAGGTCTCGAAAACGATTCGATATGTCCATGAGACAATTACCTCTTACACGTGGTTGGATGTTTTCATCGGCCACAGAATCGTCCCTAGACGAGTCTACACCATAGGCCTGGCGAATCTCCTCCAGAGGACCCTTCAGGACCTGATGGTATTGATCGACAATCTCTTGGATGGGAAACATGATGAACTTGATTCCGAGGTTTTCCGCGAGCTGCTCAGCATCTGACTTGCTATGGTCACTCGAGAACTTTGAGGGCATGGAGACCCCGATCACATTCTCAGGGCCAAGAGCCTCTGCGGCGATGACCGCGGTGACAGAGGAATCAATCCCCCCACTCAGACCAAGAACCGCCCTCTCAAAACCGGTCTTTCTGAAATAGTCGCGTACTCCTAGTACAAGGGCAGCGAACATCTCCGCAATAGGATCATACTCTGGTGGCGTGATTGCCGTGCCAAGACCCTTAGATGTGAGATCAATTGTAAGAAGCCCCTCTTCAAACTGTGGTCCAAGTAATATGAGGTCGCCTCGTGAATCGGCGCCAATGCTCTGCCCATCAAAGACAAGCTCGTCTTGGCCCCCTACCAGATTTACCAAGAATACAGGGACCTTATTTGTTCGTGCCTTGGTGGTCACCAGTCGCTCACGTTCTAATCGTTTTCCGACATAAAAGGGAGATGAAGATATGTTGATGATAAGTTCGGCTCCACGTTTGCAGAGTATGTCTGTCACTTTTGTGTCATACGATGCATCCCAGAGATCCTCGCATATCTCAATTCCCAATGCAACCTCTCGCCCTCCGATCTGCACTCGTACCGGTGCAATCCTCTCTGCTGCCGATGGCCTGAAATATCGTGCCTCATCAAAGACATCATAGGTTGGAAGAAGGGTCTTGTGAACGATCGTCTTGAGAACTCCATCTTCAAAGACCGCCGCTGCATTATACAATGACAAGTCCTCATCGTAATCCACAAAACCTACAATGGCAACAATACCCTTGGTATGAGACGCAATGCCCTGCAACGCACTCTTGTTTGCACGAACGAACGGTCTCTCGTACAACAAGTCTTGTGGGGGATATCCAGTCACAGCAAGCTCAGGAACCGCAACAATGTCAGCATTTTTCTCACGAGCTAACTGAATGTAATGAACAATCTTCTCCACGTTGCCATGGATGTCACCAACGGTAGGGTTGATCTGTCCTAGTGCAATTCGCATGGGAGTTTCACGCCTGTAATTCAGTAGCACTATAACATAATGGCTTTTGCGACAGACACATACCTGCGAATTAACTGATATGCTGTTTTCAAGTGAACACGCAATAAATTAGTAAACAACAGAAAAAGAGGATGGAGGGACAACGCCCTCCAAAGATTAGTGCCTACAAGTAGAACTCGCCAGTATAATGATCCCAGATCTGTGGTTGTGAATCGGGCTGTTCTGCCACGACCTTTGGATAGGCGTAGGTGTATGCAGACTCGACGGAGTTGGCATTGTCTTGCAACAGTCCTTCATCACCCCAGTAGTAGAAGAACAATGTATTCTTCAAAGTCAGGTAGTCCCAACCATATTGATCCGCCTTACAAGCCGATACAAGAACTCGGCCAGTTCCGGTGAGACCCACATCATTATTGTCATCGAACATTCCGCCCGAGTGACAAGAAGCAAAAATCATTGCCACATGGGTCGATTCCAAGTTCGCAAATCGTGCGGCCAACATTCCATCAGGGAGACCATAGAGATCATAACTCACAATCCCTTCATCATTACCGTCAGCTTCAAGATCGGAGTCCCATCCATCAGCATCGGGCGCACGGAATCCATGACCTGAATAGAAAAACACGACCTCGTCATTGGGTCCTTCGTTGGCAATGAGCCAATCAATTGCATCAAGAATGGCCTGTGCGGTTGCCTTCCTGTTAAGTAGGAGTTTGATATTCGCATCAGGATAGTTATTCTCAGCTAGGATTTCTTTCATCTCTTTAGCATCCTCATCGGGATTCCAAAGATCATTATCATGACCCTGATAGTCAGCAATACCAATGATAACGGCCCATTTAGCCGCCGATGGAGGCGGATTGGAACCCACTTGAACAGTGATCGAATATGAAGCTTTCCGTTTGCGGGTGCTGGTGGCCGTTGCATCAATAGTATACTGACCATCAGTATTTACAGTCCAGTCATAGAAGTAGTAGGAGCCATCAAAGTTGGTAGTAATGTCATGAGTTGCACCTGCAACAGACACTTCAACTTTAGAGATACCATCTGCACTATCTGCAGATACAAGTATTCGGTGTGTACCTTGGGCTAGTGTGGCTCCATCAATAGGATCCACAATAGTACAGGTCACAGTGGCAGGACGTCCCATTGGCTTCACTCGATTGGCCATATTAGGCATGACATCAACCGAGCTGCTTGTGGGCACAAGAGTGATCATGAAAAGCATGATCAACCCAAACACAATAGCTATACCTCTCGTCCTCAAGATTATCACCATCGAGGGTAATGGGAAAATGTAATGGCAATATATAAGTATAGTGACAGTTTCCCACAGGGAGAGTGTGAGTAAATGTATTTAAGCCGGCGCCCATTCTCCCATGCCATGCCAAAAGTGAGGCCCATCGCTCTATCCATAGGACTTCTCTTACTGCTTATACCACTAGGTAGCGTACAGCCCGCATCCGCGGCTCACCCTGCTGTGATTGTTTCTGTGGATTATGCAGACTACGTAGATTTGGATGGGGATACATATGTTGATGACATTCAAATCAATGTGACATTAACAGCAGATGTTCAGGGAACTCCTCCGAAAAAGACCGAACTCTACCTTGTTCTAACCTTGCCATCATCTACCACGTACGTAGCAAAGGTAAAGATAGTGGGGAAATTTACAACATTGCATGTGACATCATTGTGGTTTGACACGGCCAATGAACCTGGTTGGTACGATGTTGATGCGCATGTCTTTGTAGTCGGTCTATCACAAAACGGATACTGCCACAGTGCCTATCGATTCGATCCACCAACAGGTACTGGCCCCGGAGATCCCCACGTATCAATCACGATATGGTGAACCGCAGAAGGTAGGTGTGCAGTAAGATATGAGAGGGAAACTCAGTGCGGGTCACCTGTCGATATTGTTAGCAATTCAGGAAAGGCCCTTGGCATCAGCAAAAGAGATTTCTGAGATCACAGGAATCCCACGAGGACGAGTCTCGTCCACCTTAAAATGGTTGATGGGAGAAACAGCCGAAGGTGGAAAAAAGTACTTTCGAGTCGTACCAGTCTTGAACGAACCTTCGCTCGGTCTTGAAACTGTTGACGTATTTATTGAAGCACCAACTCTTAGACAGCTCAAAGTGTTTGAACACCTATGTGAAAAACACCCTTATACTAAGTATCGTGCTCGATGTTACGGGAAACATAGAGGAATCTTCATTCAGTTCAGAATACCAATAGGAACACAAGATCTACTAAGAGAATGCTTGAACAAAAAAACCGATAACACACAGGGCACATCTTATGAAATTTTACCGACTAGTAGATCTCAACTAATACGGACTCATGCCAGTCTTTCTAAATGGGACCCTAATTCTTTTACGTGGGATTTTGACTGGTTGACATGGTTTAACACAAAGCCATCTGGAAGAAAGACTCGACAAACACGTATGAAGACGCGATTGGATCTCCTAACACGTAGAGATATCAGAATCCTTGCACAATTAGCGCGAGGAGTAAAGAGGAAGCAAGCACAGATTATCCGAGCGCTCCAAGAGGAGGGTGTCCACATCACGTCTCAGGACTTCTCCAGAAGACTCAAGGTTCTCCATGAGCATTTCATTACAGAGTATCAAGTGTTTCTCGATCCTGATGCCTTTGACCTGTACAGTAATGTGATCATTACTTCCGAATGCAATAGCAGAAAAACAAGTAGAATCGCAAGGCGCTTAAAGAGCCAACCCATCCCATTCAGCTCAAGTTTCAAGACCTCTGGTGGGTTCCTCTTTTGGTACTTGAGGCTTCCACAAAGCCATCTCTCTGCACTATTGAACTTGCTTCGTGAACAAATAGAGACCTTTGACGTCACACTCATAGACTATCACATGAGCCAAGTCTATGCGCCATGGTACAAAGCATTTGATGAGGAGAGAAAAATGTGGCGCAGTGATAGAGAGTTTGTTGCACTTTAGAAGGGAAGACTACAACGTATTTACCTATGTCAACATTCACTTATGAGTAAATCAGTTACAGTTCCTCTGCCAATCGGTGAATAATTAGCGAAGGTGACTACCACGAGTACACAAAGTCAGGATACAGGAAAAACAGAGTAGGGGGATAACAAATCTTTACAAGAAATTTCACACAAGCGAGCACGGACTGACTGAGAATAAGGCGCAAGAAAGAGGTAAAATAAAAAATAAGAGGGGAGGCAGTGATGCCTCCATCTAAAGTTTACTTGAGGGTCTTGACCCATTCGTAGACTGGCTGACAGAGTTCTTTGATCCGTTCCTTTTCGGGATTCATTGGTGACGGTTTCCAACCATCAGCGGGTTCGAACCAGAAGTCAGTAATGGTACCTCGCCGGTCTTTTGGATCCGCCCAGACGACCTTGACGGGCATTCCGAACTCGGCATCCCACGGATCAATTCCTCGTAGTTCATTAGCGACAGCGGTCTGACAGCCGTCAATGACAACATATGCCAAGACAAAGGGCAATCGCTTGAGCGAGGACTTGCCACTCCATCCTGCGATCGTGAAGGTATGAACATGACCTTCAGGTTTGAGTTTAATCCATTCGGTCTTCTCCAGATTGCAGTCTAGGTTCCAACAGTTGACTCGTGGTGGGAAGAACTTGTCGCCACACTTAGGACATTTAGTTCCCCACAGCTCTCCATCGAGAAAGCCCTTTCCCATCTTTGAGAGCTCAGCGAGCTTCCAATAGTACAACTGGTCGTAGTGAAGATAGATCTTGAACTGTTCCTCCTCGGGAGCCCAATCGTATCCGACAAACTGGAAGCCGTGCTCTCGGACATCGCCACGAAAGTCGTCAGAATGCTTGTCGGTATACTCGACCTCATCCGGAATCTTGTGCATTCGTTTATCGTCCACCATCTTTACGGCCTCCTTAGAATGAAGTTTGAAATACTCGTTCCAGTTCCAGCATGACTGTTCACGAGACCAGTCTGTGCATCACGCACGTAGGTCTTGGAACTTCTGTGTTTCTTGGGGATCATGTCAGTAAGCTGATAGTAGACCTCAATTGCAGACATGATACCAGTCGCACCAACAGGATGCCCAAAGCCCATGAGACCGCCACCCGGATTAACGGGAACATCACCATCCATGAAGGTTCTTCGCTCCCTGACAAACTCGCGAATGTTGTCCTTATCACACCAGTGGAGTGCCTTGTAGATCTGGGTCTCAGACGAACTAAATGCATCATGTATCTCAGCAACGTCAACCTCTTTGACTGCCTTCTTGTACTCAATACCAGCCATGTCATAGGCAACTTCACCAGAATGCCTGCATGCTGCAAACTCAGTCATGTCAGGATAGCCCTTCCCATAGCGTTCGGTCCAACCGGGGAAGCTAAGCCGATCTCCTGCACGGATAGTACAACTGGAGAGACCAGCACCATCAATGAGGACATATTTGCCATCAGCATGTTTCTTAGCCCACTCCTCACTGGTGACCAGTGCAAAGGAACCACCTCGGCTCATCAGACAGCAGTCATACCGCTTCAGAGGATAACTGATCAGTCTGCTCTGCATGACATCATCAATGGTGAGATCACGGTTGTACTTCTTGTACTCACCACGATACCACTGAGACTTGGGATTGTCTGCGGCATAGTTTCGGTTCTTAATGGCGGCAAGAGCAAAGTCTTCTTCTGTGAGATTGTGCTCTTTCATGAACTTGTAAGCCATTGCAGCATAGTAGATTGGATAGATACCACCAGCCAGTGCCTCATATCTCGTGTCAGAGGCCAGAGCGATAAACTCCGATCCCTGCGATTGGGTCACATTATCCATAGTCTCCCAGCCCGCAACACCTACTACATCAAATAGGCCAGACTTGACAGCCAGAAATGCTGCATAGAGGGCAGAGCCTCCTGTGTTACCACCATTCTCAACTCGGAAGTGAGGCACGCCAACCAGCCCCAGATGGTCATGAACAACCCACTCGGGGCACAATTGTTTACCAAAGTGTACCGAAAAATGTGAGTAGATCATGAGATCGAGATCCCGCAGGTGAAAATCGGGTATGTCCTGCTGGGTCTCGACGATGCAATTTGCAATCATCGCCTCAGGCGTCAAATGCATCGGATAGCCAAACGGGGTGGTCGCACCGCCTGCGATACAGACTTTACGACTCATCTCTCAAAACGTCCTTCCTTTTACCTCCTCATCGGGAGGCCTTTTGTAAGGAATGCTCAACGCATGGTGATACTTAATCTCTTCGGAAACCTGGGAGCTGTGTGAAAAGTCCACAGATATAGATCGTTCAAGTCAGAATGGATTCCGAAACGTTTTGGATTCGATCGCAAAATGGTGTTCATGCTACTCATGATCACTATTTCACTGACTTTTCACACAGAGCCGGAAACCTGTGCAAAGAGTATGAACAATCGTAATATTGTCTAAAGTGACAACTCATTCTGGAGGGATCACCTACAGAAAAGTACGACTCAATGAAATTCCTGACTTCGATTTTGGAGATCACGAATCTCTGAGGTCTCAAGATACGTGTCCATTGTGAACATTGTGTGAGTTCGCTCAACGGCGGGGATCTCACGGAGAAAGTCTACAATGAATGAGTTGATCTCCTCTACGTTGCCAGTTCGAACTTTTAGAAGGACATCAAACTCGCCGCTCAAGACATGGACCTCTTGGACATAGGGATGCTTTGCAAGCTCCTTACAGAGATCGCGCTGAGAGAGCACCTCATCAGTTCCCGGAGCACGATATCTGACACGAATCAAAATGAACGCCAAGGTGGATCTCTTGACTGCCGCAGGATTGATTACACAGCGGTAGGCATTGATAACGCCATTAGCCTCAAGGGCCTTTATCCGGGCATGCACACTTGATATCCCACGCCCGACTTCTTTCGCAATATCAGCAATGCGTTTTTTGCAATCTTCTTGGAGGATCTCAAGGATCCTGATGTCAGTTGGATCTAAGGCTACCGAATTTTTTTCGTGCATGACTCTTTATTTTCGAAATAATATGAAAGTCTTTCTGTGATTGGCGGGATAATATTTTAGTAACCCTCCGAACTGCCGAATCGGCGCCGGAGATACAAAGATTGCTTCAGTTCACAAGACCACGATTCCTTAGATTGCTCTTTTCTACAGTACATGGCACAACTCGTTCCGTTGAGGTCGGTTATGAAAAAAAACAGAACGTGTGGGCGCAGGGAGTATGGTTTGATGGCTCTTCAGTCCCAGCACTGGAGAGTGTGAATACGAGCGATCTGCTGCTCCGGCCTCTTTTTGAGCGGCCCATCGTTCAACCGTGGGATCCTGCTGCCGCATTTACTCTCTGCGAGATCGTGGATACCAATAGACAAACACATCCACATGATGTCAGGCAAGTTCTGAAAAAGGGAGCCACTGCCGCACTGGAACGCGACATGAGACTTCTTGTCGGGAGCGAATTGGAATTCTATCTCCTAGCCGGTGATAATAATGGGATCAGACCAATAGACAACGGAGGCTATCTATCGTCACCACCACAGGATCAAGGTCTCCCGTTCAGAAGAGAGGCGATCGAGGTCCTCGACTATCTTGGTGTTGCGACAACATCACATCATCATGAAGTCGGGAAGAGCCAACACGAGATCGGAATTCAACATACTGATGCACTGGAGGAAGCAGACTGGGTCACAATGGCACGATTGGCCATCAGTGAACTAGCAATGAGCAAGGGGTGCGTCGCAACGTTCATGCCTAAACCAATGAGTGGTGCCCCCGGCAACGGAATGCATCTACACCAGAGTCTTTGGGATACAAAGACGAACACAAACCTATTTGCAACGGATAGCACAGGCAATCTCTCCGAACTCGCTCAGCACTATGTCGCCGGCATCCTTGAACATGCCCCTGCATTGACTGCAATTGTCGCATCTACAATAAACTCATTTCGTCGTCTCAGGCCCGGATTCGAGGCTCCAACACTCATAGCATGGGGGCCACGAAACAGAACTGCAATGATCCGAGTTCCTCAGTTTGGCCCCGCCAAATCCGCTGCGAGAATCGAGATCCGATGTCCGGATCCATTGGCAAGTCCCTATCTTGCAACCGCAGCAATTCTTGCAGCAGGACTGGACGGCATAGATAAAGGACTACAACCTCCGGAACCAGTGACCGAAGACCTATTCACACATGGCAATGAATACGAAGCGCTCCCAACTAACTTGCTTGAGGCACTGGCCGCCCTGAAACAGGACAACACTGTCCGTGATGCCCTTGGAAGATCACTGGCCGATGAGATCATCAATCTTGGCCGAAAGGCATGGAACGAATTCAACAGGGAAGCAAGTGGTGAAACAACTACCATTAGCTCATGGGAGCTTGAGACCTATCTACTTGCCGCATAGAAGACCAACTACTTGATCGCCGCTCGCATACATTCATCAAGCCGATAATCAGAGCAATCAGTACCTCGAATCATCTATGAGCTATGTTCGAGAAGCACATGTTTCTGAAATTCGTCTGTGCTATGAGAGAGTGGAAATGCCCGAAGAGAGCGTATGAACTCATCAGAGATACCTTGTTGTACGGACGAATAGAAGAGATGATTAAAGAACGGGGAGAGTGTGTCGCTCTCATGCCGCAAGTAAATGATCGGGACCAGTTTACTAATGGGCAGTCCCATCTTTTGAGTCCATTTACGAATGGTCAGAGCTGCATCTCTAAAGTGTAATAGGAGACCGGATGGATCGGAGTACGTTTTATTCTTCATCTCGAAAATGAAGAGATCGCTCTTGTTAATGGCAATCGCGTCAAGCTCGAATATGCGTCTCCAACCATAGTGATGCTCGTGTAGAAGACTGAAACTCTTTAACACGGTTCCAAAAGGCCAATGCTGCCTTAGTTGATACACCATGGGGAGCTCATGAAGAGTTTCGGTATTTGCAGATGAATCACTAACTAGCAAGTACTTTTTCTGGTCTTCAATGAATCTGAAATGAACAATCCCAGGGGGATTTGATCGAAAGACCAATTGCCGAGAACCGGATTTTTTCTTTTTCTTTTTAGAAAACCTTCTTTTCAGTATATACTCAAGGCTGTCAAGTTCCTTATCGATATTGACAAGGTCCAGATACATGAAGCTATCAAGCATCCGACGCAGCGCGTGAACAACTTTGATCTGGCTTGTCAGATTTGGAACCGAGTAGAAGCGCTCAGTGATCTTAGACAACACTTCTGGACTCAGCCATTTGCCAGGGACCACAATTTGGTCGTTACCAACTCGAATGACAACTCGTGGCCCGGCCAAGAACATTTCGACGACACCTTGGTCAAGATACACATCAAGAATCTTGTTCAACACCGATTTGATTCCTGTCAAATTCCCACCACACTAGAACTATTAGCTAATATTCAAGATAACATTTGTGTGCACAAATATGGAAGGGACATCCCATGAGAGAGGGGTCACAAACGGTTAATCGGAATCGTGAACATTGAATCGCATGGATTGTTCAAATACCCACATACACGGTCATAATAGAATGACAAGTGGCCCAGAATCGAAAAACGTAACGTTTCTATCTGGCCGTACACGTATATGTAGCAGTGAGGAAAACGCAATGCCATTTTACGAGAGTGCAGAACAGTTCAAAGAGGTATTCACGCGCTTTTGGGAGAAGGCCCAAGAGCATAAAGAGATTATGGCCAAGATGAAGAAGTCGCCATTCATTGTACGTTTTGATATTGTCCAGCCAGATGTCCAGCTCACAATTGATTTCAAGAACCCCGGGCCTGATGGAGAACTTGGGACAATCTCCTTTGACTCGACCGTGGAACCAGAGATTGTTGTGTGGAGCACTTCTGAGACCACAAACAAGTTCTGGCAGGGCAAGTTGAACGTGACCGTGGCAATGGCACGAGGCCAAGTCAAGATGCAGGGATCGATAGCAAAGGCGTTGGGGCTGCTATCGAAGATCAAGCCGCTCTACAAGATCTATCCCGAGGTTCTAAAGGAACTCGGACTCGAACACATGGTTCTTTGAAGAGGTCAGCATTGTGTGGAACATCAAGACAGTGGACACCGCGGAGACCACAATTGTTGTTGACAACATGATAGGCGGAGCAAAGGACGAAGCAGGGCAGATCACCTTTCCAACAGACTGGGTGGGTGAGAGAGGCAATCCCCGGTACCTGTGGGCAGGCCACGGTCTATCAGTCTTAGTCCGTGCCACAGTGGATCAGGTGACAAAGACCGTTCTCTACGATACCGGACCGTCAGATGAGCTCATCGCCCATAATTTTGCATCACTCGATTTGGATACCAGCACGATAGATGAGATTGTCATGTCCCACGGCCATTGGGATCATTTTGGTGGCCTCCGCTGGATTCTCGAGCAGACAGGATCACGGCACATCCCTGTCCATGTACATCCACGAATGTTTCATTCTCGATCAGTAGCTAGAAGAGCCGATGTAGAAAAGCGAAGATTGCTTCCTGATATTTTGTCCGAACAGGAGATTCAGAATCTCGGAGGCGAATTGATCTTTAGTCGAGACCCCGAACTTCTACAAGAGGACATGTTCTTGGTGAGTGGAGAAGTCCCACGAAATACGCCGTATGAACTGGGATACTCTGGCCACGAGATACTTATCGATGGCAAGTGGGAGGACGACCAGCAAATCATAGATGACAGATGCCTAATTCTTAACGTGCGTGATCGAGGCCTAGTGATCATCTCAGGGTGTAGTCACGCGGGTATCGTGAATATGACCCGACATGCAATCCGATTGACCGGCGAGAAGAGAATAGCAGCCGTCGTCGGTGGACTTCACCTCTCAGGGGCCAGCAGCGACAAGATAGAAGCAACAATACAGGATCTATCCAGATTGGACCCAGAGATCCTTTTGGTGGGCCACTGTACAGGATGGCGAGCACTCAAGGCTTTTGCTGATGCCGTACCAAAGAGATTATTTCCATCAGCAGTTGGGACAAGACTGAGCATCCGTTCAGACAAGAGTACCTGACACTCGGAAGCGGAGCCAATAACACAATGCATAAATACACATCCCAGATACTTTACAATAGTTAACTCAATAGGCTGAGAACAATGAACGAACAGACGATCACCAAGGATATGAGCATCACTGAAGTCGTAATGAAATGGCCTGACACTGTCAGTACATTCATGGAGTATGGCCTTCATTGTGTTGGATGTATTGCAGCACGATTTGAGAATATCGAGCAAGGCGCTGCGGTACACGGGATTCCCGTTGACGATCTCATTACCGCGCTAAACAGAACAGTAGAAGCAGAATAATAATCAATTATTCCTCGGTCGGCTTTGCTCGTCCGTAGAGCCGACCCGACTCTTCTTCTGACATCTCAAAACTATGTTCCTTATCAGGGAACTTGCCAGACCGAACATCGTCGGTATAGGCCGAGACCGCCTCTGTGATGACACGACGAATATTGGCATATTGCTTGACAAACTTCGGCTTGAAGTCCTCAAACAACCCAAGTAAATCCCATAGGACCAAGACCTGCCCATCACAGTATGGGCCGGCACCAATACCAATTGTGGGGATATCAACAGACTCTGTGATCATCTTTGCGGTCTCAGATGGGACTAGCTCGATGACCAGAGAGAACACGCCAGCCTCTTCCAGCCTCTTAGCATCCTCGACCAGCTTTCGAGTTGCCTCCGCAGTACGACCTTGAACACGATAGCCTCCGAACTCAAAGACGGACTGAGGAGTAAGTCCTATGTGGCCCATGACGGGAATGCCCGCATCAACAACTGCACGAACGGTCTCAACAACGGGACCACCGCCTTCAAGCTTCACGGCCTCTGCACCACCCTCCTGCAACATTCTTGCACAGTTCTCAAGTGCCTGCTCAACACTGACCTTGTAAGTCATGAAGGGCATATCACCAACAACAAGACTACGGGGATTACCACGTCTGACAGCAGCGCAATGATGAATGACATCATCAAGAGTAACAGGGATCGTACTCTCGTAGCCGAGAAGGGAGTTACCTACAGAATCACCGACAAGAATGATATCCACGCCACTCTCACTTAGGATCTGAGCAGTGGGAGCGTCATACGCAGTGAGCATGACGATCTTCTTACCTTTCTTTTTCATCGTGCGGATCTTGTAAGTCGTGACTCGAGCCACAGGAATCTCCACAATATAGGAAGCGGTTCGGCTATATATGAAGTTCCTTCAATAGATATATAGAGTATATACAAATGGGATTCAGGCCGACGGAACAGCAATGAAGAGATCACGTGACTTTATGTAGGCACCCTTTAGAAAGACTCGAAGAAGGTGCAGGGCGGCCCGACGGCGAATATTGTATTTCTTTGCGAATTCAGTGACAGGGATCTGACCTGTGCTTGCCAAAGGCTCAATGACCTTCTTGACCCAGTCGGTGCGTACAACACACTGTGCCGCGTCAACGAGCGTTTCGGTATCAAGCAATCTCCGTTCAAGTAGAGACACTAGAGTCTTGTAATCGATCCCTGAACTCTCAGCGACCTTAGCAAGATCGGCAACCCCGTTGTCATCAAGGCGCTTTCGTATGTACTTCAGTATTCCTGCAATCGAGACACGCGCTCCATGATTGGTCTCAACAGCATCAACCGCCAGTGAATCAACAAGACGCTCAACCACGGACACATCAAGCCCTAGTCGATGGGCCTCCTTCTCGGGATCAATGACCCCTTTAGCAATGAATCGCTTACGAAGGTCTTCACGCAAGATACGCTCAGGAACCAAGCGGCCATCATGGGTCTGATATGCCGACGACTCGACATTTGCAATAAGTGCAACCGCGACCCCGATCTCAACATTGAATTCACGTGCCACATATTCTGGAGAGACCGACTCCCCCGACTCGATCTTTGCATTGATTCTATCGCGGGCCCACTGCAAGGAGAGAAGGTCTCCAGAGGTGGTCGTGGTCGTCTTGATGCCGAAACGTTTGATCAGGACTCGAACATCCACACGGGAGAGACCCCACTCCTTCTCAATCAAATCCAGTGGAATGATACCTTGGTCGTTGATGAGATCAAGCAGCCAGTCACGGAAGAATCTTAGTGAGATGTATCGGCCATCGGCGACACGGCGGTACTCCTCCTCTGAACGAAGAACCTGAACAACAAGACGCGGATCGATTCCCAACAGGTCTGCAATGTCCTCCGGATGGGCCCAGCCAGACATGCGTATGCTTGCATCCACCTGCCGGCGGATGTAATCAAGGGTTACAGCCTCACCACTAGTGGTCTCTATGATCTGACGGTCAATATTCCGTAGAATCTTGAGCAACGAATCGTGCGAGAGGCCAAAATGCTCAGATGCCTCATTAAGATCAACAATGCCATTTCGCTCAATGCGGTCGCTCAGATATTCTTCCACCGTGTGAAGAGGGATGAGACCACCATCAGTAGCAGTAATAGTCTTCCAATCTAACCGTTTGAGTAACCGAAAGAGATCGTCGATTGACACACCAATCGCAGTCGCAGCCTCTTCTGGATTCAATCGGCCTTCAGAGAGAACCATCCGCTCTAAGAGCACGCGGACCCAGTCAGTCGAGGCGAGTACATCGTCAGAGACCTCAATGATGTCCCAGCCCCAAGAATAGACCATCTCGATCAGATCAGATTGCTCAGCACCAAGACGCTGCGCCTCATTCTTGATATCGATACGGCCTTGAAATTGAAGATCGTCATGAAAGCGACTCTTGAGGTATGACACGACTACATAATCCCCCGTCCTCGTCCGTATGATATCGATCCCCTCACTCTTCGCGATAGCCTCAATCAGATTTGCCACAGTTGCATCAGACAGGCTCCACATATCGGCCTCTTGAGCAGTTCTGACAATAGAATCGTCATGTATCAACCGACGGAGGCGTTCCCGTAGAAGAGGAGCAGATACTACAGTCGTACCGGTAAAACCCAGTATGGCATCATTGCAGAGACCGATGATCCCTCTGAGAGCGCCAGTATCCAGACGGGGCTTTCGAAGGAGCGTACGCAGATCGGCAAGTGATACAGTCATCTGGTCAAGAAGCAACAGGTCGATCTTTCGAGCCGCTTTTCGTCGGTCATTCAAGACCATGAAGAGGACTGCCAACATGATCGTGCCGGCTAGAGCAAGGCCAAGAACGACCTGAAGGAACGGGTCGGAGAGTGCGGCCAATTGAAGCAGGCATGTTCGTATCGTCATAGCGTGTGTCACAGCGTTACATTGTTACGTCTCAACATGCGTTTGTAAAGCTCCATACCAACAATTGCAGGCAGTGCCAGCAGTATGCAGATGAGCCAGTCGTACCATGTCAACGGCACAAAGAAGAATCTGAGACCGACCGAGTCAAGAATCTCCTGTGCGGGATATAGATACATCAGGCCAAGGTGCGCGATATAGATCAGGCCAAGGAGGATGGCAAACCTGTATGTCCCAGGCTCCCGTAGTGATTTGCTCAGAGGCATGTTAATCCTCCGAATGATCAGTACGATAGTGCTCTCCAGTAGAAGAAGCACAGTGAGCATCATTACTGTTGCCTTCATTGGACGATTGACTATCGAGTAGAAGCCAGTCCCATTCTCAGGATAGATGTCCACAATGCCAAGCCAGCCAGTATAAGTGAGGAAGTAGGCCATCGCTGCTCCAAAGGCCATAAGGATTACATTTAGGATCATGTATCGAGCAAGAGGTCCTGTGATGATCTCCTCGCTATCACGAGGCTCTTCGTCCATTACATGTGGGGAGGTCTTATCGAACACTAAAGCAAGACCCGGGAAAGAATGCGTTGTGACTATCAAGTAAAGGCTTTGCCAAGGTGCCAACATCTGGACAGTACTCGGTAAGAAAAACATCGCCCCAAAAAAGATAATGCTCTCAAACAGGTTGATAGCAATATAGAAGTACACCATCATGCGGATCTTCGTAAAGAGCCCACGACCCTCTTTTACACCAGTGACAATTGATGCAAAACTGTCATCGGTTATTATAAGGTCAGCTGCTTCTTTTGCAACATCAGTGCCAGTAATACCCATTGCAACACCTGCATCACTCATTGCAAGAGCGAGCGCATCGTTGACACCATCACCAGTCATCGAAACAACTTTGCCTTGCGCCTGATAGCGTTCAACGATCACCTGCTTGTGCTCGGGATTGACACGGGCGAATACGTTGACACGGGCAAACTCTGCGTCAGATAGATCAGCTATCTGATTACCCTCAACAACAAGCGAGTCCGGACCCATGATGTTCAGGTCTTTCGCAATCGTCCTTGCAGTGGCTGCAGCATCACCAGTAATCATTACAACATCAATTCCTGCACTGTGGCAGGCATCGACTGCCTCACGAACCCCATCTCGCGGTGGGTCCACAATACAGGTGAAACCAACATAGATGAGGTCGCGTTCCGTTGCGGATCGAGCATCAGATCCTGTAGGTAACGAGGTTGCTTCCCGATAAGCAAGAGAAATGACACGATAACCCTGCTCAGCAAAACCCTGAGCAAGTCGATTGATTCGGTCATGTTCTGCGGGAGTAAGAGGCTTGGGGCCAGAGGGGCTGTGTACTGATCGACAGAGCGGGAGAAGGACTTCTGTTGCGCCCTTTGTAAAGATCGTATAGTTGCCATTATTACGACACACTTTGGACATCCGTTTCAATTCTGATTCGAACGGGAACTCCAAGACGATCTCGTACTGTTTACGAATCTGAGCCTCATCTAGACCACTCTTTCTGAACAGGGCCAGCAATGCTGCATCAGTGGGATCTCCGACAGGGGTCCACACGGTCTCATCCTTTGAAACGGGTCGCTGAATAATCTCGGAGTCATTATTAATCCCGCCACAGACAATAAGGGTATAGAGTCCTTTCCATCCGTATACATCACTGACAAGTACCTTATCCTCCGAATTGTATCGGTCAGGCATGTCCGGATTGCGTACGCGATAAATCTCTCCGCGCGGTTCATATCCGTCCCCAGTGACTGCATAGAGATTCTCTGTGTCCCAGCAATATTTGACCGTCATTTGGTTCCGTGTCATGGTCCCGGTCTTGTCAGAACAGATCACACTGACTCGACCCAGACTCTCAACGGCTGATAGGTCGCGGATGATGACCCCATGTTTGGCCATTGCTAGAACCCCAGTGAGGAGCACAATGGTAGTGAGCAAGGGGATATTGATGGGCATAATGGTCATTGCACGAGTGATTCCTTCAGTGACATGAGCAGCAATTATGTCCACTGCAAATGAGATTGGAAACTGCTCGATAATCGGAGTGACAAAGATTCGCCAAGAGATTGAAACGAAGAGAAGAATAATCGCAGCAATGCCTAGGTATTTGGCCAACAGATTGACCTTTTTACGGAGGGGAATATCACCAGTATTGAGAGACTCTAATGAACCTTGGATCTTACCAATTTCGGTATCACGCCCAGTGGTCGTCACAACTGCTCTTGCAACACCAGTAGCAACATATGTGCCCAAGAAGACCATGTTACGCATATCGGTCAGAGGTGCATCAGGCGATACTACTGCATCAGCATGTTTGGCTACAGGCACGCTCTCTCCTGTCAAAGATGCCTCGTTTGTAGCAAAATTTGTACTGACAAGTATTCGAGCATCAGCAGGGATTCGATCGCCCTGCTCAAGTTTGATAATATCCCCAGGGACAATCTCAACAGGATCGACTTGTACATCTGACCCCTCTCGTACGACACGAGACTCCCCAGCAGATAGCTTCTCTAATGCCTCTAGTTTCTTTTGCGCCCTGAATTGCTGGAAGATAGCCACCAGACAGTTAACAATCACAACTGACAACCAGAGCATTGCCTGCCCAATCCGGTTATCAGTCGAAGGAACCAACCATGCAATAATGAGCAGTGCAAAGGAGCTAATCAGATAGATTGTAATCAGCCAGTTGAGGATTGGCGCAAGGTATACCTTCCAAAAACTGCCTTTCGCCTTTGGGATAGTGTTAGGGCCGTATCGCTCTAGACGAGACTTGACCTCATTATGTGAGAGACCTCGCTCAGGGTCAACAGAGAGCGTCTTCAAGACTTCATCAATTTGCATAGAGGGAAAGTGAACACTGGGTGATGCATGAGTAGTGGCTTCTTGCTTCGACAAGGCTAGTACCCCTTCGTAGGATTCAATGACGACGTGACTCTAAATAAATGAACTTGTAATTAATGGTTCAGTTCACAAATAACAACAACCAACATCTCTTTTGAAGCTTTTCCGAACAACATCCCTAGCCTATAAATTCATCAAGAAATGAACAATGAGTGACGATAGGTAATCTCAGAGATGACTAGCATGATCCACGCCTGGGAAATTGAAAACGTGCCACGAAAAACGGAAAAATCTGGCACCCTTAAGGGAATTGCCATATTAATTGTATTAATTATTCTCGCATCGACTCTGACGGCAATACTCGCACCGGAATTGCCAAACATTATCGGGTCACAGAAAGACGGTGTACGTGTTGCCGTGATCGACACCGGTGTGAACGCCGATGAACTACCATTTGGTTCGGTAGTTGCATCAAAGAGCTTCATCCTCCCTCAATATGGGTACGATGTGGCCGATACCAGTACTGCCGACTCCGAACCGGAGAGAGTACCTCACGGGACACTGGTCTCGAACACGATCCTCTCAAGTTCCACAAGTGCTGTGATTGTCAATGCAAAGACCATATCTGATGAGGGGAGCGCCACCTCTGCTGCAATTGTCGCAGCGATCTATTGGGCCATTGAAGAGAATTGCAGTGTCATTAACCTTAGTCTTGGATCATCACCAACTCTTGGAGATCCGATGCGTGATGCGATCAATTACGCAGTGAACCATGGAGTTGTAGTGGTCTCTTCGGCAGGAAATGAGGGCGACAGTGGTACGGCAGGATCGTCAGTAGGAGCTCCTGCATTGTTCGAAAATGTGATTGCTGTTGGAGCTCTAGATGAACTGGGGAAGCCTGCACAGTATTCCAGCACGGGGCCAACAAGAGAACCCATTATGAAACCAGATATCATGGCAACAGGATACGTGAGCACAAGTAGTGCGATCTATTACGGAACAAGTTTCTCATCACCCCGAATTGCAGGACGAGTGGCAGACTTGATAAAATATTGCAAGGACCATGGCATCGCATATACTCCCGGGCTCATTAAGGCGGCCCTGATGAAATCGGCTACCCGGATGGCATATCCGGAATATGTGGTCGGTGCGGGAAAGGTCAATTATACCAAAGCACTTCAAATCATCGGTTCCTTCAGTCAGTCATCTGAGGTCCCGGCCCTCACGTATGTCCACCCCAAACAACTCCCTATTGATTACGAACGCCTATTTTATAATGATAATTACTCGTTTGGCGTCCAGATCATCAATAGTAAGCATATGCAGTATACAGTCGATATCACTACGACAACACCGTCCGTATTTCATATGCCATCAACCGTTGAAGTAAATCAGACAGCCATCATTCCCCTCGAGATCCATGTTCCCTCATCGGGCCCAACAATCTTTGCTGCAAATATCACATTTGCAAGTGGGGTTTCAACCGACTATCTTCAGATTTCGTTTACGGCCGCTGAGGCGAGTGCTCACGTTGCACTAGATGTCAGTCGCTCTGCGTGGTCAATTGATACCCATTATGGGCAGTTCAGAGAGTTCTACAAGCTATTGGTGAAGAACTCAATCTCTGTCACAGAGTTTGCCCAGGGCACGACCATTACGGAGAACCTGCTCAACCGATATGATGCGGTCCTCATCCTCGATCCCTGTACGTGGGGTACAAACGAGACCGACCCATTACATCCCAAAGCGTACTCTTTGAGATACACACAAGATGAGATACGAGCATATGAGAGCTACTTCAATAATTCCGGGGGCATATTTGTTGCCGGACTGGATAACAAGAGCATAAACGTCTCAGCAGTAAATGAATTACTCTCATGGAGCGGGTTCGCGTTAGGGACCCACAGAATTCCAAGCTCGGGAGATGCTGTGAAAGTGATCAATCTCACAATACATTCGATAACTGCTGGCGTCACAGGCTTCGATTTTGTGGGAGCAAATCTCACTTTACCTGAAAATGCCACGAGCCTAGCAACCTACAAGTCCGTAGTCACACTCGGGGCCATGGAACGATCCGGAGGCGGCCGGTTGGTCGTCACAGGCACCAACTTCTTCATAGATAATTGGGGTCTCTCTGGCAAATACGAGGCGAATGGCGATAAGACAATAGCACTCCAGATTGTACTATGGCTCATGAACAAGCTCTGAAACCAAGTGTATCAATGAGCACGAACCTTGCTGAGAGTCGGAAGCTTTTAAGGCAGGAAACGTAATAAAAAGTACAAACTCTGAGTCGAATTCGGATAAGCTGATGATGCGATCTCTCGTGTCATCAGTTTACCGTACCTTTTTTTGTAAACCACTAATAGCAGCTCAGAGACTACAATTTTGGAACAGAGACGGTGTATATTGTAACAATCGCCAGATTTAACAAATAGTTCTCGGCGCCACACCCCACTCCACACCAGCAAAGGCGATTGACAATTGGCGACTATCACAAAGGCCTCATATGCAGTGTTAGCAGCATGCACAATAGCTCATTTCCTTAATCACATCTTCACAGGTGCACTGTCACCATTTCTACCAGTCATAAAGGAAGAGCTATCCCTCAACCTCACACAGGTAGGGATCATCTCCAGTGCAGCAATCGTCACCATGACAATAACGCATCTGCTAGTAGGATATCTTGCGGATAAGGGGTGGCGTGACATCTTTATCCCCTTGAGCGTTCTCCTAGCTTCAATAGTTGTACTCTTCACAAGCTTCGCCACGACCTTCGTCATTCTTGTCATCATGCAATCGCTTCTTGGAGTTGGAGCAGCAGGATATCATCCCTCAGCATTCCCAGCGATCTCGGATCGGTTCCCAAAAGGAGCACGGGCCAAGGCGGTCGGCACTCAGGCGATGGGGGGACTTGTGGGAATGGCAAGCATCCCATTCCTTGGGGTAGTCTTGCTTGTCACTCTTGGAACATGGCAGGCTTCACTCATAGCACTTGGAATTCTGGGATTGATCCTCTTCGTTGTGACCGCGATGCTGATGCGGTTTTCATTTGAGTACACTCGCAACAATCCTGAAATCGAGGAGGAACCAGATGGCGAAGAGGGATGGACACGTAATTATGTGCTTGCGATGATCCTCTCAGGCCTCAGGGGAATTCCCTTTCGCTGCACAAATCTCTTGATGCCTGTGTATCTCGTCATGAGCTACGGATATGCACCTCTATGGGCGGGTTCATTGACCACACTAATGTTGGGCACAGGGCTTGTTGGCGAGTTAATTTCTGGAGCAGTATCAGATAGAGTGCAACGTCGGACGCCATTTATTATATTATCACCATTACTGATGGCCCCGGCGATCTTGTTGCTCAACTTCTCACTGGAACCGATTCCCTTGGTCCTCGTATTAATGACCATTGGATTTGTCTATTATTTTGGCGTTCCACCGTATCAGGCATATCAGACTGAGATCTCACCACGCAATCAAAAAGGATTGGCCTTTGGACTCATATTTTCCATCGGTGCGATTCCAGGGGCTCTGTCACCAATTGCATTTGGATGGATAGGGGATACATATGGACTCTCAGCCTCAATTCTCTTCCTTGTTATTGTATCAATAATGGCCGCTATTGTTGCCATGACCCTCAGGGAACAACCACATGACAAACAGGACTCCACAGTCAAAGACATTCAAGTCGAACCAATATAAATAGTATAATATTATTGTTTACTAGATAATTTCTTCTCCGAAGAGAATACAAGCAAGATTCTCTTTTATTGAATTAAGCACTGCATAAAATGTTGGTGACAGCTTGTAAGAGCTGCACAGACCAACAGGCGAGTAACAATGGCCGAAGCACCAAAACCAACTAAAGTAGATAAATTGAAGGCTGGACAAAAAGCATGGAAAGCAGGTGTCGCAGCAGTAGCGAGATTTAAATTTATAACACCTGAGGAAAAAGCAGAGCTTGCCAAACGCTTCGACGAGCAGTTCAAGGCTGCAATAGCTGAAGAAAAGGCAAAGCTAAAGGCCAAAGCTAAGAAAGCTAAGAAAGCTAAAAAGTAGGTTGGGGGGCCTTTATCCCCCCTTGTCTTTTTTTTTGATGGAACCTCATTGCTCAATCATGTATGTCTACAGAAGAGTCAATAATGAGATCGCACCTTCCGAGCCTTATGGTGAATCAACATGCGTAACGCGAAAGAATTCATAATGTGTCTAATCGCAGGAATCCTGTTGATCTCTATTGGAGCCGTTGGAGGAATTGGAGTCTTTGCATTCCTGAGTTATGTTTCAACCAACTCCAGTCTTGAAGCACTTGTACCAATCGTTAACATTATTCTCTACATTCTGATTTTCATTGCAGGACTTGGAGGTATTGGAGTCATAATTGGCGGCTATCTCATGACAACTCAGAGATTTGGCACAGGCAAATTTGTTGTAGGAATAGCCGTAGGTATGGGAATCATCGGCCTCATCATCCAGATTACCACGGTCTTGTTCCAATCCGGCGTTCAAGGGATAGTCGACTTCATAGGAGTCACTGCTCTATCGACTGGTGGGATCGGTATAATTTTGACAATCATTGCCAGGAGAACAGCAAAGAAACCAGAATAGAACACTTCGCAAGTCTTATCCGAGAATACACCGTCTGATAGTACAATGTCTACTAGCAATGATGAAGAAATGACCCGGGCGGTGCGTCTCATCAAACAGGGTCTCTACGACGACGCGATTAAGATTCTTCAGGATATCGTCGAAAAAGACCCACATCGGATCGAGGCGTGGTACAACCTTGGTGTGGCACTTCTTGAGGCCGAGAGAGAAGAAGATGCCATAAAGGCATTCGACGAGGCTCTTGCCATCGATAACGAGATCTTTGAGATCTGGTTCAACAAGGCCACTGCGCTTTATTATTTATCTGATTTTAAGGGAGCGAAACAGTGCTACGAACGTGCCCTAGAGATCAATCCGGATGATGCGGAGGCATGGAACAATCTAGGAAATTGCCACTCCCGACTTGGAGAGGGGCAAGAGGCGATCAAGGCATACACACGCGCAGTCGCGGCCAAGCCTGACTACGCAGAGGCATTTTATAACAAGGCCAATGCTCACTTTATCGAGGAGGAATTTGACAAGGCCGTTGCCTATGCGGACCTTGCGATCGAGCTTGATCCAAGTCTTGTCGAACGAGTGAGTCAATGGATAGATGTCGCTCGAAGACATCTTGAGGCAAAGAAGGAAGATAGAGAATACAGAGAGAAGAAAGGCTCACAAAGTAGACTGCTCGCCGAGCTAGAAGAGAACGACAACTAGGAATTCATAGAATCTAAAAGGCACTGATTCTCAAAATGTATCGGTGGAACTATTGGCTCTTGAGACCGAACAACCCGCTCCTAAGAAGGGAATCAGTCAGCAACGATTATTGATGGCCATTACTGCGATCGTCATTATTGGTGGACTCTTTTATGCAGCTCTCGCAGGATGGGGAATCGTCCCGGGTGAACCGCTTGGAATCATCGGATTCATCATGCTGGTCTTGTCAATACTCTTTCTTGGTGCGGCATGCCTGTTTATTGGAAGACTCACATCAAAGATGCCCGAGTACGGAGAGATGGAAAATAAATATAATGAGGCCATGACGTATTATGAAGCTGGGGACTGGGAGGAGGCATTGACAATATTCAAGGATCTCATGGGCACTGAGATGGATCATAAGAGAGCGCTCTATTACGCTGCGCGGTGCTGTGAGAACCTCGAGAGGTGGGAAGAGGTCAAGACGTACATCAAGCGATACTTGACACTACAACCAAAAGATCGAGAAGCGTGGGAATTATTGGCGAAGGCTCACAAGAAATTCTTTGAGTATGAAGAGGCAGAGGCTGCTCAGGAACGTGCTGAAAAGCTTCCGCCACGTGGAAAATGAGAAGGCACGCCAAGGTATCACGGAGTGAGTGAACATGGCCGAGTTTGGTGAGATATGTAAAGTGGAACTGAGTTCGGACAAGGTGCAGCTCAGTAACGATCTCATCACACTCACCTATGATACACAACGAGGACATTTTACGCTCACCAGTCTGGACAAGAAGATCACATACTTCTCACGTGCCTATTTTCTTGTTCACACAGGGAGGCAGGTCTACAGTTCACGCAACATGATCTTTCGAAGACTTGACTCGATCGATCTTAAGACAGAACAGGGCCCAGTAAAGGCCGTAGTCCTCAAACTCCAGAGTGCCGACAAAAAATCGGAGATCCATGTGCGTCTGAGTCTGTGGAGAGGCCTCAAAGGCTATACAGCGGTAGTCCAATTTAAGAACAAGAGCAAAGACCCTGAAGTCATACATTCCATAGAGCCATTTGTGATTGATACCGAAAATGATCTGCAAATATTCACAGGAACTTCTGAGTCAGATCTAAGAGTCTTCAAAAATGGGTTTCACTCGTGGGAATTGACACAGGCCAAGACTATCGAGCCCGGAGAGAATACAAGTCATATCTTCTCGGTCATCCATAATATCAGCTCTAGAAATAGTATCGCCCTTGGATTTGTGACCAATGAAAAGCAACTGACAACAATCTCAATGCTTGGTTCCGAAGATCACCCGCCCGCTATGATCCAAGTTCTGGCAAGTTGCGCAGCAGACAATCTACCAGTGGACACTCAAAATAGTGTGATGTCAGAAGAATTGCTTGTACTGGTAGGCTCTAACCCTGTTGAGATGATCAGGGAATATGCACAGATCACGGCCTCTAAGATGAAGGCTGTCACATGGGACAATATCCCGACGGGGTGGTGCAGCTGGTACTTCTATTATACAATGCCAGACCAGTATGAGATTATTCAAAATGCGGATGTCCTTCAGAAACGGTTCCCACAGATGCAGTGGGTACAGCTCGACGACGGGTATCAGCGAGCAGTTGGAGACTGGGTCGAGAATGACCGATTCAGCAATTCACTTGCAAACCTTGTTGAGAAAATAGAGGCCCGAGGCTTCAAGGCAGGAATCTGGACCGCCCCATTTATCGCCTCTAAAAATTCGAACCTGTATAGGGACAAACCACACTGGTTTATTCGCGACCGCAACAACAATCCTATTCCCGTCGGGGACAATCCACTATGGTACGGTGAGTATTACGCACTCGATTTCACAAATCCCGCAGTGATACAACACATCAGAAACCTCTTCATCCGTCTCAAGAGCTACGGCTTCGACTATTTCAAGATCGATTTTCTATATCATGCAACTCAAGAAGGAGTACGACATGACGAGTCCCAGACTCGTGCGCAGGCACTGAGAAACGGGCTTGTCGCAATAAGAGAGGCTGTTGGGGACTCGCTCATATTGGGTTGTGGGGCACCTCTTGGACAGTGCATAGGGATCACCAACATGATGCGGATAGGGACAGATATTGCCACTGCTTGGAGAACAGATTGGGGTGGTGGAGTCTATGAGTGCAGCATCAATACAATGACTCGTGCCTTTATGCACGATACGTGGTGGATAAACGATCCAGATTGCATTCTTGTACGACAAGATGATAACGACCTCTCCCTTGAGGAGATCCGTCTATGGTTGACAGTTGTTGCATTAAGCGGTGGGGCCATCCTGTTGAGTGATCGACTTGAAGAGGTGGCTGAAGAACGATTGAGCCTTGTTGACAAGTTACTTCCACCGTATCGGAGAGGCGCTGTGGCAATCGATGCCTTTGTTGAACCTGAGCCTCGTGTCTTCGCCCTGAAGATTGCCACTCCACTTGGTGAATGGGCCGTCGTGGCAACCTTGAATCTTTCTGAGAAGGAAATCTCTGTCCAGTTCGACCTGCCATCAGTTGGGCTTCATGAGACCGTCCCCCATCATGTGTTCGAGTTTTGGACACAGCAGTATGAGGGAACCGTCGAGGAATCAATGAAGGTGACGGGTCTCAGACCTCACACCTGCCGACTCTTTGTGATTCGACCAGAGATGGAGACCCCAATGATTCTCAGCACGAGCATACATTTCACTCAGGGAGCTGTCGAGCTGAAGGATCAAAAATGGGATTCCGCAAAGAACGAACTGAGTGTGTTCGTGACAACAGATACACGACACGAAGAAGCGGTATTCATTGTCTTTGGCCCACACTGGAGACCTAAACGTGGTTCAATAAACGATGAGCCGATCAGACTTGACAAGGTTGCTCCAGAAGTCATCGCAATAAGACGCCAGTTCAAGGCCGGACAGGAGATCACCGTCACCTTTGATAGAAGAGAGTAATCATCTAGACTCGACGATGCGGTTGCGTAGATGACCGATCTTCTCGATGAAGAGATCCATCTCGTCACCGGGCTGGAGATATTCAGGAGGGTCTCGTGCGAAACCTACGCCGGATGGTGTCCCGGTGGCAATGACATCACCAGGTTCTAATGTGAACGCCTGTGATAGATACTCGATGATATGAGGCACATCAAATAGCAGGTCGGAGGTTGTGGAGTCCTGTTTGATGGTACCATTGATCTTCGAATAGAGCCGCAGCCCAGAGCCGTCTCCAAGCTCATCAGTTGTGACGATCACAGGCCCCATTGGGCAGAAGCCATCAAGTGACTTTGCGCGCACCCATTGGCCATCCCGCTTCTGAAGATCACGTGCGCTCAAGTCGTTTATGATCGTATAACCAGCCACATAGTCAAGAGCGTCATTAGAGGAGACCTGTTTGCAGGTCTTGCCAATAACAACACCTAACTCAACCTCCCAGTCAAGTCTACGTGTCAGGGAAGGATAGGGGATATCGTCTTCAGGATGAACGACAGCTGATGGAAATTTGGCAAAGATGACGGGGAACTCAGGAACCTCTCTGCCAGTCTCTTGGATGTGGCTCTTGTAGTTTAACCCTAATGCGATGATCTTGCCGGGCCGTATGATCGGGGCCAAGATCTTCACCTCTGAGAGGTCTAAAGCGTTGACGCGCTCAGAAGAGGTGTCATCTCTTAATGCAACAAGAAGGTCTTGTACCACAGATACACCATCAGGCCAACGTAAGAGCTCGATCATTGTTCGTGGAAAATCACGACCATACCTCCCCTCAGCCAGACCATACTGGGAGGCCAACATAGGAATATCGTAGAGATTGGACTCGTGAATAATACCAATAGACATGTCTCCCAGATGGGCATACGATACAAGATGCATAATCATCGAATCTCACGGACTGATTTATCCATACTGGTGTAACACTTGTTCAACAGTGATAAATGAAAAATATAATACAAACAGGCATACCACTTCACTCTCGGCCGACAAGAATCGACTCCTCTGACGGAGAAGATATCTACCTGAAGAGCGTGAAAAGAGGCAGACCTATTGATTTATTCGTGATAATGCAAAATATAGTGGTGGTGAAAAATGAGCGCTGAACGTTCTCTTGATGAGCTACCGAATGAGGTGTTCATACCTCTGGGCAGACGAGGCATGGAGGGAATCCCCCTCAAAGAGTGCACCTATGCCTGTGACGGTGATGAACTGGAACTTATTGAAGTGACTACTGAACCCAACGAGATCACCAACCATGGACTGGAACCGGTCATTGAGGACTGGCGTGTGGAGTGCACCAAGTGCCACAGACAATTCACCATCCGCTGTAAGATACGATATCTTGATGGAACGAGAGTTGACACGATGGTCAGTATCATTGATGACCATGGGAATGATCTGGGTTGGCTTGGAAACTATTAGGTGACTGAACTGATGGGAAAATATCGCATCGCTGTAATTCCGGGGGATGGCATCGGCAAAGAAGTGATCCCTCAATCTGTACGGGCCATAAGAGCCGCCTTGGAAGAGACAAACGGTCTCCAACTTGACTTTATGGACATAGAGGCAGGGGGAGAGTATTATCTCAAGACCCAGCGTGAGTGGAGCGAGGAAGCAGAACAGTTCGTCAAGAGAGAGGCTGATGCGATACTTCTTGGAGCGGTCGGTGCAATAGATGGACATGGTAATACCGTACGCCTACCGGATGGTAACTTGGCAGGATATCATGTGGTCATTGGCCTCAGATTCGATCTGGACCTCTATGCTAATGTGAGACCTGTGAGATTACTTGAGGGCGTACCGACCCCGCTAGCTCGAAAGACCCATAGAGATATCGACATGGTGATCGTGAGAGAGAATACGGAGGGTCTCTACACCCCGGCACGCGGAACCTTAGCAAGGGGTGGTGAACCCGAGATCGCAATCGACACACGAGTCATCACTCACAAGGGGTCGGCCCGAGTCATAGAACAGGCATTCAAGATTGCAGAGGCAAGAAAGGGTAGACCGGCCGACGGAAAGAGAATGGTCACCTGTGTTGACAAGAGCAATTTACTTGCTGGTTGTCAGCTCTTCAGGTACACCTTCGATCAGGTAGCAAGTAGATACTCGAACATCTCCAGAGACTACGCATATGTTGATGCATGGACTCAGTGGTGCATTCGAAGGCCTGAGAGCTTTGATGTCGTTGTAGCACCGAATGCCTTTGGCGATATCATCACAGATCTTGGAGCGGCGATTCAGGGCGGTCTCGGAATGGCACCAGCAGGAAATATCGGGGACTCGAAGGGAGTCTTTGAGCCAGTTCATGGGTCAGCCCCGAAACACTATGGAGAGAATACCGCCAACCCAATCGCTTCCATATTGGCTGGCTCGATGATGCTTGAGTGGCTGGGCGATCAAAACAAAGATGACCATTGCAAGCAGGCCGCACAACTGATCGTGGATGCTGTTGCTCAGGTTCTCCGAGAGGGCACAATTAGAACGTACGATCTCTGTGTGGGCGACTGGGAACAGGTAACGCCTTCATCGACCATACAGGTGACTAATGCAGTGATAAAGACCATTGCGGACATAACAGATTAAGGTGAGCATAGTGGGAAAGACTCTGGCCGAGCAGCTCATCGGAAGTCATACTGAATCTGGCGTAGCCGATGCAGGAGAGATCGTCGAAGTAGCTGTAGATATGTTGATGACCCACGAAGTATTGGGTTCAAGAATCATGCCCATCCTTGAGGAGATGGATGTCAAGAGAGTCTGGGACCCGGCCCGTATTCTCGTAGTCAACGATCATTGGGCTCCGGCGTCGGATACAAAGAGCGCAGAGATCCATCAGAGAAATAGACAGTTCGTTCGTGAGCATAAGATCAAACACTTCTGTGATGTGGACTGTGGCATCTGTCATCAGGTCCTTCCCGAGCTGGGACTGGTGGCACCCGGAGACCTCATCATCGGATCGGACTCCCACTCAACACTCTATGGTGCATTCAATGCCTTTGCAACAGGGCTGGCCGCTACTGATTGCGCGATCATAATCGCCACTGGCAAGACTTGGTTACGGGTCCCTGAGTCAATCAAGATCACCGTCAGTGGAGAGTTCAAAGAGTACGTGATGAGCAAGGATCTGATTCTAAAGATCATTGCAGATCTTGGTGCTGATGGAGCAAATTACATGTCCATGGAGTTTCATGGACCCACAATTGACCAAATGTCTGTGGACTCTAGAATGACAATGACAAATATGAGCGTGGAGGCCGGAGCAAAGAGCGGTCTGATGACGGTCAACAAGAGTGTCCAAGAGTGGATGAACAAGCGACCCCCAGATCGAAAATGGGCCCCGGTTGTACCAGACAATACAGCAGAATATCAAGAATCCTTAGAATACGATCTGGATAAAGAAGCGCTAGAACCCTATGTTGCCGTTCCTGACAGCCCAGCAAATGGACGACCTGTCACTGAGGTCGTGGGGACTCCGATCGATCAGGCATTTCTTGGATCCTGTACAAATGGACGCCTTGAAGACCTTCAAGTCGCAGCCAAGATACTCAAAGGGAGGCATGTGCATAACGGCACAAGGATGATAGTAACCCCTGCAAGTCGGGAGGTCTACATGAGTGCCTTAGACAACGGAATCATAAGAATCTTGATGGAGGCTGGAGCAGTTGTGACCAATGCAACGTGCGGTGCCTGTGTTGGGGGACACTTGGGAGTTCTTGGGGCGGGAGAAGTTTGTATCTCATCAACTAATCGGAACTTTCCCGGACGTATGGGCCACAGAGAATCAAAGGTATATCTGGCATCACCTGCAACGGTTACCGCCAGTGCCATAATGGGAGAGATCACGGACCCAAGGAGCGTGTAGAAAATAATAGTCGGTCAGATTCGAGGACGCGCATGGCTTTTTGATGACAATGTGGATACAGATCAGATCATCTCAGGTAAACACCTTCGACTCCTCGATTACGCGGAGATGGCTAAACATGCACTAGAGATACCAAGACCGGACTTCGCCAAGGAGGTGAGGGCAGGAGACGTGATCGTGGCAGGACGTAACTTTGGCAGTGGGTCGTCACGAGAGGAGGCGCCTCAAGTACTGAAGCAATTGGGCGTCAGCTGTGTCGTTGCAGAGTCGTTTGCCCGGATATTCTATAGAAACTCGTTCAACATAGGCCTGCCAGCAATTGTACTAAAGGACGCAACTTTACAAATCCGGGATGGAGAAGATCTCGCAATTGATTTAGAAGAGGGGAGAATCACAGTTATCGACCGTGGAGCCCAACTACAGATCGACCCAATTCCACCGTTTATGATGGCACTATTAAAGGCGGGGGGTGCTGTGGCCAAATATAAGAACGAACACTGATAGATGAATGTGGACACACTTATCTCTCGAATCTGTTTTGAGGAAATCAGTTAGACTGTTAATAGTTTTTTTGCCAAGTTGTTTTTACAATTAAAAGATTGAGGCATTTTTTAGTTCCATGTGATTAATAGTATATCATAGAAGTACAGTGTGAAACGTGTAAAGACATAGATTAATCAATGTGAAAGGAACTCTGAAAAGTTTCGAATCGGGCACAATATGTGTTCATACTTTTTTCACAATCACTTGTTTACTAAGTTTTCATATGAAAACAAAATCAAGATAAATGCTAAAAGGGACTATCATCATTGATGCGTGATGCTTCTACCAAATGGTGATAATCTGTGAACGTCACACTATTCCTATTATTATCGATAATTGTACATCTAATCCCGATCCCACCAAGTGTTGAGTATTTCCAGCCACCAAAAATCTTTCATTATTTCCCACTGAGACTGGTCTGGGGAGCTGGAGCATGGTTATTCATCTGTGTCATAATGCAGATGGCACTTCCATGGGCACTCATCTCCTTGGCGATGAGCTACAGTCTCTTCCTCGTCTTCAATGGAGTCTCGTCAGTGCGCGTGAAAAGACTTGATGACATGCGTTCAACGATGCCCGTGGTCTGCCTTGGAATCATTCTACTGATCACGATCCCGATATTCAGTGGTGTGGTCACTTGGACCTCGGATGTCTCAAACGCTGAATACGTTGACAAGTTCATTGTGACTGCAAACGGGCCCCTATTTAATTCCACAATTGAAGATAGCAAGGTCAGATTAGTCACCAGCCAGCTTGCAAGGTTTCAGGCAAGGCGAATCATGAATAGCATAGGATCAAATGTCGAGATTGCTGCGGCGCACATCACCACGCGCAATGGTCGGCTAGTATGGGTGTGTGTGGTCGTATCCACAAATACATTATCAGAAAATCGACTTCAAGGGTTAATCGTCGTCGATGCGAACAATCCTAACCAAGTCGAGGTCATCACAGATGTAGGGAACATGCCAGTAGGCGAAGGCCTCTGGTGGGACAAGAACATCCAGTTCGGGAACTACCTCGAGGACATGACCAATATGTACGAGTACGCCTACCCAACATGGGATCCTGATGGCCAGCTCGTCTACATCCAGACACGAACTAATCTTGGTGTGGACTTTGTTGAGCGACCGCTTGGTCCTAAGGTGTACTACTATAATGGCACAGTCATTGCATACCCGACTCTGGATGACACCCCTGAATGGATCACCCAAGCATACGGTGAAGAGTGGCTTGAACGTCAGATCACAAGATGGGGAGGTTACCGACGTGGAGAAGGATTCGATCTCTTCGCAGGAGGATTCTTGTGGATCGTTGAGCCCTCTCGTGATCGAATCGCTATCACAGAGGATACGCGGTATATCATCAACCCCGACAATGATCATGTTGAGGCACTTGTTGCAGTACATCCCACAGATGCCACATCACTCACTCTGAGTGGATTCATGCAGGCAACAAAAGATAGGATATACTATCACGACATGAGGAACATGTCATTAATGAGCGGCGAGGCCGCTGTGAACGTTGTCCTGAAGACCTTTGCCAATCCAACCAGTGGCGCATACTATGGAGCCATGCCTCTTATCTATCCAATTCAGATAAACTCGACTTACCGGAGATGGGCATGGTATGTTCCTATCTACTGGTACAACACCGAATACGATTCGGACAGTGAAGAGACTGTTTTGACAGATATCAGACTACATGGATTAGGCATTGTCGATGGTCAACTCGAATCGATCAAGGCAATAGCCACATCCGGATCAGGAGAGTCCCTAGTACGAAATGTACGAGAGGCATACGTGCAGGCTGTCAAGGATGCATTGAGTGTTGCACCTGAACCGTCCAGTAAACTCACCCTCACAGCCAATGTCCTAAATGTGACATCGTATGTGGATGAAGGAAGCACTCACATCGTCATTCGGACCGACAACGCAACCTACCAATGGATCGAGGGCGCAAAGAACTGGATGTCATTGACTGACTGGTATGAACTCCTGACTGTGAAAGTGGGCGATAACTTCACAGCAAACCTCGAGCAGGTCGGCAATCAGTTTAGAATAACTTCCTTCAAGAAAAACTAGAGAGATAACTTCCTTCAAGAAGAACTAAAGAGCGGGCTTTCCGCTCTCTTATTTTTCTTTCTTTATATATATAATAACGGCCTATTTTTTCGACATCCGACGCTTCATGTCATCATAATGAGACCTGATAGTACTCCATATGCGCTGGCGTCGAGAGAGGACAGGATCTGCGTGCATCGGACACTTGTCACCAAGAGGGCATTCGTCCTTGAAGCCTCCATACTTGTGCATTGCATCAACAAGATAGTCATTGATCAATGCATTTGTGAAATCCGTCACAAGTTCACTGCTGATGAGACCCCAGTCCACATCTCGAAATCTATCGTTTGATAGTATTTTATGGACCGCATCATAGACTGACTCAGCAACTTCAGGCTGGTCCTCAGAGAGTCCTATGACCACCGAATGCCCACTCGGCATGATCTTGGAAAAACGCATAATTGTTGAGCCCATGTGGATGGCATTCAACGAGAGGCCTTCTGAGAGAGTGGGGGGTATGGTCTCAATAGCTGACAAGAGACCGGCCAACATCTCGGGTTGTTCAAAAGCGGATTTACAAAAGGTTCCAAAACATTTACTGTAGATTGGCAGGCCTGCTTGCGTGTAGACCATCAGGTACTCTAACTTTGTCATCTTTACACAACCTATTTCCTTAGAATAGATGACAATCGAATCTCTTGCACTATAATCTTTTGTTTCAACCAAAACAGAAGAGATGAGGCAAGTGCCTCACCTGACTATTTTGCGGGGAAGAATTCCTTGTAGATCTCTCGCTGAATCAGAAATCTCAAGACCTCGACAGTGCCACCGCCGATTGTCATAAGACGAGCGTCACGAAGGAATCGCTCGATAGGATATTCGGTCGTGTACCCGATACCTCCCAAGATCTGTAAGGCCTCATTCGTGATCTGTACGGCCACCTCAGTGGCATAGACCTTGGCAATTGATGCCTGTTTTGTCGCCGTCATGCCAGCATCAAGCATCCGCGCAGCAGTCAGCGTGAGCGCACGTGCGGCCTCAAGCTTGATCGCCATGTCGGCAATCTTAAAGCTCACACCCTCGAACATCCTAATCTTACGATGGAACTGTTCACGCTCATTAGCATACTTGACCGCGATCTCATATGGTGTACGACCATACCCGATTGCTTCTGCGGCAATTGCAGTACGTTCACTATCAAGCTCGTCCATGAGAATCTGGAAACCCTGACCCTCTTTCCCAAGGATCATTCCTGGTTTAACACGAACCCCATCAAGCTTGAGATGGGAGACCTTTGCAGATTTCATACCCATTAAATCATGGTCCTCGACCACGCTGAACCCATCACTCTTTGTGTCCACAATAAACGCAGTCATACCCTGTTTGGACTTGACCGTCGGATCGGTGATCGCAAAGCAGCACATGTAGTCCGCCTGACTACCATTAGTGATGAACCGTTTCTCTCCAGTGATGATCCATTCATCACCATCTTTCTCTGCACGGGTCTTCATTCCTGCCGTGTCTGAACCAACATCCGGTTCGGTGATACCGATGCATCCGATCTTATCACCAGTGATGATCGGGGTGAGATATTTCTTCTTTTGCTCTTCAGTTCCAAACTTACTGACGGGCTTTCCATAGAGCGTCGTAGATGCCATTCGGGCCATGTCTAAACCCGCATTGACCGCAGAGATCTCCTCTGCAACGATGGTCTCATAAGAGACTCCTTTTTGAGAACCACCAACATCCTTCTCATGGAGCACGGCCATATAGCCGACCTTTCCTAATTTACGGATCATCTCACGAGGATAGGGGCCCTTGTCTAGTTCGTCACTTATAGGAGCGATCTCTCGTTCACACCACTCTCGAACCTCACGTCGAAACTCGAGCTCTTCTTCTGTCCATAATATTGTACTAAGATGCGCTGTCATCGTCATGACCTAATGTTTGGTCATAACAGACTACCTTAAATCAATACTCCCAAGTTGATACCAAAATCTCACGAGCCAAAGTAGACGATGAACTGAACGTCACTCATCATCTTGAATTGCTTGGATAGCCCGTATGGCGAGTTTCTTTGCAGTATCTCGCTTCTGTCGAATCTCCAATGCATGCAGTCGTATCTGATCAAAGAGCGATCGACGTGCCGAGATGACCTGTTCAACCAGTGCAGCCACCGCCTCAGAACGGCTCTTGAATATCTCCAACTCGATAAGAGCATCTAGTATCTCAACGATGTCAGCACTCATACGTGTCATCACAGAAACTTCTCGTTTCTTTAACCCAAACCCCTCAATTGAGAGACGGCCCATTAGTTCTTCTCTAAGACTTAGTTGAGTCTCGTTCATTTTCATGACTAGTTCATCATCGGTCATTCAATAGACCTTCTAGTAAATAGATGTGTATTACGTAGACACATAACTCTTAAGTGGCTTTCTACGTAATAGTATTACATGAACAGTATTCAGACTGTTCGATTCGGTCCCAATTCATATGGGAGCGTTCATGCCTTTTGCGCTCCCATGCCTACAGCTGCCTGAGCAAGAAGAAACACTGAAACTGGCTCAGGCAGTCACTTGGCAGTCTTAAGTTCTTCAGAGAGGGGAATAAAACATAGTCTATTATCATCATCATAATAGAGGGAAACACGGGAGCCTATAGAGATCGCTCCGATGTGGCGTTTTTCACCAAGACTCAGGACAGTGGCACCACGTTCGAGTTCGACAAGCGCAAGAAGAACAGGGGGGTCAAAACCAGAGGGGGGCATCTCAAGCACAGAATAACTCACCACAGTCCCTTCAGGCTTTAGCTCCACAGGTACCATATGACCTGCGGTTAGACCACAATAGGGGCAGATCTCACGTGGAGGGACAATGACCCGACCACAGTTCTTGCAAGAAGATGCACGAATCAACTCTGACAACCAAATAATATAGTATCTACTTACTCAAAAGCATTTGCAATGATAAGTAGTGCGTGGCCACGAGAGAGCCGAGATCGGTCATTTACTCTTTAATGTGCGAACCACAGATTTGAGATGCTTTTTAATAAATGACCGGAATTTGGTGTCATCAGTAAGATAGATCATTGTTGAACCTGACAGATTCTCAATGTCACCATCAACATCAATAGCCTCGCCCAGTTCGACCAAGTCCCTCTTGAAGATCCCCTCAACAGCATGAGGCGAGAACCCTTCCTTTTTGAATACGGGAAAAATTTGAGCCTTTGTTGCAGACCCACCAAGTTTCAACAGCGCAAGTATGATCAGCCAATGATGCCATGCCAGTGTATAATTTTCGAGTTGCCTCATTACATCTTTTAGGGGTCGTTTCTGCTCCATCAATAAATCCTCCACATGGTGATTTGTATGCTCTTACTTCATATCACTTTCCTCGGAGCCAGAGGCCTCATCAAATAATGGTTCAGATAGATCAAAAGCCTCCAAGACAATCTCCGAGTCATCACCAAGTTCAGCCTTTACTTCTTCAATCATCTGATCCTCTTGACCTTGAATCTCTCGTGCCACCTCAGAGAGAGCACGGGGACGTACAATCCCACCATCGATCTCGACAAGGCCCACCTCAATGAACTTCTCAAGGTCCTCTTTTAGCCGTCTCACAGGTATACCCATTGCAGCCGAAAGGTGCGCCAAGGGTATGCCACGAGTCTTATCAGCAACAAGAAAGTATGCCTTAAATGCGGGCTCGTCTTCCGCGACCTGATAGAGTGTATTCCATCGAGCTGTAAGCTCTGCGATCTGTGCCTGTAAAGACTCGTTCTCGGTGCGAAGTGAACGGATCTCACCTTCACTCTTGGCAAGCTGTTCATTGAGTTCGGTCGCTTTGGTTTCAAGGGCTGAAGCATAATCCGAGGACTTGACAGTCTCCTCTCGAAGGTATTTTATCGTCTCATCACGCTGCTCGAGATCGGTACGGAGTCGGGCCAATTCTCCTTCCATCTGTGAGAGACGCATTAGTTTGTCTTCATAGTCGGCAACGATCTCTTCGGCAGACCCGAGCTTCTCGATCATGGCCTTCTGCTGCTCGATCTGGGACTGCGCCTGTGTCAACTGGCTCTTTAGGTCGGATATGACCTGATTACGCTCTTCAAGCTGAGCCTCGAGAGCCTTCAAAGACTCTTGTAGTAGGCTCATCTCACCACGGACCGTACTGACCTCTTCATCTCGATGGGCAAGCGTGGCTTCGAGTTCGGCAATCTGCTTACGCAGTCGGAACAGTTCTACACGCGCCACCTCAATCTGGCGCTCTCGATCTTGAAGCGAGGCATAGAGCTGGATCACTTTTGCCTGGAGAGAACCAGTAGAACGTGCTACATTCTTAATCGCACCCCGACTGGCCTTTGTGATAATGTCTTCGACTTGATCATGTGCCTCGGTCAGTGCCTCATGAATAGGTTCAAGAAGATCACTTGGAGCAAGAGAACTAGATAGCTCGTTTCGGACGGTCACAATCGTTTTTGTGTAAAACACACCTAGTCCAGCAGACTTCAATTTAGTTGCAATATTGGATATTGCCTCAGAGACTTGCTGCTCCACATTCGGTTCAGTGTTTTTGAGACTATCATCAATCATGGAGAGAAGATCTTCCATTCGCACACGGATGCGCTGGAAGGCCTCTTCTAACATGCGAGCAGTTGAAGTCGAACGGGTGACCACCTCAGGTTCAGAGGAGGATATTGTAGACACACCAGTTTCAAGAGCCTTCTCCATGAGACGGCGGGTCTCCTCCTCGACCTTGGAAGAATCATCTTCTTCAGATGTCCGTTCATCCGGACTGGGCAAGTGAATCACCTCACCTAAGTATACCGCGGTAACCCAACTCAATTAAGCGAGACGAGACCTGTTTGAGTCGTTCAGCCACTTGTGCAGCCTCTTGAATCCTTGACATGAGCTCCTTTCTGAACTCAATCGCTGTCAATTCACCACTATCAAGACGAACTGTCAATTGACTACGTTCAGTCTGCAACTCATCCCGTCGCCTTACAAGACGCTCGTACTCCGCTACTAACTTCACAACCTCCTCTTGAGATTCAGGAGGAAGCTCTGCCACGACCGGTGCCTTTGTGGGCACAGAGTCAGATACGAGAATTTCTCGGGCC